>JBAUIH010000381.1:0-7737 GCA_049682755.1 Candidatus Aminicenantales bacterium | reverse complement strand
GTTCCACACTCCATTCGGCGAGAACGGAAGCCGCCCGGTCGAGCGCATAACCTTTGCCGATGGCGCCGAGGTCGAGATCGAGGCCTGCGGGCGACCGCCGGAAGAGATCGCGGTGGAACCGGATCTGGAAACCTGACTCAGCGGCGATCAGGTCAAACGAAGGCCGGTCTGAATATCCCCCCGATTTGCGGAAATTGAGGTCGAATGCGCCGCCGGTCTCGCGCCGGACTTTCTCGGCGATCTGGAGACAGCCGAACGTGTCCGGGCTGATGCGCAGGGATTCTTCAGAGTGAAGCCGGTTGATCTGCCCGACCTCGCTCGTCGCGTTGAAGCGGCTGAAGAGGGCTTCCAGATGTTCGATCTCCCGGAATACGGCCTCGGATGCCTGAGCCGCGTAATCGGCCTCCTGGCCGGCGATCATGACCTCGAAGATCGTGCCCATGGCCTCGCGGGCGAAGCGGTGCACGGAATCTCCGTGAGATTCGGTCATTTTTGCGGATGGGGGAGGACGGCTTCAAGAAAGGCCATGGCGATGAGCACTGCAGCCAGGGCGCTCCAGCGGTGGGTCTCGACGAAGGCGAGCTGGGCGCGGAAGCTGAAATAGGGAACCATGGAGACCAGAGCGGTCACGATAAGGATGAATCCGGCCAAGACAAAGCCCCAGTAAAGAAGGGATCGATGGAGAGGGGAAGAGAAACCATCCAGGAACGACCGGAGGGATCGACGACCCAGGGTCAGGACCTCAAGGGCAAACTGATATTCCTTAGCCCGGAGGACGATATCGGCTGCCAGGCAGACCGAGAATATTCCTCCGGCGACAACGTGAAGAAGCAGGAAGATGCCGAACAGGCCCCGCGGGCTGAAGAGGGCGAATCCGATCCCGCTCAGGGCGAGGAAAATGGAACTCCAGACAAGGCCGGTGAAAACAGCTTTCATCAAGGGCGTGGGGTGGAAGGTCAGGCAATAGTCATAAAGAGCCCGGAGCGACCGCCGGCCGGAAGTCCCGAAAAGAGACATGATGTTCCGGCTGAGCCACTGAAAATAAGCGATCCGGGAAAAGCTGCCGGCCTGGGCGCCGCCGAGGATCGTTGCTTCCCTGAAGCGAAGGTAGGTCAGACGTCCGGCTAGGCCGGCGATCGAAAGCACAGCGATGATCCGGAACACCATGACGGCTATTCCTTTTTTTCGATGAGCCCGGACGCGCGGCCGAGAAAAAGAAGCGCTGCGAGGCCGAGAATCAACCCGATGACAATCGCAGAAACGAGAAGCACCCCTTTAAATAAAGGTCGGACTGCGAAAGACAGACCGAAAAATGTCTGATAGGGACGGTCAAGCCCCATGAAGGCATTGGCTGAGATCGTCCTGACCTTGTTTGTCAGAAGAGGTCCTGTCCCCTTGGCTTTCCGGAAAAGGAAAGACGACCCGATACGGTGGCAGTCTTCGCAACCGTTGATACCCAGGGACCGGCGGGCCGGCCGGACCTCGTGAGCCAGTGGCCATGTCACAGGCGCGGCCGCCTCGCTATCCCCCGCCTCGAGCCCTCCGCCGCGGCCGATCCGGAAAAGTTTGCCGCCCGAGATATAAACATACGTGCCCTCCTCTTGCCCTTCCGGCCGGGAAGCTGTCCGCCCAAGAGCCTCGAGAACCGCCTTCACCTGTTCTTCGGTCAGAGTTTTCTCCGATCCCGTGATCGCGGCGATCGTCCGAAGCTCGAATTCAGAGACCAGTGGCTCAATCTTATCCTCGATGAGCCAGGCCAGCACAGGAGAGCCGCTTGATTCGCCCGGGTTTTCAATTTTTTCCAGGTAGGTCTCGGTGATTTGATAGAGCGCCCGCTTGAAGAGGAGGACCGGTTTCCCGCGTGCGGGCGGAGTGCTGGCCAGGGCCTCGAGAATCGTCTGGATCCCGGCTTCGACGTCGGGATCGCTCTCTTCGGCTTCGGGATCGAACTCGGGGAGGAGGGGGACGATTTCAAAACCTTTTTTTATGGCCCAGACAGGAGCAGACGACGGCATTTCTCCGGTGTACGGGGAGACGTTCAGCCCGAGGTCGAGATTGGGTTCATAGACTTGTGCTTGATAGATGAGAACGGCGATCTGGTCAGCTTCGAGATCCAGGGAGAAGGCCGTCAGGATAGCGACGATACCCTGTTCGGGATGGAGGAGCCCGCCGGCGGCCGCGATGACCGCCTCGGGCTTGAGGGGGGTGAGATTCCCCTCCTTCTCTTCAGCCCAGAAAGCCGGCCAGAGAATCCGGTGGGGTGCCAGCTTGCCGTTTCGCTCGCGGATATAAACCGGCTCGATGACGGCCGGAAGGTCGGTTGACCAGCGGGCCACCCCGTAGATCCCGAGCCGGTTGGCCCGGGACGTCCGTACCCGGGTCAGTTCTTCTCCGGGCCACGGACCCGAATGACAAACCGTGCAGGAGAGGCGCTCGAAGTGGACGGCCGGGAATCCCTTGTGCGCCGGGTAAGGAGCCCCCAGCCGTCCGGCCAGAGCTTTCTCGCCTTCGGCCGATTCGTCGCCGAGATGACAGGCGGCGCAGGTGAAGTCTTCGCTTTCCGAGTCCGGATGATCCTCCGCTTCGCCTTCATAGCCGCGGATCATGGCATGGCGAAGATCATTGCGGTGGCAGCTTGCGCACTTCAGCCCGGCGGCGGTGTGGACGTCCTCGTCGTACGCGTATTTGGCCCGGCCGGAGGGAGCGACCGAATGGCAGGCGAGGCAGCGGCCGTCGTCCGGCTTGTGGACAAGGTCGAAAAGAACGCGGTGGCGGCTGTCGAAGACGTTGCGGTCATACCGGACGAAAGGAGGCACCGCCCATTCCGTGTCGTCGGGATCGGGTCCGTCGAAGATATCCCAGGTGCCGCGGATCCGGGAGGCCATGCCGCCGACCTCGCCGAGCCCCGAAGCCGCCGTCGCCGCCCAGCGGAAGTTTTCCCTGAGGACTTGCTTGGCCCACTCGGACAGGTCTTGCTTGGCGGAGGCGTTATGACAGCCGAGGCAATTGATCTCGACCCTCCCGGAGACTTCCCAGCGGGAGCCCGGGGTGAATTCGGAGTCGGGCGGCTCGGAAATCCCGCCCCCGGCCAGGTGACGGCCGAAAAGCAGGGTGAAATCCCAGGCCGTAAGTCCGACCTGGGCGGGGTCCCAGGTGCCCTTCATTTTGCGGTAGGACAGGGGAAGCAGCGTGCCCGTCCTCTCGTCCACCCAGACCCAGGGCTCTCCCGGGCGCCCCGCGTTGGCAGAAAGAGCGCCCCTGAAATGCAGGCCCTGCTCGATCGTCGGATAGCTGTGGCAGGGCTCGCAGGTGTACCGGGAAGAGAAGGGAAGGGGATTGGATTCGGTCGGGACGATCGACTGGTCGAATTCGTCCTTAAGGGGAATAAGATGAACCGGAGTGGTCCGGTTCCCGTCCCACTCCGTCTGCTGCCCCGCCGCCCCGGTAGAGGTGGCAATAAATGATGCAACAAATACCACGATAGACAGATGCCGGATAGACGAAGCGACAGGTCCCGTTCGAGACTGCGTTTCCATATCCATCATACCTTGAAGTGCTCGGGCCGGAAAACGCTCAGGGCACGGGTTTTGACGGCGTCATTGACGCGCAGGACCGCCACCGCGCTCTCGAAGGCCAACTCGGCGGGGCAGTTCAACGGCGTCCCCAGGCGGACCGCGTCGAAAAAGTTCTCGAGATGCGGCTGGTGGGCCGGCTTGGCCAGCTCGACGGGCAGCGGCCAGCGCCCCGCCTCGGCCGTGACCCGGACGTCGAGGAGGATATTCCGCGTGTCCACTTTCTGGATGGGCTGGGCCTCGGTCAGCAGGAGGCCGTCCTTGACCAGGGAGTCCCACTCCTGCGCGTGGGCTTCGCGCATCGCCCAGTTGCCTCTCTCGGGGACCTCCGAGATCACGAGCGAGCCGTCGTCGCCCATGAACGTCTCGTAAAACCCGCCGTGCTTGGTCGTCGTCTGGACCTGGTAGAAGGCCCGGGCCTTCCCTTGAGGCGTTTCGAACTCGTAGATGGCCATGACGTTGTCGTACCATTCACGGCCCTTGTAATAGTCCATCCCGCCGCTGGCCACGACCGTTTTCGGGTTGATGCCGAAGACCCAGCTGAACAGGTCGATCTGGTGAGAGCCGAGATCGACCATGGGGCCACCTCCGAATTTCTTGTACCAGCGCCAGTTGCGGAGCTCGAGCATGGAGTTGTAGCCGTATTTCTGCAGCGTTTCGGGAGGGATGCTGAACTTCTTCGGCCAGCCGACGAGGTCGCTCCTGGAGCGGTTCCATTGGGCATAGGCGAGGAGGACGCGGCCGAGGATCCTTCTCTCGCGGATAAGGCGATCGATGGCGTGGAGGTAGCGCGGGTTGCTGCGGCGCTGATGGCCGATCTGGAGGAGCTTGCCGCTCCGCCGGGCCTCCAGGACCATGCTCCGGGACTTCTCCAGCGAGTTCGACATCTCCTTCTCGCAGTAAACATGAAGGCCGGCATTCAGGCACGCGTTGGTCTGCTCGGCGTGCACCCAGTCGGGGGTGGCGATGATGGCGGCGTCGAGGCCCTTTTCCTTGGCCAGAAGTTCGCGGTAGTCCTCGTAGACGGTGGTCGGCTGCTCGTACTTGCCGAGATAGCCGCTGGCGTACTGGCGGCTGTACTCCCAGATGTCACAGACGGCGACGATGCGGATGCCGGGAATGCGCAGGCAGGACTCGAGCAGGACGCGGCCCTGCTCGCCACAACCGATCAGGGCAACGCGGAGCTCGTCCACCTGGGCTTTCCCGCTGGGGACACGTTCCGAATCTCTGGATTCGGCAGGTGTCCGCGGATCTTCCTTTTGCTCCTGGCCAAGGCCACGACCGGCAACGGCAGCGCCGAGGCCGGCGGCGGTCGTCGACTTGATGAAGTCACGGCGCGACAGGGCCGGCCTATCTCGAGGGGCTTTTTTCTCGGACATTCTTTCGCTTCTCCCTGGGACCGATGACGACACCGGCCGCGATCATTTGCCGAAGTCCTTGTCGAAAGCGATGGCGGAGGGGGTGAAGTCGATCGAGCGGACGAATTCGCAAGCCTCCTTGGCCCCGTATTCCCGGTCCATGCCGTTGTCCTCCCATTCCACTGACAGAGGGCCGGTGTAGCCGATGCTGTTGAGCTCGCGGATGATCTCCTCGAAAGGCACGTCGCCGTGGCCGGGAGACCGGAAGTTCCAGCCTCTTCTCAGGTCGCCGAAGGGAAGATGCGATCCCAGGATCCCGGCCCGGCCATCCAGAGTCATAGCGGCGTCTTTCATGTGGACGTGGTAAATGCGGGCGGCAAACTCGCGGATGAAGAGTTGCGGCTCGAGTCCCTGCCAGACGAGATGGCTGGGATCGAAATTGAATCCGAGGGCCGGGCGGCGGCCGAACTTGGCGAGCAGCCGCTCCGCGGTGTAGAAATCGAAAGCGATCTCGGTCGGATGGACCTCGAGACCGAACCTAACGCCGTGGCGGTCGAATTCGTCCAGGATGGGCGTCCAGAGCTTGAGGATCTTGTCGAAGGCGGCCTCGACCATCGCTTCCGTCGTGGGCGGGAAGGAGTACCAGGCGTGCCAGACGGGCGAGCCCATGAAGCCGTTGACCACGAAACAGCCCATCGCCTGGGCGGCCTGGGCGGACAGCGTCATTTCCTCGTTCGCCCAGGAGCGGATCTTGGCGGGTTTGCCCTTGACCTCCGCCGGGACGAAGGCGTCCAGGCGCGGGTCATAATTGTCGCCGACGCACTGGCCGGCGAGGTGGGCGCCCAGTGCCCAGCATCTCAGGTTGTACTTGGCCAGGATCTGCTTTTTCTTGCGGACGTAGGCCGGGCTCTTGGCGGCCTTGGCCACATCCATGTGGTCTCCCCAACAGGCGATCTCCAGGCCGTCGTAGCCCCACTTGGAGGCCTTTTTGCAGATCTCTTCGAAGGGCAGGTCGGTCCATTGTCCCGTGAACAAGGTCACCGCTCGCGCCATATCTCCCTCCCTCGGGGATCCGCAAAATTGGTGACATGCTCCTAATTTCTTAATTAGGTGCGTGTCACCGAATTTTGCCTGTCACCGCCTTAGAAATTTACCCAAATCGCTCCTTTATTGGAGCTTTCGACGCATTTTTCGATGAAGCGCACGCCCCGGATGCCGTCTTCGACGCCCGGGAAATCGGCGTCGTCGGCGGCAAGTTGTTGAGCGGACTTCCGCTTGGCCAGGGCGTCGAGATAGGTGCTGTAGAGGTTGGCGAAGCACTCGAAATAGCCCTCCGGGTGGCCGGAGGGGATGCGGCTCAGGCTCTGCGCCCGGGGGGACATTTTGTCCCGGCCCCGGGAGATGGTTTCCGTGGGCCTGTCGACGTAAGACATACGCAGGTAATTGGGATACTCCTGGGCCCAATCGAAACCGGCTTTCGTCCCGTAGACCCGGATGCGAAAGCCGTTGTCCTGGCCGACGGCGACCTGGGAACTCCAGTACATGCCCTTGGCCCCGCCTTCGTAGTTGAGCAGGATCGAAGCATTGTCGTCGAGCGTCCGGCCCTCCCCAAAGTGGTCGAGCCGGGCGAGGAGAGACTCGATCTTGAGCCCGGTCACGTAGGAGACCATGTGCTCGATGTGGCTGCCGATGTCGCCGACGCAGTTCGAAGCCCCCGCGCGCTTCGGGTCGGTCCGCCAGGCGGCCTGTTTCTGGCCCGTTTTTTCGAGCAGCGTGGTCAGCCATTCCTGGGGATATTCGCCGCTGACAAAGCGGATGTCGCCCAGCTCGCCGTTCCGGACCATATCCCGCATGTGCTTGACGATGGGGTAGCCCGAGTAGGCGTAGGTGACGCAGAAGAAGTTCTGCTTCTCCTTGACCAGGCGGCCGAGTTCCTGCGCATCGCTGAGGGTCGTCGTCAAAGGCTTGTCGCAGACGACGTGGATCCCGTTCTCGATGGCCGATCTGGCGATGGGGAAGTGGGTGTCGTTGGGCGTCACGATGACCACGAAGTCGACCTTGTCCGCGCGTTTTCCCTCGGCCTGGAGCATTTCTTGATATGTCCTGTAAAGGCGCGACTTATCGACGCCCCAGGCCTCGCCAGTGGCCAGAGTGTTTTCAAAGGACTGAGAGAAACATCCGGCCACGAGCCGGGCTTTTCCGTCCATGGCGATGGCCTTGCGATGAACATCGCCGATGAACGCGCCCCTGCCGCCGCCGACCATCCCGTAAGTCAGGCGGGCCATCGCGCTGAGCGTCTCTTGGCCTTCGATCATCTCCGGACCTCCTTCCGGGGACGGGCGCCCGGATGCGCCATCCCGACACCACCATGACCGTCATCAAGATATATCATGGAAATTATGGCGAAACAAGACTCGTCGGGAACTGCCGATGAATCACCGGCGGCGGGCGCTTGAAGGCGATTGGGGATGACATGGGAATAAAAATCCTCGATCCCGGGGAATTCCCGCCCTTTTTTTCGCCGGTTAAGGCAACAAGAATGCCGCTGCTTTCAAAGCCAGCGCCCGGGCGTCGAGGTCGGTGCGGTTGCAGAGGACGATCACGGTGAGACCGTCTTCGGTGAAACGCTGGATCGCCGTCCGGAAACCCGCTGTCTCCCCGTAGTGCCACATCCTGGCGCGGCCATTCCATGGATTCAGAAACCAGCCGAAGCCGTAGTCGGCCGGCTCTCCGTCGGGCTCTGTCGGAGTCCCCTCCGCGACCCGCACGGGAGTCAGCGCCGGGCGCATTTCCGCTTCGCTCAGCAG
>JBAUIH010000380.1:0-5242 GCA_049682755.1 Candidatus Aminicenantales bacterium | reverse complement strand
GGTCAGGACCGTAAAGCCTTGAAAAGCCGTAAGTTCACCCACAGCGACGCCTTGGCACTCAGCATATTCATCCACTCCGCATATCCTCTGATATGCTGTGCACAGCATATTCGAGGATTTTGTCCCTCCTGCCACGCCAAACGCCTTGAGGAATGGGGCGAGTGGATGCGGGAGGAACTCCTTCTGGATGTCCCCCACCGCCAGGTCGTCTTCACCATCCCCAAGATGCTGCGCATCTTTTTCAAGTACAAGCGCCGGCTTTTGGGCTCTCTCTGCCGGGCGGCTGTCCAGGCTCTCCTCCACTACTTCCAGGCCACTACCGGCGCAGAACTGCGCCCGGGTGTTGTGGCCTCAATCCAGACATTTGGACAGAAGATCAATCCTCGTCCTCACCTCCACTGCCTGGTGACTGAGGGAGGTGAAGATGGCGAGGGCCGATTCCATCATGTCGCTGAGTTCCAGGACAGCCTCCTGGCCGAGTTCTTTTCCCGCGAAGTCTTCGCTCTTCTCCTTGGGCAAGAACTCATCTCAGAGGCCCTGGTGGAAAAGATCGCAGGCTGGCGCTACTCGGGCTTCTCGGTCCACAGTAAGGTCAAGGCTTCTACCAAGAAAGAAGCGGAGCGAGTGGGCAAATATATGATTCGGCCGCTCCTTTCGCTCGAGCGGCTCTCCTTTGATGAAAAGGAGGGCAAGGTGAGCTATCGGATTTTAGATGCTTTTATAATTTCCCTAGACTCCTTAGCCCATCTTCCGCCATTTTTTGCTCAAGTTGACATCCCCGCCCATTATTTTTTATCATTCATGACGATGGGAGGAGGCAAAATTGGCGCATGAATGCCCATTCAGCCAGCACAGCAGAAAACGAAATTCCTATAATTTAAACCCGGCCCATGCCGCCTTTGCCGAGTTCTTCGATGATCTGGTAGCGGCCGGCAAAGGTGGAACCTGCGGTTAGTTCTTTGATGGGCGCTTGAAGGGTTTCGGTTGGGGCAGATATTGGGGATGGTTTTCCAGGCTCCTGAGACTTCGGTTCGTGTTCCCAAATGAGCCTCGTCCCGCAGTCGGCGCAGAACTGCTTGGTCTCGGGATTCTCAGAATGACATTTCGGGCACTTGACGGCCACTTATCGTCCCTTCTTTCAGTTTAATTAAAGAGTATCAAGGAATGGAAGGATTAGTCAACCAAATCCTATTTGACTTCAGAAGATTTAAAGTCTATTCTCATTTTATGAAAAGCTGCGAGATAAGAAAGCTGGCAGAAGAATACGGAATCATTCTTGTCTATCTTTTTGGTTCTCAGGCTGAAAAAGGTGCAAAATACCTTCAAGGCGCAAAGATCAGGCCGGAGGAATTTTCCGATCTCGACGTAGCGGTGGCTTTTGAAAATCCTCCTTCCAATGCCGTCAAAATCTATGGCCGGCTCTATAAAGACCTCTCCGAGGTTTTTGACTGCTTTTCCGTCGACCTTATATTCACGCACGAGGTCGATACACTCTTTCAGTATGAGATTATTAAAGGAATGAGGATATTCGAGAAAGACGCATCCTCCGCCGACGAGTTTGAAGAGAGGATCATGAAGATGGCTGAGGACCTGGCTTTCAAAAAAAGGATTCTGAATAAAGAAATCCTGGAGGCAATTAAGGATGGTTATTTCGAATTTGGATACAACCCGTCTTCTTGAACTCCTGAGGTTCATTGAATCCTGCCTCCAGGAGTTGAAGCCATTTTCCAGCATGAGCGAGCAGGAATTTTTTTCTGATCGGAGGAATCCTCCGTTTGTCGAAAGCTATCTCAGGAGGAGCCTTGAGGCCACTTTTGATATTGGCCGACATATCCTGGCGAAGACCTATGGATATAGAGGGATTGAATATAAAGCTATAGCGAAAGAGCTTGGTGCCCAAAGAATTATCACAGAGGAACTTTCCGATGTGCTTTACTCCATGGCCGGCTATAGAAATAGAATGGTCCATTTTTATCGAGAAATTAGCGCTCAGGAGCTTTATGTGATCATCAAGGAAAATCTAAAGGACCTTGATCGCTTCGTAAAAGAAATTGGATTATTTATTGAAGCGTATGAGCAGAAAAAGAAATAATTGAGTACGGCTACCTCCGTCCCATCATCAAAGAGGAATTTGATTATTAAGGGACGCCCTCAGCCTTTGCATGGCGGGATGAGGCAAAACAGATGCTCGGGCACTCATTCAGTCAACACAGCAGAAAAACCAATCTCTTATCCTTCCGGGCGGTTGAATAGGCCGGGGATTATTTCCGGCGGCCGCGGGCCAGCGAGGCGAAGATCCCGGCGAAGCAGAGGGCGGCGAAGATCGCGAACCCCGTCCGGGTCGCCCGGAGAAAGCCGGCCTGATTGGCCGCGGAGATCTCGACCCGGCCGATGAAGACGGCGAAAATCATGATCGCCATCCCCATGCTGAACATCTGACCCAGGAGCCTCATGGTCCCCAGTGTCGCCGCGGCGACGCCGTAATGCTTCTTCTCGACCGAACTCATCACGGAGTTGGTGTTCGGCGAGGAGAAGAGAGCGAATCCAAGCCCGAGCACGGCCAGGCTCGCGACTACGAACCCCAGGGAGGTATCCGCCCCGAGCAAGGCCAGGAGAAGAAGGCCGGCGCTCGACAGGGCCATGCCGATGGAGGCGACGGTCCGGGGCTCGATCCTGTCCGAAGCGCGGCCGGCCAGCGGCGAGAAAAGGGTCATAACGATCGGCTGCGCGATCAGGATTAAACCGGCGCTTTGAGGAGTCATCCCCTTCAGATATTGAAGGTAAAGGCTGAGAAAGAAACCGACGGCGAAGGTAGCGCTGTAGTTGACGAGCGCGGCCAGGTTGGAAAAGGCGAAAACCCGGTTCTTCCGGAAGAGGTTGAAGTTGAGGACGGGGCTGGCCGCCTGGTTTTCCAAGCAGACGAACCCGCAGACGAGCGCCAGGCCGGCCAGGAGGAGGATGAATCCCAACTCCTGCGGAAGACGAGAGAACCCCAGCATGATCCCGACGAGGGCCAGTCCGTAAAGGACCGAGCCTTTGAGGTCGAAGCGCTCACCGGCCGACTCCGCCCACTCGCCCCTGAGCTTCCCGAGAACGAGGACGATGATGACCAGTCCCAAAGGGATATTGAACAAGAACACGCTCCGCCAGCCGAATTGATGGGTGAGCCATCCGCCGAGCACCGGGCCGAGCGACAAACCCAGGTAGATAGCGGCCGTGTTGATGCCGAGGGCTTTTCCCCTCTCGCCGGGCGGAAAGACGGACGTCAGGATGGCGACGGCCGTTCCGAAGATCAGGGCGGCGCCGCATCCCTGCAGAACCCGGAACCCGATCAGCGCTGGGATCGAGGGCGCCAGGGCGGTGAGAAGAGAAGCGAACGTATAAAGGGAAATGCCGATGATAAAGATCTTCTTCCGGCCGTGGATATCAGCCAGCCGCCCGAAGGGGACGAGAAAGACGGCGGCGGAGAGAAGATAAGCGGTGGCCACCCAACCAAGGGTCACAGGGTCGGCGCCGAACCGCCGGCCGATGGAGGGAAGCGCGATATTGACCGCCGAGCCCATGAACGGCGCCAGGAACGAGGCCAGGCCGGCGACGACCGCGGCGGAGAGCTGCGCTTTTTTATCCATAGTGTGGCGATATATTCTATAGGAACTGTTCATTTTTACAAACTCATTTCACTTCTCATGCACCAGGACTTGAAAAGGATGCCGCCCCGGGAGTACAGTGGGCGGGAATCCTCAGGAGGCCAGTCATGAGAAACAGGCCGGTCAAAACGATCGCCATCCTTTTCCTCTCCCTAGTCCTCACCCTGTGCCTTGTCGTCCCCTCCGCAGAGCGCCGGGACGGCGAGTGCTTCACCGTCCTCGTGGGCAAGGCGGCCAGCGCGGACGACTCCGTCATGATCGGCCATAACGAGGACGACCGGGGCGACATCATCGTCAACGTCCGGAAAATCCAACCGCACGATTATGGGAAACCGCGGAAGGTCGATCTCGGGAAAGGGGCGTTCTTCGAAACCGACGGCCGGACCAACGGGTTCCTCTGGATCGAGGCGACCACCCAGGAATTCGCCGACAGCTTCGTCAACGAGCACGGCGTCGTCATCACCTCGGACAGCTGCCCCTCGCTAGAGACAAAGGACGACCTCACGGATGGGGGCATCGGCTATATGCTCCGGAGGATCGTCGCCGAAAAGGCCAAATCCGCGAGAGAGGGCGTCAGAATCGCGGGCGATCTGATCGAGAAATACGGTTACCGGGCTTCGGGCCGGACATACGCGATCCTGGACAAGGAGGAAGCCTGGATGCTGGCCGTCATCAGGGGAAAGCATTGGTATGCCCAGCGCGTCCCCGACGACGAGGTGGCCGTCATCCCCAACCACTACACGATAAGACAGATCCGCCCCGAAAATCCGGAGCACTTCATGGGCAGCCGGGATATCATCGAATACGCCCGGACAAACGGCCGGTACGATGAGACCAAGGACGGGCCCTTCGATTTTAAAAAAGCCTTCGCCAGACCCTCACGCCGTGACCCCGTCTCCGACGGAAACACTCTGCGCCACTGGCGCGGGCTGGCCCTGCTCACCGGGAAGGAATGGCCGATAAGCGATGACTATCCGTTTTCCGCGAAGCCCGGAAAAAAAGTAACGGTGGAAGCCCTGATGAGAATTCTCAGGGACCACTATGAAGGAACGGAATACGACGCCACGGACGGCTACAAGACCGGCAACCCGAATAGGACGAAATTCAGGACGATCTGCACCGCCTCGACGATCAACGCCTTCGTCGTCTCCCTTGATTCGAGGCGGCCGGAGCCGATCGCGGCTTCCGTCTGGCTCGCCTTCGGGAAGCCCGACACGACGGTCTTCCTGCCCTTGTATAACGGCGTCGAAAACCTGCCGCCGGGTGCCGGCGTCGGTACCCTCACCCACGACGACGAGGTTTTCCACAAGCAGCATTTCGATGACCCGGAATTCAAAGCGGCGAAGGGCGGGCTTTTCCACACAAAAGTGCTCGAGCTCGAAAAGGCCGTCGAAGCGGACTACGGGGCGAAGATCGATGTTTTGAGACGGGAGCTATTCCCCGTCGAAAAGGATTTCCTTGAAAACCGGCCGAAATTCGAAGCGGATTACGGCGCCGTCTATGCCCGGGATAAAAAGAAAGCCCTGGAGATGCTCGACGCCTATGTCGCCTCCGCGTTCGAGCGGGTGACGGGCCTGTACAAGACGCTTTTAACG
>JBAUIH010000379.1:0-9831 GCA_049682755.1 Candidatus Aminicenantales bacterium | reverse complement strand
GAGCCCGTTTTCCGCGCTGGGAGAAAACGGGCGCGGTTTCGAGGCCGTTACCCCGAGCCTTCCGCGTTGAGAAGATTCCCCCGATAAGGTATATTAATTTTCGTGTGCGGATGACCAGAAAAAGACTCGGCTCGCTGATCGCTTTCTCCGTCCTGGTAGCGGTCCTCCTTGGCGGAGGCATCTATCTGCGAAACTTCCTGCGCAACCAGGTCAGGAACAGGATCGAATCGGCTTTTTCCTACTCGCGTATTCACCTGGGTGCGTTTCCTCCAAGCCTTGTTCTTGAGGACGTCCGGACGGTCTCACCCTCTCCTTTTTTCTCGGCCAGGCGCGTGTCCATCATCCTTCCTTTTCGCTCTCTTTTTAAAAGCGAGAAGCCGCTCGAGGTTTTCATCGACCAACCCGTAATCAGGATTGTGACCGCTCCGGAGGGAGCCGGGAGCAAAGAAAAGCCCAGTCTTTCCCTGGCCCTTCCCTTTGCCATCGAAAAAGGCCTCATTCGAGGGGGGAAAATTTTCCTCGCCGGCGGCAAGGAAACCTTTAAGCTGAGCGGACTTAAAGCCAACCTGACTCTCAAGGATGATGCCATCATGATCCTGGCGGAGGCGGCTGAAAGCTCTCTCCTCTTGGAACCGGGCAGAAAGGCCTTGGAGGGAAAATTGGAGCTTTGGCTGGAGAGTCGGCGGGATCACCTCCTGCTGAACAAATTCGTCATTTCCGGCCGGGACGCTTGGATCAGGGCCAAGGGGAGTCTTCTGGGGCGACTTGACCCGCAGGGAACGATCCAGGTTTCGTACCGGGCTGATATGGATGCCATCGCCAGGATCCTGGGAATCCCGTTTGATTGGGAAGGCCGGATCGCCGGGGAGGGAGAGCTGAGTCGGAGCCGTGACGAGATCCGGTTTCTCGGGGATTTTGAAAGCGGTGCCCTCGCTCTCAACCGGGTTCCATTGGAAAGGGTGAGGAGTCGAGTGGAGTATTCGACCGAGCGGGGAGTGCGGGTCCAACTGAGCAGCCGAGGGAGGTCGGGGACGGAGTCGGTTTCGATCCGGGCGGCTTCGGGAAGAGTGGAGGGCGAAGCCAGCGGATTTCACCTCGAGCCAATCTTCGCTCTGACCTCGCTGCCTTGGCCGGTGAGCTCGCCCGTTTGGGGAAAATTCAATCTGGACAGCCGCGAACTGGTGGCTGATTTCGAGTTCCGGCCGACGAGTTCTCCTGCGGCCCCGGGAAAATACCCGTTGGCCGGCCCGGTGCGTTTCAGCTGGGACCGGAAGAATGAATTCAAGTTCTCCTCACCTCAACTGGACAGCGGGTTTGGACGGATGGATCTCGACGGCCGCCTGGTTCTCGATCAGACTGTTGACATCACCATCAACGGCGAGGTCAGCGATGTCAAGAGTGCCCGGGAGTTCACCGCCCTCATCCTCCCCCAGGACCTATCTTTTCCCGAAATCCGGGGAAGAGGTAGCGCCTCGATCAGCATCGGCGGGGAACTCTCCGATGTTCGAGTCGGGATCGAGTTCGCCCTCTCGCCCGCCGGTTTCGATGAGTTTGATGTCGAAGCTGCCGAAGGACTGGTCAATATCGAAAAGAGCACGGTATCCGGGCAGGTCCGGGTCGACGATCCCAGTCTCCGGGCAGGAATCACACTCCTGAATTCGCCTGCGGGACTGGATGTCAAAATCGATCTGGCCGAGGGAGACCTTGAGAGGATCTTCCGGGGATTGAACGTCAGACTGCCGCTCCGCGGCGTAGGCTCGGGTGATTTCCGGGTTCAGCTCAGGGACGATATGATCAGCGCGGAGGGTGATTTTTCGAGTGCCCGGGTGCTGTTCGGCTCCCAGGAATTGGGTGCGCTAACGGGAAAGCTCATTTGGGACGGCGCCTCGATTGCGTGTCCTGTACTCGCTTTCGACCTTTGGAGCGGACGGATAAAGGGCTCGTGGCGTCTGGGTATAGAAAACGAAGAGCTGGACATCAACGCCTCTGGAGATAAGCTCGATTTGAGTTTGCTGGAGCCGAACCTGTCCGGACTCCTCAGTTTCACTCTCAAGGGCCGTGGCCGCCTGGGAAAAAATGAGCTGGCCGCCGGCGGATTCATCATCGATAACCTGCACTGGGGTCCCTTCCCCCACGTGTCTTCCCAGGGTGATCTCCGGCTCTGGATATCCAGGGAGAGGCTCGGCCTCAGCGCCAAGGGAATTCTTTCTCCGGGCGAAAACGATTTCTCGGTGGACGCCGAAATCCCGGTCGTTCCAAACGGCCTTGCCATCGATGTCAAGGGCGGTTTCGACAACCTCGATCTCTTGCTTCCCTGGCGGGGAGCGAAGGGAAGGGTGAATTACCAGGCCCAGATCCGCGGCGCCGTATCTTCTCCACGACTCAGCGGCGTTCTTGAGTTCCAAGGGCCGCTCCTCCCCTTTCCTCAAATCCCTCAGGCTGTAACCGACTATTCCGGCCGGGTCAATATCGAAGGGGGACAGTTTTCCATCCGCTCACTCAAAGGCAAGCTCGGAGGAGGCGACATCCAGGGAAGCGGCGAGATCATCATAGGTAGGGAAGGGGAGGTCGGCATCAACGTTGCCATCGAGGGCAAGGATCTGATCCTGTCGCCGTTCGAACGGACCAGGGCTCTGACGGATGCCTCGCTGAGGCTGATCAAGGACAGCAAGCGGTTCGTCCTGGAAGGCAATTTCGGGGTGCGCCGCCTCTCCTGGAGACGTGAGATTCAGGAGAAATTGTCTTTCTCATCCCAGCCCTACCCGGTTGCCCGAAGAAAACCTGGGTTCTTCGATGACCTCAGCCTGGGTCTTCGACTGAAGGCTGACGACAATGCCTGGATGGAGAATTCCCTGGGCCGGTTGAGAGGCCGCTTCGACCTGACGATCACCGGGAACGTCAAGGCCCCGATCATTCTGGGAACCATCGAGACGATCAGCGGTGAGGCCTTCTTCCAGGACAGGAGATTCCAGATCCTGCGCGGAAGGCTGGGTTTTATCAATCCCGCCTCGATCGAACCCTACCTGGATTTCAGGGCAGAGACCTTCGTCAAAGACTACCGAGTCACGATCACCCTGACCGGACTGCCCAGCCAGCTCAATCCCCAGTTCAGCTCTTCTCCTCCTCTGCCGCCGCAGGATGTCCTCGCCCTCTTGGCCCTCGGGGAAGCGTACAGGAGGCAATACCGGGCGGAGACGAGTTCTCAACTCGGGACGGCCTCGCTCCTTTCCTTTACCCTGACCGAAGCGGTCCAGGAGAGGGCGGAAAAATTGTTCAGCCTCGATCGCTTCCGCGTCGATCCGTTTCTCTTGGGCTCATCGGCTGAGATGACCGCCCGGTTGACGATTGGAAAAAAGGTTTCCCGGGACTTCTATGTTTATTACTCCACCAACCTGACCAGGCAGACCGAGGAGATCATCCGGCTGGAGTGGGATCTGAGCAATGAATTCTCGATCGTGGGAACACGCAATGAAATAGGGAGGCTCAGTCTCGATGTCAAGATCCGGAAAAGGTTCTAGGATCGCGCCTGCCCTCCCGGCCTTTTTGGCTTCCGGGCTATGTCTATTCTTGTTCGTCCCCGGCCTTTTTGCCTCGGCCGCCGGCTCCCAGGTCTCTGACGCTGCGACGGTGGAGAAAGTGGAGGTCTTTGTGGATGAACGGCCGGATACGGAAAATATGGAGAGCCTGATATCCGTCCGCCCAGGCGATCGCTATTCCCTGGCCGCCGTCAGCGAGGCCATCAAACACATTTTTCAGAGCGGGCTCTTCTCCGACATCGAGGTCATCCGCAGCGGAGTCGAGAGGGTCGGACTCCAGTTTAGGCTGACCCGGAAGCGGATCGTCCGGAAGATCCGTTTCAGAGGTGAGAAGAGGATATCCGGCCTGAAGCTACGGAACGCTCTCTACTCTTTGCAGGAGGACGGCTTCTTCTCCGAAGAAAAACTCAAGCGGGCGATCGATGAATTGAAGGTGGCCCTGAACGACGAGGGCTTCTTTCAGCCCACCATTCAGGCATCAGTGAAGCGGCTCGAGGGTGTCCCTCTGAACGATATCGCCTTTGTCATCCAGGCGGGAGCCCGGTACGTGATTTCCGATATCCGGTTTGAGGGGAACGCCGAGATCCCCGGGGCCGAGTTGAGAAAAGAGATGAAGACGAAAGTGGGCGATCCCTACAATCTCAGCCGCCTGGACGAGGACCTTGGCAGGCTGCGAGAGCTCCACAGGGAAAAGGAATACCCCCGGGCCGAGGTGGACCTCGTCGCCGAGGATTTTTTCCCGGAGAACGGCACTGTTTTCCTGCTGATCAGGATTGACCCGCAGGAACGGATCGAAATCGTCATCAGCGGAGCCGATATCCCCTCGGGTCTCATCCGGCCGATTTGGGAGGAAAAGATCTTCGAGGATTGGGGGCTCAGCGAAGGAGAAGTGAGGATCCTGGAACGCCTCCGGGAGCAGGGATACATTCTGGCGACGGTCGCTTCCCGCATCGAACAGACCGGTTCAGGAATCAGGGTGATCCATCGGGTCGTTCCGGGACAGAAGTACAGGATCCGGAATGTGCGTTTCGAGGGCAATCGATATTTCTCGACCGACGAAATCAAGAAGGTGCTGGGCATCGAGGGGAGAGCTGTTCTTTTCGGCGTCCTGGACGGGAAGAGGATTTATGAGTTGCCGGGGGAGATCAAGACGATCTACCAGATCCGGGGTTTTCCTGATCCCCAGATCGCGGTCCAATTCGTCCAGGAGGGGAGAAACCTCCGGGTCATTTTTTCGATCCAGGAGGGCCCGCAGCAGCGGATTGAGACGATCGAGATCGCCGGGGCCGTGCTGATCGATCCCGGAACGATCCGGGCCCAATTGGGCATTTCGGAAGGCGGACCCTTTTTCAGGCCGGCCATTCAGAGAGAAGTCGAGAAGTTGAATGCGCTCTATCTCAACGAAGCCATTCGGGGGACAAGCATCGAGCTCCGGGTCGAGGCCGTCGGGGACGATGCCTTCAAGGTCGTTTTTAACATCAAGGAAGGTCGGACCATCAGAATCCGGAGCCTGCTCATCTCCGGCAATCTGGTCACCCGGAAAAAGGTGATCCAGCGGGAACTGAGGATCAGGGCAGGCGACCCCGCCCGGGCCGATCAAATCGCCGCCAGCCGGCGGAACCTGGAAAGGCTGGGTATCTTCTCTGCGGTTACGATCGAAGAGATACCGGTCTCGGATGAATGGGAACACATCGTGGTCAGCGTCCGCGAGGGTGATCGCAATTATGTCGGTTTCGGCGTCGGCGTCGAGACCAAAGATCCCGTTTTTTACAGCTCTTCGCTCCTGGCCGCTGATCTCCGGCTCCGCGGCACGGCCGAGTATATGAGAAGCAATGTTTTCGGCAGAGCCGCCAGCCTGAGCTTGGTCAGCCAATTCAGCCTTTCCGAGAAGAGGGTCGTGATGATCTGGCAGCAGCCTTATTTCTTTTTCAATATTCGGATTCCGACTTCCTTCAGCGGCTGGGTGGAGGAGGACGACCGTCAAAGCTTCACCTTTGAGAGGGAGGGAATCAGTTTGACGGGTATGCGTGCGATCGTCCGGGACCTGGACCTCCTGGCAACGGTCCAGTATACGCGGACGATTCTGAAGAGATTAGAGGTTCTCCCCAATGAGATCGACCGCGAATTCTACCCGTACTCAAAGACCTCGGTGGCTTCGAGTCTTTTCCTGGATCGGCGGGACGACGCCTTCAATCCGGGGGGGGGCGCCTTTTCCAGCGCGGGTCTGGAATGGGCCTTTCCACTTTTTCAGACGGAGTCCAACTTCCTGAAAGCCCTCTTCAAGTATCAGATGTATTTCTCTCCGGGGGCCCGAGTCGTTCTCGACTCGACGTTTCGGCTCGGACTGGGTCAGGGCAAAATCCCCATTCACGAACGCTTCTTTGCCGGAGGCAGCAACTCGTTCCGCGGAGCGGAGTTCGATCAACTCGGGCCGAAAGACGCCGAGTCCGGCGTTCCCGTCGGCGGGAAAGCCCTCCTCCTGTTCAATCTGGAGGGGAGCTTTCCGGTTGTCTCGGCGCTTCCTGATTTTTCCATCGTCGTCTTCTATGACGTGGGCAACGTTTATCCCAACCGCAGCGATTTCGATCTCACCGGTCTGGAGCAGGCGGCTGGAGCAGGAATGCGGTATCGCACTCCTCTCGGACCGGTCCGTCTCGAACTCGGCTGGAACCTGACCGCACCCGAGAGAAAAGGCAAACCTATTGTCTTTATCACCATCGGCCATATATTCTAGTCCCATGCGGCTCCTCAAGATTGGGATGTTGACACCCGCTCTCCTCGTGTTCTGGCTGATTTCAGGTCGTCCTCAAGTCGTCGATTGCATTGCCGCCGAGGTCAACGGAAAAATCATCACCCTGACCGATGTCCGAATTCTGCAGGCATTCGCAATCGGGCCGGAGCAAAGGGACAATCGAGAGCCCTCCCTCCGTCAAGCCTTGGAGGAAGCGATCAACCGGAGAGTCGTTATTGACCTGGTTCAGGAAAACATCGAGGTGAGCAAGGCTGAAGCGGACGAGCTTTTGATTCGCTGGAAGGAGCGATATCAAGTCGGGGAATGGCAGAACAGGCTGGCCGTTTTCGGCCTTGGCGAGTCCGGACTCCGGCCCTATCTCGAGGAGATGATCCGCTATGTCAGGACCATCGGCCTCCGCTTCAATGAGGATGTCGAAATCAGCCTTAGCGAGATCGAAGAATATTACAAAGAGGTTTATGTCCCGTCCGAGAGAGAAAGGGGGCGGGAGCCGAAGCCCCTGACTCAGGCCCTCCAGGAAATAGAGGTGCGGATCCGACGTGAGAAAGCCGGCGGACAGGCCGCCGTCTGGGTTCAGTCCTTGCGGGCTCAGGCGGAGGTTCGAATCAATGAACGGTGCCTCGAGGAGGCCCGGTAAGAGGACGCCGATGGGAAAACTGGCTTTTCTTTTTCCGGGACAAGGGTCGCAGAAGGTCGGGATGGGCCGGGATTTTTTCGATCGAACCACTCTCGCGAAGGAATTATTCCGAGCAGCCGATGAAGTCCTGGGCCTGAAAATATCCGAGATCTGCTTCTCCGGGCCGGAAGAAAAACTTAAGTTGACATCCTTTACCCAGCCGGCCCTGCTCACGGTCAGCACGATTGCTTTTCGACTCTTGGGAGAAGAACCCTCTCTGGCTGCGGGCCATAGCCTGGGAGAGTATTCGGCCTTGGTCGCCGCCGGCGCCCTGACGTTTGAGGATGCCCTCCGTGCCGTGCACAAGAGAGGGCGCTATATGCAGGAGGCCGTGCCCGTCGGGGCCGGCGCCATGGCGGCGATATTGGGCGCTTCGCCGGCGGACATCGAGTCGGCCCTCAGTCAGGTCAGGAGCGGGACCGTCCAGATCGCCAACTGGAACAGCGACGACCAGATCGTCATCGCCGGGCACAGGGAAGCCGTCAACGAGTCGCTCGCCCTCATGAAGGGAGTCCGGGCGGTCGTCCTGCCCGTCAGCGCTCCATTTCATACCGCCCTGATGAAGGCTGCCGAAGAGCGATTGGCTGTGGACCTCGATGGGATCGCGTTTCGCGATCTGCGATTTCCAGTCATCACGAACGCGGACGCAAGGATCATCCGGCGCGCAGAAGAAGCCCGGGATGCCCTCAAGAGGCAGGTCAGCCGCCCGGTGCTCTGGCAACGCTCCATGATGATTCTGCAAGAGGAAAAAATCGATACGGTGGTGGAAATGGGGCCCGGCAGGGTTTTGCTCGGTCTGATGAAAAGAATCAGCCGTCAGTGGCCCTCTCCGCCGCGCCTGTTCAATGTCGAAGATGGAGAAACGATCGAGAAATGCCGTCAGGTCGTGTCAGGAAGGGCTTGAGAGAACTCTGGGGCCATGCCGGATGTAATATTCGGCGGCCGAAACCAGGGCCGCGATGACTGTCAGCCAAAGTCCCACCTTCGCGAGAATATAGAACGATCCCAGGATTTTTTCTCCAATGAGAAGGATGCTGATAGTGCCCGTCTCCAGGCCCATCTTGATTTTGCCGAGCGCTGAGGCCGGGATGTGGATTCCCCTGGCCGAAGCCAGGGCTCTGAATCCCGTGACAGCGATCTCCCGGCCGATGATGACGACGCCCATCCAGGCCGGGACGACTCCGGTCCCCACCAGGCAGACGAGCGCTGAGACGACCAACAGCTTATCGGCGGTCGGATCGAGGAGCTGGCCCAGGACGGTCGTCTGTTTTTTCTTCCGGGCCCAATAGCCATCGAGCGTATCCGTAAAAGTGGCCAGGACAAAGATGGCGAACGCGGCGATGTTGTTCCCCCGGAAGTCGGAAAGGAGCACGACGACGAGAACAGGCACGGCGAGGATGCGGATATAAGTCAAGGCCAGAGGGACGTTCATCGGGAGTCATATACAACAGCCCTCTTTCCAAGTCAACCGGCGGCTCGGTTGAAGACATCTCTTTTCCGGGAGTGCTATAATACCGTCCATGCGTATTCGAAAAGCGGGAAAAAGTAATTTCCCGGAGATCCTTCGGATCGCCCGCGCCTATAACCTCAATTACCTGGAGATGGAAGCTGATGACTATTGGGTGGCCGCCGAAGGGAAGGCCGTCTTCGGTATCTGCGGGCTCCGGAAGAATCCGGACTGCCAGGAACTGTGTTCACTGGGCGTGGAGAAAGAGATGCGCGGCCGAGGACTGGGGGAACGGCTGGTCCGGAGGTTGGTCCGCGATGTCCGCGGGGATATTCACTTGGCGACAATCATCCCCGAATTCTTCTCCCGCCTGGGATTTGAAAGGACGCTTGCCCGTCCCCCCAGCATGGTCAAGACCAAGGAGTGGTGCGCCGGCTGCACGCCGGAGCGCTGTACGGTCATGGTGAGGAAAGAACGAGGGTGAGTCTGCCTTTGTTTCCGGAGTTCAAACTCGTCGAAATAGAAGACCGGGACGGCCTGGCCGCGGCCATCGCCCGTCATCCTTCTCCTGCCTGCGAGTTCCATTTCGCGAACATTTTCCTGTGGCGGCATTACGAGCATTCCAAGTTCACCCTCATCAACGGCAATATCTGCATCTTGTGCGGGCCTCCCGCGGAGCCGGCGTACTTTCTCCAGCCGATCGGCGAGACCGAAGTCGAGGCGACGGTCCGCACCTGTCTCACTTTCGCCCCGCGGCTCTCCCGGGTCACGGACTCGTTCGCTCTGAGACACGGCGGTCCTTACCGCTCCGAACCCGACCGGGACAATTTTGATTATGTTTATAGGACGGAAGACCTGACCCAGCTCAAGGGAAAAAGGTATGACGGGAAAAGGAACCGTATCCGCAAGTTCGAAAGAGGCCATGCCTATGAATACGCCCGGTATTGCCGATCAAACCGGCCGGGCTGTCTGGAGGTCCTCGCGAGGTGGGTCGAGGCCAAGGCCGCGGGCGACAGTTTCATCGGGCGGGTCTGGAAGAGGGTGATCGAAGAGGCTCTGGAGCGCCAGCAGGAACTGGGACTTCGGGGCGGAGTGTTCAGGATCGACGGCCGGATTGTCGCTTTTTCCTTCGGGTCAAGGCTCACCGGCGATACGGCTGTCATCCCGATCGAAATCGTCGACCCGGGATATGATGGACTCAGTCAGCTGGTCAACCGCGAGTTCGTCCGGCGGGAATGGTCCGACTGTCGCTACATCAACCGCGAACAGGACAACGGTATTCCCGGACTGCGCCGGGCCAAAACTTCTTACCATCCCCACCATTTTGTCAGCAAATACAACATCTGGGCCTGATCCTCTCCCCCTGAGGCATCTTCAAATCCATGGTCTTTTTGATGGTCGCAGGAGGCCGCCCTAGAGC
>JBAUIH010000378.1:0-2281 GCA_049682755.1 Candidatus Aminicenantales bacterium | reverse complement strand
CAGCAGCAGGCCGGCCAGGAAAAGACCGCCCGAACCGAGAATGAACGAGAAATCAGGCCGGACCCCGTTGATCACCTCGACGAGGTTGGCGAGCCGGCCCGAACTGTCCTTGACGCCGGCGATATTGGGATGCCGGGCGAGCTCGATGATCATCGGCGGCTCCACGGGGATGCCCGTATTCTGGGGGATATTGTAGATGATGATGGGGATAGTGGTCTTGTCGGCGATGTCGAAAAAATAGCGCTTGATGGTGTCCTGGGTCATGGCCGCTTTATAGTAATGAGACGGCTTGACCAGGGCGGCGTCGGCACCCAACCCGGCCAGGCGGTTGACCAATGCGGCGGTTAATCGCGTCGCTTCCCGGGAGGCTCCGGCGATGATTTTTTTTCCGGGACCCGCCACCTCCCGGGCGGCGGCGGTGAGAGTCTCCGCCGCGTCGTCGGCAAGTAAGACTGCCTCGCCGGTCGAGCCGAGGACGACGTACCCGGCCAGACCCGTTGAGTTGTAGCGCAGGATATTTTTCTTGAACCCCTCGAGGGCGATTGCCTCGCCGGCGAAGGGCGTCGTCAGGGCCGCGAACACCCCCTCGAGACGACCGCTCATGGCGCTCTCCTCTCCCGGTCTTCTCTCATTCTTCGATCTCCCGCAGCTCTTCCTCGCTCAGCCCGAAATAGTGCCCAACTTCATGGAGCACGACCTCCCGGACGCGTGCGCGGATCTCGTCGTCGGAGGCGGAGATCCGTTCGATCGGCTCCTGGTAGATGACGATGACATCAGGCGGGACGTTGCCGTAATAGGATCCCCGCTCTTTGAGGGGAACGCCGTGGTAAAGGCCGAGCAATGTGCCTGTTGAAGCCCGGGAGGAACGGCGGCGGGGCGGCCTCTCCTCCACCATGATCACCACGTTCTCGATCCGTTTCCGGAACGAGCGCGGCAGCGAGTCGACGGCTTCCTCGACCAGGCTTTCGAATCTTTTCTTGTCCATGCCGAGCGGCTTCTTGGCCTCGCCTATTTCTCTATCCCGGCCCGGGCCCGGACGCCCCGGGCATAATAGTGTTTCTTTTCCTTCATTTCCGTCACCAGGTCGGCGCGCTTGAGGAGGGCGGGGGGGGCGTACCGGCCGGTCAGGACGAGTTCGACTCCAGCCGGCTTCTGGTCGAGAAGATCGAGAACGTCCTTGACGCCGAACAGGCCGAAGTACAGGGCGACGTTGACCTCGTCCAGGACGACGATGGCGTAGCGGCCGGAGAGCATGGCCCGGAGGCATTTCTCCAGGCCCGCCCGGGCTCTCCGGACGTCCTCTTCGTCCGGGTTCTCGGTGACGTGGATGAAACCCTTGCGGCCGTACTGCTCGATGGTGATCCAGGGCGCCAGTTTGCGCACGGCCTTAAGCTCTCCGTAGGCTTGGCCCTTGAGGAATTGCCCGATATAGGTTCTGAGTCCGCACCCCGCCGCCCGGAGCGCCAGGCCGAGGGCGGCCGTGGTTTTGCCCTTGCCGTTTCCCGTATAGACCTGGATATAACCTTTGAACGTCTCGGCCATCGCTCCTCTATTCTATCCCATCGGCTGTCGCAG
Source organism: Candidatus Aminicenantales bacterium (assembly GCA_049682755.1). GTDB lineage: Bacteria > Acidobacteriota > Aminicenantia > Aminicenantales > UBA8522 > UBA8522. The sequence continues at coordinate 706 of JBAUIH010000378.1, read as the reverse complement.
TCAACCCCGCGCTGGCTCAGTCTCGAAAAGCAAGATCAGCATATAAAATGAAGACTATGATCAGCCCCCCATCGACCTCGCTCCCAATCGGGTTCTTAACGCCGTTGTCTCAACGCTCTTCTCGGCGCTGCGGAACTCCGCACGTATGATTTGATCCTTGAGTGCTTGTCCTTTGCCTGTCCTTTCTTTTGCGTTTGAATTCCACGTGCTCAGACAGTCCTCGCGCCCGCCGAAGCGGGTTCCCTCAAAGAGCGTCTCGCCAAGGCTGAACCCTCTATGGTCGCTCCGGCCGATGGCGGCTGATCATGATCGGCGTCTGTAAGCATGATCCCGCTTTTCGTTATACAGGGCCCACGCCCGATTGAGTTTGACGGGGGAGGAAGGTCCTCATATAATGAAATCTCATGAGACTTCGCCGCAGTGATATCGACCCGCTCATCGACGCCGCCCTGCGGGAGGACATGCCCACGGGCGACATCACTTCTGAGAATATCATCCCCGCGGGCTCCCGGTCGCGGGCCGTTTTTCTCGCCAAGGAAAAGGGCGTCCTGGCCGGCATCGCAGTGGCCCGGAGGGTTTTCGAAAGAGTTGATCCCGGGGTGCGCTTCCGCGCCTTCCTCCGGGACGGCTCGGCCTTCGCCGCGGGCGACATCCTGGCCGAGGTCACGGGCCGTTCGGTATCGCTTCTCAAGGGCGAGCGCACGGC
>JBAUIH010000377.1:0-16324 GCA_049682755.1 Candidatus Aminicenantales bacterium | reverse complement strand
AAGTGAGTTCCTGGGCTGCTTAAGCCAATCTCCTCTCGTGGAAAATGAACGATTCTCCGGTCAGATCAAGTTTTTTGGCTGAAGTTGCGGAATCGCTGCCCGTGATCCAATCCATTTGACGGATCCGCCGGAAAAGCCTATTATCTAGCAGCGCGCCTCGCAGATGACCGGCCTCTAGATTGCTTTATGAAGATGCGTCACAGCGGGGGGAGTTTGAGGGAGACGGCGTCGTTTCCCTCGGGTGTTCAGCGGAGCGGAATGGTTTGAGAAGAGACTTATGAGACGGGAGATAGGGTGGACTTAAAGATAAATGACCGGCAATGGAGTTGGCATGAATTTACGAACCGCCTTTGAAAAAAAGTTGGCCAGGATCAAGGAACAGTATGCTTCGAAATACCCTATGCCCGCTCTCCGGATCGGCGATAAAACGGCCGAACTTTCGATCGTCCAGGGCGGGATGGGAGTCGGCATCTCGCTTTCGAACCTCGCCTCCGCCGTCGCCCGCGAAGGCGGGATCGGGGTCATCGCCGCCAACGCCATCGGCATGATCGAGGACGACTACTACGATGATCCCGTGGCCGCGAACGTCCGGGCCCTGCGCCGCGAAATCCGCGAAGCGCGCCGGAAATCGTCCGGAATCATCGGGGTCAACATCATGGTCGCCGTCGATTGTTTCCACCGACTGCTCGACGTCGCGGTCGAAGAAAAAGCCGATATCCTCTTCCTCGGGGCCGGCCTGCCGATCAAGGGGATCCCGGTCCGGGCCATCCGGGAGTCGGGCGTCCTGGTCGTGCCGATCGTCAGTTCGGCGCGGGCGGCCCGGCTCATTTTCAAATCGTGGGAGAAACACTACGGCGACATCCCCGACGGCGTCGTCGTCGAAGGTCCCCGGGCGGGGGGACATCTCGGATTCAAGCCGGGACAGATCGACCACCCCGACTTCCAGCTCGAGCGGATCGTCCCCGAAGTGGTCCAAGCGCTCGGGGAATTCGAGGCTCACTGGAACCGCTCGCTGCCCGTGATCGCCGCCGGCGGGATCTTCACGGGCGAGGACATCTTTCGGTTCTTGAAACTCGGGGCCAGGGGTGTGCAGCTCGGCACCCGTTTCGTGGCGACTCACGAATGCGACGCCGATGTCCGCTTCAAGCAGGCCTACCTGGCCTGCCGGGAAGACGACATCGTCATCATCGAGAGCCCGGTCGGCCTGCCGGGCCGCGCGATCCGCGGTTCGTTCCTGGAGGCGATCGCCCGGGGGGAAAAGAAGCCCTTCCGCTGCCCCTCGCGCTGTCTTGAGAGCTGCGGAGCCGGAAAGGCCCGGTACTGCATTTCCGAAGCGCTCGATAGCGCCCGGAAGGGCGACCTCGAGAACGGGTTCGCCTTCTGCGGGGCGAACGTCCACCGGGTCGAGGCCATCGTGCCGGTGAAGCAGCTGATCGCCGGACTTAAACAGGGCTATGCTTTGGCCGCACTCGTTAGCGCGTTGAAATCGGAGGTCGCGAAAAGGTCGGAAAGACTGGCGGCCCTCAGAGACGAATACGAGGCGGCGCTGGCCGGCGTGCGCGGGAAGGTCCAGGCCGGCCTGCTCCATCTGGCGGAAGAGCACGAGGCCAAGTACAGGGATGAAAAGGCCCGAATGCACGAGAGGCTGATGCAGATAAGGGCCGAATACAGTCAAGTGAAAGAACGGATCGGGGAGTTGAGGGCCGAACTCGCCGTCCTCTTGAACTTAGAGCCGTCTCTAAACGCCATTTAACTCCCGTGCTTCCGGAGCGGCGAAGCGCGGTCGCCGTGAAGACCATGGGGGCACCAATCCCGTATAAACCTGTGCATTATGTTCAAATGAGACTTTCTAGGACTTTGTTCGTCTATGGCTGAGAGATGCATTTTCACTTGACATTATGAGGCGCCCAATTTAGACTAGTCTAAGACTAGTCTAAAGGAGGCATCGATGATCAGCGTAGGCGCCTATGAAGCAAAGACCCAGCTCTCCAAGCTGCTGGAACGCGTCATGAAAGGAGAGCGCATCACCATCACCAGACACGGCGTTCCTGTGGCGGTCCTCCAGCCCCCTGATCCCGGGAAATCGGGAGACATAAAGACCGTCATCTCCGAGATCCGCAAATACCGGGAAAGGCATAGTCTCAAAGGACATTCCCTCAGAGAATTGATAGAGGCCGGGCGGCGCTGAATGGGCAACGGATTCGTCATCGACAACTCAGTCGTCATGTCCTGGTGCTTCAGAGATCAAGCCAACCCTTATGCCGATTCTATATTAGAGAGGCTCATGGAGGCCGTGGCCTATGTTCCCTCTATCTGGCCGCTCGAAGTGGTTAACGTGCTTCTTGCCGCAGAGCGTAAGAAATTCATCAGAGAGGCGGACAGCGTTCATTTTATCGGTTTGTTGTCTCAACTTCCCATTCATGTCGAATACGAAAGCTCCGAAAAAGTGATGATGGACCTCCTCGGATTGGCGAGGGCCCATAAACTTTCGAGTTATGATGCTTCGTATCTTGACTTAGCCATGAGAAAAGGGCTGCCGTTAGCGACGCTGGACGAAAGCTTGAGGAAGGCGGCCGCATCGGCAAACGCGGTGATATTGAGGGGTTGAGCGGCTTATGAATAAACCTCTTTCCGGTGTTTGATGCGGTAGATGTATATTCGCTTTGAAGCGTCGTCGATCCTGTAGAGAATGCGATAGTCCCCGGTTCGGAGGCGATATCCATTCTCATCCGTTAATTTCAGACATCCGGGAGGCCGCGCGTCATTTGAAAGGGCGCGGATTTTCTTGAGGACGCGAGGAAAAACTGCTCCTTCCAGCTTATCGAGGTCTTTTTGTGCGGAGGGGAGGAGGAAGAGTTCATACACGGCGTTTCTTGATGTACTCGTCGAGAGCAACGGCCTGTTGTTCCAAATCGCGCAAATTCTTCAGGTCCACGAGATCTTCTTTGAGCTCCTCCCGGGTAAGTTGTTCAAGTATGGCTTTTTCGACGAAAAATCCATACTTCAAACCTCTTTCCCGGCAGAAACGCTTGACCCGCTCAGCGACGGTGCAATTCACTTTGACGGCCAGTATGGTTTTTTCTTCTTTCATGGCGTCCCCATAATAGAATAAGCGAATAACTTTGTCAATATTTAGTTTAATTTAGTTATATTATTATTACGGTGAATAGTCCGGAAAAAAGTTCGCTCTGCAATTTCTGATCGAGCGAGAAGGGAATTCAGTCCGTGTGGAAGACTTCCTCCATCCGGCTCCACCACTCCTTCGGCCCGTGGGTCGGAATGGCATACTGGCAGGGGTCCGTTTCCTTCCACCACTTCTGGGTCAACGGGTCGGCGGCCATCTTGGCCATGGCGGCCTCGAAATCGCTCCCGGTGTACTCGAAATAGGCGAAAAGATAGTGCTTTTCCGGCTCGACCTCCTTGAGATAGATCGAGTAGTTCCGGATGTTGCACTCCCTTATTTTCTTAAGGACGCCGGGCCAGACGGCGGCATGGATCTCCTTGTACTCAGCGATTTTCTCCGGTTTGAGCCCGATGATCATCCCGTAGCGCTCGACCGCCGGGCGCGTCTGCCCCGTGATCTTGGTGAAGAGCAGCACCGCGCCGAGGAGTATCAACGCGGCCGCGAAACCATCCCCAAATCCCCTGATGTTCATTCGGTCCTCCTTTTTTAAAAACTCACATGAACGTGCTTCTCAGCCTGTTATTGAGAAGGACGGGAAGCCTGTTGCTGTGTCCCGGATGGTTCATTTAATCAAGGTCTAGGCCTACACTAAGAGTCGATGTTCCCAAATATAATACAATTGTTCTCAATAATGGTACATTTAATGTTAATATCCCCATAAATCAGGATGGTCTGACATTGGTGATTTTGACGGCGACCGGCCAGTCCGGTCCCCAGGTCAGCGGCGAAATCTTTTGGCCCGGCTTGCCCCTTGCCTCAGCCAATGGATTCTTGATGAGCTGGATGGTGTGCGTCCGCGATACAGTGATGTGAAGTCCTCTCTCGTCCTCGATCCATTCGACGCCGCCTTTCTGACTGAGGACGGAGATCGTCGTCTCCGGGGTCGTCTTCACCGATTTCAAGGTGAACCGGCATCCGGCCGGCGTCTTGATGCCTTCGAGCCCATATTCGATACCGGCGAACGCATACACCGTTTCTTCCCCGCGGCGTCTGGTCAGCCAGACATCGCCCTCGTTGGTCACGGTCCAGGGGCGAACGCCCTTGACCGCCTCGCCGTAAAGCATCATCCACAACCCGAGTTCACGGAGAAGGGCCTCGTCCGGCGGCGCGATCCGGCCGTCCGGCCGGGGCCCGACATTGAGGAGCAGGTTCCCGCCGCGGGCCCGGATGTGGATCAGGTTGTCGATGACCTCCCGGGCGGTCCGGATGTCCGGGTTGGGCTGGTAGGACCACTGCCAGCTCGTTGTCATGCAGCTCTCCCAGGCCCGGTCGTCGGGCCGGCCGGGGATCTCCTGCTCGGGCGTCGGGATCTCGCCGCGGCCGATGAAGATGTCCTGCCTGACCCGCCAGGCGTGCTTCTTGAGCGGTTCGCACTTCCCGTCGAACCAGAGCATGAAGACGTCGCCATATTTCGTCAGGAGCTCTTCCACGTGGCCGCGCTCGTAGTCGGTGAATCCCTTCTTCAGCGGGCCGAAGGGCGCCTCCGTTTCGAAATCCGGGGCCATCAGGAATTGACTGCGCCTGCCGGTCTCGTACTGATAGCGGAAATCGCCCGGCGAATAATAAAAACTGACGAGGATCCCTTCCTTTCGAAAAGCTTCGGCGATCTGGGCGACGATATCTTTCCCGTAAGGCGTGCGGGTGATCTTGAAGTCGCTGTAGGCCGTGTCGAACATGCAGAACCCGTCGTGATGTTTGGAGGTGAAAACAACATACTCCATGCCGGCGAGCTTGCCCAAGCGCGCCCATTCGGCGGCGTCGAAAAGGACGGGATTGAAGGTCCCGGCCAGCGCGTAGTACTTTTCGACATAATCATCGCCGGCGTTGTTGAGCGGCCAGGAGATCTCCGTCCCCATCTGGGAATTCGGCCCCCAATGGATGAACAGCCCGAGTCCGGCGTCCCGAAAGAGCTCGGTTTTCTCCGGGTCGTTTGACAATCGTACCTGATCCTCGGGAATCAGGGAAGGCGACGGCGGGGCGGCGGCAGTCACCTCTTCTGTCAGGTCCTGGGGCGCGCATGAGATCAAGCTCAATAATGCCAGCATAGTCCCCAGGAAAATCGGTAAAACAGGCAGGCGGATTCTATCTTTTCTCATTCAGCCCTCCTTCGAATCTGCGCCGTGCGGGCGGAAGGTCTCAAACATGGCTTTTCTTATATGTTTGCCCGGACGGATTATCAAACGGGGAGCTTTTTTCTTGATGGCGAATCATTGCGGATGGTGACGGCGGCCCTATTTTTCTGCGGCCTCCTTCTTCTCGGCCGCCGGCTCAGGCTGTCCGGCGTCGAGGTTTCGGTAATTCAGGGCCGCATTGAAAAGAAGGAAGTAGCTTCCCGGCGTCTGATGGCGCCAGACCGGATTGAAGGAGAAGAAAAGCACATGTCCCTTGCCGACCGGCACATCGACGATGGCCGGCTTGTTGGCGAGCTCCTCTCCTCCGTCCAGCATCCCCGATACCAAAAGCTTGGCGGCCGCGTCGAAGCGCATGATCACACGCACGGTCTTCAGATCGGGAGGCATGTAGAGGTCGAAGAGTTCCTTGTATTCGGTCGGGATGCCTCCACCCGCGGCCTGGGCGGCCGCCGCTTTCCGGGGACGTCCCTGGATGACGTCCGGGTCCTTCAGGCTCCCCCGTCCCGAGGGACGGCCCGCCTCGGGGCCGCCGGCCAGCAGCTCTTCGATCTCCATGCCGATGACGGCCTTGAACCCGGTCTCGAACACCGGCCCTCCGCCGAAATAAACGCCCAGGTTGCGGTCGTAGCCGTAGCCTATCGGGCTGAGCAAGTCGGTGATGTTCGCGCTGAGAACCGAGCCGCCGGCCTTGAGCTTCTGGGGCCTGATCACGGCAACGCTTTCCACGATGCCGTAGCTGATCGGGAGATCGGCCATGGAGGTAATGGGAATGAACAATCCTCCCTCCTCGATGAACCGCCGGAGATGGGCGATCCCCTGAAGCTCGATCCCGCCCCGGATGTCCTCGCGCGAATCCGGGACGCCGAGATGAGGGTATTTCTCGGATTTCATCCAGGGGATGGGGTTCTCGCCCCCGATCCCGTTGACGGTCCGCTGGCTCTTGCCCATCATCCCGGCCGGCGGGAAGATGATGACGTCGTATTTCGAGCGGAGGTCTTCGTTATCCCGGATCTCCTGCAGGGGGATGTAAGAATAGGGGATTTCGAATTTGTCCAGGGCCAGGCGGAACCAGCCCTCATCCTGGGTGTTCAGCCAGGAGTGGAGGATGGCCAGCCGCGGGGCGTCGAGCTCATGGGTTTTGATGTCCGGAAGGGCGGGCAACCGATGAACCATTAGGCCCAGATCTTTGGCGGCGGCCTCGAGTCGGGCTTCCAGGTCGGCCGGATTTCCCTCCCCGGGGATGATGAAGCTTCCGGAAACGAATTTGACCTTCCCTTGACTGAACCCGTCCTCGGCGGCCAGCATCTTCACGTCCTTGAGCCGGTAGCGGAAGGTCATGAGCTCGGGCTCCGCCGTGTGGTTGACAGCAAAGCCGGCCGCTTTTCCCTTTCCAGCGACCTTGCCCTCGATCCGGACATCCTGATCAAGGAGAACCATGGATGCGTCGAGGATTTTGGTGTCGGAGATCCGGACCGTCTTGACGTTGTGGAGCGGCCCCAGCGTCCAGCCCGTGTCGTCGTAGGGGCGCGGGTCTTTGGGATTGTAATACTGGGTGTCCAGGAGCATATCCGCGCAGCGGCTATATGGCTGGTCCATCCGGACGACATAACTCCCGGCCAGGTACTTGTCCTTTCCGAGCGTGATCTCGGCCTTTGCCACGTGGACCTCGACGCCGTTCTTGCGGAGGAGGTTGACCAGACGTCCTGCAGCGAGGGGGCGCTTGGTGTCGCCCGGCACGATATAGGCGGCGGGGCCTTCCGTCCTGGCTTTGGCTGCGGAGCGTTGGCTCTTCAGGTAGAAATTTTCCAGAAAACGGTCTTTGTTCCGGGCGATATGGTTCAGGGTGACCAGAAGGCCGCTCTGCTGCAGATTGATGTTGTTGCGGAAGGACCACTTGACTGTCTTGAGTGGAGGATTGGGCCGGAACCAGGCCCTGTTGGCCTCGGCGCCCACGGTCCGGACCATCGTGTCCGCGCCGGTCCCGCCGTAGGTCTCGTAGAACCGGCCGGTCGAGTTGTGAAAGTGGGCAACGGAGAAAGCATAGCTTGCGCCCCAGCCGTCGAAAAATCCATGCGTCCAGACCCCGGGAACGCCGCGCCGGGTCAGCTCGCTGACTTCATGGAAGGCGAGTTCCTCCCACTCGTTGATCGTGATCGGGTCGAGCCAGGCGTTGAACGGACCGGTCCCCGTCGACGTGTAGAGGTAGGGGATGGACTCGTGGAGGTCGTGCATGACGATCGGATGCCAGTCGAAGTAGGCCCTGATGAGGTTTTCACTGAGTTTAAGGCCCAGACCGATCGAGTCGCGGTTGTTGTCGTGGACGGCGTACTTCCCCCAGTAGACGAGCGGGATCGTCTTCTTATCCTTGTTTTCTTTCTTATAAAGGTAGACGTCTACGGCTTTGTCCCAGCCGTCGACCTCGAGGATGGGCGTTATCAGGACGACCATGTTCTTGCGGATGACCTGGAGAAAGTCTGTTTCTCCGACAGCCAGGCGGTAGGCGAGCTCCATCATCATCTCCGGCGAGCCGCACTCCTGGGAGTGAAGACCGCCGGTGATCCAGTAGACGGGAAGTCCCTCGGCGCGGAGCCCGGCGGCTTCCTCGTCTTTGAGCCCGCGGGGATCGGCCAACCGGGCCATGATCTCCTTGAGGCGCTCCAGGCGGGCCATGTTCTCCTCGGAGGAGACGGCGACGGCGATCATCTCGCGGCCCTCGTCGGTCGGGCCGATGGAAAAAACCTGGACACGGGGTGAGGCGGACGCCAGGGCGCGCATATACATATAGATATCGGCGGAATGATCGAGGATGTCGGGAGCGCCGACGATATGCCCGAGGATTTCGGAGGGCGAGGGCACGGTCTCCGACACGGGCAAGTGGTCGACGAACTCGGTTAGAAAAAATTTCTCCGTCGTGTATTCCAAGATTTTCGCCGTGTAATCCTTGTCGACGGACTGGGTTGCAGTCTGCGAGCCGGCGGCGGCCGGAAGCGCCAAAAGGCTCAAAATCAATAGTGCGGCGGTTCGAGAAACAAGACGTTTCATGAGTGTCCTCCGGGATAGGATATGATCCATTTGCCGCGGATTATATCACAAATAAGGAATACGATTCGGGCGGTCGTAAATTCCGGGTTTCGGTGTATAATGGAAAATTCATAAAACGATGAACATTCTCGTTTCGGCCAGGGACCTGCGCAAGAACTTCGGGTCGCTTACGGCGGTGGACGGCATCTCTTTCGATATCCGGGAAGGCGAGTGCTTCGGTTTCCTGGGGCCGAACGGAGCGGGCAAGACCACGACCGTCAAGATGATCCACTGCGTCTCCCCGGTCACCTCGGGAACGCTCCTGGTGAACGGCCAGCCGGCCCATATCGACAATCGCCGGGTGAAGAAAATAACCGGGCTCATCCCCCAGGAGATCACCCTCGACCCCGACCTCACCGTCTCTGAAAACCTGGTCATCTTCGCCCGGTTCTTCGACATCCCCAGGCGCGAAGCCAAGAAGCGGATCGCCGAGCTCCTTGAATTCGTCGAGCTCGAGGCCAAGCGGAACAGCAAGATCAGCGAGCTTTCGACCGGCATGAAGCGGCGGCTGATGATCGCCCGGGCGCTCCTCAACCAACCCAAACTCATCGTCGCCGATGAACCGACGACCGGGCTCGACCCCCAGGCCCGGCACCTGATCTGGCAGAGGCTCCGGCAGCTCAAGAATCAGGGGGTGACGCTCATCCTGACGACGCAGTACATGGAGGAGGCCCAGCAACTCTGCGACCGGATCGTCGTCATGCATCAGGGCAGGATCTTGAAGGAAGGGGTGCCCTCAACGCTCGTCGCTGCTGAGATCGGGCGGGAGGTCGTCGAGATCCGGGTCCCCCAGGAAGAAGACGAGAGAATCATCGCTCGTCTGACCTCCTTCTCCTGCGGACACGAGCGCGTTGGGGACACGCTCTATTTCTACTGCCAGGACGGCCACGACCTGATGAAGCAATTGATCGATCTCGACCTCCACAATTACCTGACCCGGCCGGCCACCCTCGAGGACGTCTTCCTCAAACTCACCGGTAGGAGCCTGTTCGAATGAACCTCTCCTACCGGGTTTACTATATTTTTCTCCGGAATCTCGTTTCCTATAAAAGGTTCGTCGTCCCGACGTTCCTGGTCAGCCTTATCGAGCCGCTGTTCTATCTCGTCACTTTCGGGATCGGGATGGGGGCTTATATCGGCTACTTCGGCGGCAAGCCTTACCTCCATTTTCTTGTCCCGGGGGTTCTCGTCTCTTCGGTCATGCTCTCTTCCACTTTCGAGTGCCTTTACGGGACCTTCGTCAAGATGATCCATGAGAAGATCTTTGATTCCCTGGTCGCGACGCCCGTTTCCGCCGAGGATGCCGTCGCCGGGGACATCGTTTGGGGGACCTTCCGGGGGCTGATCAGCGGGACGCTGATGATGACGGTGGCCGCTCTCATGGGAGTGGCTCCCGCCTCCATCCTCAGCCTGGTGCTCCTCCTCGCCCTCATGATTTTCACCGGATTCCTCTTCGCTTCGCTGGCGATGATCGTGACCTCGGTGTCCCCGAGCTTCGATTTTTTCAACTACTACACCGAGCTCATCATCACGCCCATGCTTTTTTTCTCGGGCGTCTTCTTTCCCTTGGACAGGTTCCCGGCATGGATGAAAACTTTTTCCGGATTCCTGCCCCTCACCCACGCCGTCAAGATCTCGCGTGCCGTCTACTCAGGAACGTTCGACGGCGGTTTGATCTGGAACTTTGTGGTGATTCTCGTGCTCGAGGGGATCGCCTTCTTCATCGCCCTCAAGTCCATGAAGAGGCGGTTGATCAAGTAGGGGCGAACCGCCCCTCAAATAAATAGGACCGTCCCCTTTTTCTTAGCCTTTCTTCCTCCGGAACCGGAGCTTCATGGTGAGCACTCTGTCCGTGGAAAAGATCCTGGCGGCGATGATGATGAGGACGATAAAGACGGCGAGCATATAGAGGATGCCGTAGAGGACCGCGCTGTAGTTCTCGAGCATGAGGTTCTGGCTCGTTAGGAAAGGGTGGGAAAAGGGAATGGCGTAGAGAAGGATTTTGGCCGGGAGCGAGAGCGTTTTCGGATCGGCGAAAAAGGACATGAAATAGGGGATCATGATCAGGAAGATCATCGGCATGATCAGGCTCTGGGCGCTCCGGTAATCCTCGGCGAGGACTCCCAGGATCGTCGCCATAGCCAAGGCGACCAGGATGGCGAAGAAGAGCGACACTCCCAGGATAATGAATCCCTTGGTATCCAGCGTCAATCCCAGCTTCTGGATGACTCCGGTGACACCCGAGGCCGCGGCCGCCTGGCTGACGTCGCCCATGAAACCGCTCATGTAGTAGCGGAACCCGACCATGTAGATGACGGCCGATATGAGCCCGACAAGGCCGGAGGCCAGCATCTTGGCGGTGACGATCGAGGTCCGGCCGATGGGCACGGTGAGGAGGGTTTCGAGCGTCTTGTTCTGCTTCTCCATGGCGATGGCCGAGATGACCATCTGGGAGGCGTAGATGATGATCATCATCAGGATGACGGGGATGAAGATCGACTGCGAGGTGACCAACCCGGCGACCGCCTCCGCCTTGCCTTCGGCCATCCGGTCCTTGACGATGACGTAGTCCTTGCTTTTTATGGGAGTTTTCAGGTTCTCAGGGGGGACGTCCGGGACCCGTTTTTTCAGAAAGTCGTTGGAGAGGTATTCGTTCATGGCCCTGATGACGGCGTTGATGATGATCGAGCTCCGGCTGCCGACGATCGAGAAGGTGCGGAGGAAAGAGTAAGTCTCGATCTCTTTGATATCCCGCCTTTCGATCGATTCGCCGAACCCCCGGGGGATGACGAGCAGGAGGTTGGCCTCGCTGGCTTTGGTCTCTTCGATGGCCTGCTGCTTGTCCCGTCCTTGGATCATCTCCGGTTGGAAATTGGCCGTCTTGAGGTTCGAGACGAGCTGGGTAGAGAAAGCCGAGTCGTCCAGGTTGAGGACGGCGATCTTCTGCGTCCGGCCCGCTTTTTTCATTTCGGTTTTGGCCATCTGGCCGATGAAGTAGAAAAGAAAGATGGTGAAGAGGAGCGAGACGAAGAGCTGCAGGGTGATCAGCTCCTTGACTTCCTTGACGAGAAGATTGAGGAATTTTTTCATTGGAGTGCGCTCCTGAAGACCTCTTCGAGGTTCTTGGCCCGGTACTTGTCCTTGAGTTCCTCGGGTGTTCCCGTGTCCAGGATGCGGCCCTTGTCGATTAGGCCGACCCGGTCGGAGAGGAATTCGATCTCGAGCATGTTGTGGGAGGAGAGAAGAACAGAGATCCCCTCCTTGGCGAACCGCTTGACGATCTCCCGGACCTCCAGGGCGTTGATGACGTCCAGCCCCGAGGTCGGCTCGTCCAGGATGGCCAGGTCGGGCTTGGTCATGAGCGCCCGGGCGAGGAGGAGCTTCCGGGTCATCCCCTTGGAGTAGGTGCCGGCCTTCTCGTTCAGGCGCTTTCCCAGGTCGGCGATTTCCCGCGCGCGGGTGATGAATTCACCGGCTTCCTGGTCGGACCGGGCGTAAAACTTGGCCATGAACTTCAGATAATCCGTTCCCTTCAGGTTCTTGTAGGCTCCCGCCTCCTCCGGGAGATAGCTGATCTTCTCCCGGAATTTCTCGGGTTGCCTTTTCAGGTCGAATCCGAGAAAAGTGACCTTCCCGCCGGAAGGGGAGAGGAGCGTGGCGACGATCCGGAGGGCGGTGGTCTTGCCGGCTCCGTTCGGACCGATCAGGGCGAAGATCTCGCCCGGGCCGACCTCAAAGTCGATGCCGGCGAGCGCTTCGGTGCGGCCGTAGGACTTTTTCAGGCTTTCGACGACGAGGACTTTATCCATGCGGACCTCCTGGGGCTAATACGGGGAGATTGTAGAAAAGTTGCGCCCATATGTAAACCGTCCCGGGCGGACCGGATTCGAAGGCCTGGTCTGCCTAGTCTCCGTGAACCGTTTCGCATATTTTTCGTAGTCTATTATGGAGTATATTTGTGGACTCAAGGGTGAAAGCATGAAAAAAATCGTCATTCCTGTCGTCATCCTGCTGGCCATCGGGATTGTCTATGTGCTTCTCTCAGGAGGGAAAAAGAAGGGCAATGAGCTGAAATACGTCCCGGTCAAGCGGGGGGATATCGCTGAAAGAGCCCTCGCCGTGGGCACTCTCGAGCCCGAACAGGAGATCAAGGTCAAATCGACGATACCGGGCATCGTCTCAGAAGTCCTGTTCAAAGTGGGAGATGCCGTAGCCAAGGGCAGCCCGTTGTTCAATATCTCGCCCAACCCAACGCCCCTCGAATATGTCGAGACCCGCCGCAGTATGGAAGTGTCTGAGGTGACCCTGTCAAAAATAAAGGCCGAACGGGACCGCAACGCTCAATTGTATAAGTCAAAACTCATCTCTCAATCTCAGATGGACACCCTTGAGGCGGAATACAATGAGGCGAGGCTGCGCCACCGCGTGGCCGAAGAGAGGTTCCAGCTCCTGGAGAAAGGCCGGATCGAGATGTCCAATCGCAGCGTCGACTCCATCGTCAGAGCCCCCATCTCCGGTATCGTGCTTTCCCTTAGCGCCCACCAGGGCGACCCGGTCGTCCCGCTGACCAATTTCCAGCCCGGGACCGACCTCTGCTCCATGGCCGAAATGAAGAATATCCTCTTCAAGGGCACGGTCGATGAGATCGACGTCGGGAAACTCGTATCGGGCATGGAAGCCGAGCTCCAGATCGGAGCGCTAGCGGAGAAAAAGATCCGGGGGACGCTTGAGCGGATTTTTCCCAAGGCGAGGAAAGAAGGGAATGCCACCCTTTTCGATGTGGAGATCCTACTCGGTGAGGCGCCGGGGATCATCCTCCGGGCCGGATATTCGGCCACGGCCTATGTGAAGATCCAGGAACATACCAATGTCCTGATCGTCCCCGAGCGTCTGGTCCTCTCAGAGGAGGGGAAGCGCGTCGTCGAGGTTAAGGAAAACGAGACGATCACAAAGGTCGAGGTGAAGACCGGCCTTTCCGACGGCCTGAACATCGAGATCCTGGAAGGCCTCAAGGAAGGAGACCAGGTCGTCGAACGTCCGCCCCGGGAAATCGAATGATCCTTACCTTTTTCCGCAACCTCTTCCGGGACCTGAGACGTCAGCCTCTCCGCACTACGCTGACGCTCTCGGGCGTCGGTTGGGGGACCTTCGCCGTCGTCATCCTGCTCGCCTTCGGCTCGGCCGTGAGCCGGCAAAACCTAAAGTCTTTCCGCGGCGTCGGACAGGGTTTCGTGATCGCCTTTCCGGCAAGTACGACCATGCCCTACAAGGGTCTTCCCAAAGGCCGCAGCGTCCGTCTGACTCCGGAGCAGGTCCTTTTGGCCGGGCGGAAAGTACCGGGGATCAAGAGGACGTCCTTCGAGTTCACCGCCAGCCGGGCGATCCGCCACCGCCGGGAGGATGTCCTCAACACCGTGCGCGGAGTGACCGTCGAATACGGCGATATCCGCAATATCATCGCCGGCGAGGGCCGCTATCTCAATGATACCGACATATCGCAGAAGCGCCGCGTCTGTGTTCTCGGCGACACGGTCACCGAAAACCTGTTCCACGAGGAAGAGGTCGTGGGCCGCACCATCTTCATCGAGGGAATTCCCTTCACCGTCGTTGGAGTGATGAAGAAAAAGATCCAGAAGAGTAACTTCAGCGGCCAGCCCGACGAGCACTGTGCGTTTATTCCCTGGACGACCTACTCGGCACTGTTCGGCGACAAATATATCGGAAGCCTCATCTTTCAGCCCGGGAACCCGGCGGACTCCAAGCGGATCATCCGTCTGATGCGGGAGGAACTGGGATACCTGGCCGGCTTTTCACCCGATGACAACGACGCCCTGTTCGTCTGGGACTGGACCGACTTCGAGAAATCCTTCTCGATCTTCTTCCTGGCCTTCAATATTTTTCTCGGCGTGATCGGCTCGTTCACCCTGTTGGTCGGAGGGGTGGGAGTGGCGTCCATCATGCTGGTCGTGGTCGAGGAGCGCACCAAGGAGATCGGGATCAAGCTGGCTGTAGGGGCGAAGCGGCGGCATGTCCTCTGGCAGTTCTTCGCCGAGTCTCTGGTGATCGTCCTATTCGGAGGCGGGTTGGGCTTCCTTTTCGCAGCCCTGGTCTTGAAAGTCATCCCGGTCGAGAAGATCGAAGACTTTGTCGGAAATCCGCAGATCAACCCGGCCGTCGGCGTGGTCACGGTCCTGATACTCCTCGCCATCGGGATCGTCTCGGGCCTAATGCCGGCCCGGAGGGCCGCTTCCACAAATCCCATCGAGGCCCTGAGGAAATAAGCCATGCGCGCCCAGCTCCTCCGCCACTTTGCCAAAGAATTGCGCAAGCGGAAAAAGAAAACCGCCTTGATCACATTTGCCATCATTTGGGGGACTCTTTCCATCCTTCTCCTGATGTCGTTCGGCCGCGGCCTGGGCAACTCCTTCCGCATCAGCTTCAAGGGCCTCGGCGACAACCTCATCATGGTCTACCGCGGCCAGACCTCCAAAGATTATCAGGGGCTTCCCAAGGGGAGGCGCATCATGATCTATCCCAAGGATATCGCCCTCCTGTCCGCGCTCATCCCGGAGATCGCCCTGATCTCACCCGAATCTAATGATTACTTTACGATTAGCGGAAGAGGCCGTGAAACCAACCGCAACGTCTGCGGCGTCGGGCCGGTCTTCGGAGTCATGCGCTCCATGATCGCGGAAAGCGGCGGGCGTTTCATCAACGAGGAGGACGAGCGCTCCGCCCGCCGGGTGGCCTTCATCGGCTGGAACATGGCCGAGAACCTCTTCCCCGGAGAGAATCCCGTAGGAGAAACCATCGTCGTCAACCGCGTGCCCTTTACAGTGATTGGCGTTATGAAGAAGAAGCTTCAGAGCTCCGCCTACCAAGGCTTTGACGCCGACCACGCGTATATCCCCCATAGCACTTTCTCCCGAATTCACACTCAGCTTCACATCGACCGCATTCATATCCAGCCGCAGAAGCCCGAGGACAACCAGCTCGTGGAGGAGCGCATCCGCCGGATCCTCGGCCGCAAGTACAGGTTCGACCCTGAAGATGACTATGCTTTGGGAGTCTGGAACACGATTGAGCAGGCCGAGGTCGCCGGCAAGGCCTTCAAGGGCATCGAGATCTTCCTGGGCCTCATCGGAGGCCTGACCCTGCTCATCGGGGCCGTCGGCGTCACCAATCTCATGTACGCCTTGGTCAAGGAACGGACGCGCGAGATCGGGATCAAAATGGCCCTCGGCGCCCGGCGCCGCCATATCATCCTTCAGTTCCTGCTGGAAACGGTATTCATATTTTCCAAAGGAATGTTCTGGGGAACGGCTATCGCCTATGCTATCGTCCGCCTGACGCGGCTCGTCCCCATCAGCTATGAGCTTACCGGCATCCAGACCTACCTGCTGCGGCCGATCTTCTCCCTCGACATCCTGATTATCTTTCTTGTTGTCCTGGGGACTCTCGTTTTCTTGTCGGGCATTTTTCCGGCCGTGCGGGCTTCCCGTATGAATCCGGTCGAGGCGCTTCGGTATGAATAGGAGACAGCGATGATCGAGATGGAGAATATCAGCAAAGTCTACAGGATGGGGGAGGTCAAGCTGGAAGCCCTGAAGGAGATCTCCCTCAGGATCGAACCGGCTGAGTTCATTTCGATCATGGGCCCTTCCGGGTCGGGGAAATCCACGCTGCTGAACATCATCGGCTGCCTGGATACGCCGACCGCCGGTTCCTACTTTCTCGAGGAAAAGAACGTGGCCGGCCTCGGCTTCGACCAGCTCTCCACGATACGGAATCGGAAGATCGGCTTCGTCTTCCAGAATTTCAACCTGCTTCCCTATGCCACGACCTACGAGAACATCGAGCTGCCCATGCTCTTCAACGGCCGGTCGGGCAAGAAACGGCGCGAGCGCGTCCTCGAGCTCCTGGAAAT
>JBAUIH010000376.1:0-15127 GCA_049682755.1 Candidatus Aminicenantales bacterium | reverse complement strand
GCCCGCTGCATCGCCATGGTCATCGTCTGGAACGACCTGGCCCAGGGGGATAGGGAATACGCCGCCGGGCTCGTCGCCTTCAACTCGATCTTCCAGGTCTTGTTTTTCTCGGTTTACGCCTATATTTTCATCACCGTTTTCCCGACCTGGCTGGGGCTTCAGGGGACGGCCGTCAACATCACGATGGGGCAGATCGCCGAGAGCGTCTTCATTTATCTGGGCATTCCCTTCATCGCCGGCGTCGTGACGCGTTTCAGCCTGCTCAAACTCAAAGGACGGACCTGGTACGAGACGAAATTCATCCCCCGCATCAGCCCGGTCACGCTCATCGCCCTTCTCTTCACCATCGTCGTGATGTTCTCGCTCAAGGGCGAGCTCATCGTCAAGATCCCTCTCGACGTCGTCCGCATCGCCGTGCCGCTCCTCCTCTATTTCGTGCTCATGTTCCTCATCTCCTTTTTCCTCAGCCGCAAGGCGGGCGCGGATTATCCCAAGGCGGCGACCCTGTCGTTCACGGCGGCGAGCAACAACTTCGAGCTGGCTATCGCCGTGGCCGTGGCCGTCTTCGGCATCAACTCGGGCGAGGCCTTCGCCGCCGTCATCGGTCCCCTCGTCGAAGTGCCGGTGATGATCGGTCTGGTGAATGTCGCCCTTAGATTCAGGAGCAAGTATTATGCGATTAAAAGCCGAGTTTAGAAAATGAGCATCGGAAGCGAATACCATGGCGTTAGAAGTCAAACCACGATAAAAAGATCGTCAATAATCAAAGGAGGTCAAGAAATATGACCAAAAAAAATATCCCGCCAGAATGGGCTTTTGAGTACCATGGTCATAACTGTCCTTTCATGCCGATCGGCTATCGAATGGGCAAACTGGCAATGGAATACCTTGGAGTCGAGCGCGAGATGGATCATGGGTTCTTTGTGTTTCCAGAGATCGGTGAGGGTCATCCTCAGACCTGCATGGTTGATGGTGTCGAGGCCGCAACAGGGGCAACATACGGCAAGGTCTTGGTAGAAAAGACCTTTTACGGCAAGCTGGCTGCGATTTTCTATCATCCTAAAAAAGGCGCCGTGCGCTATTCGCTGACACCTGAGTTTATCGACGCCATGGGTCAGTTTGAATTCTTTGCCTATCGAAAAAAGGGAGTTGAGCCATCCCAGATTCCTCAGCCGGTTGCGGACGAGGTTATTCACTGGGTCTATGAGCAAACGGATGACTTCATGTTTAAGATTGAAGCCAAACCTGATTTTAAATTCTCACCGGTTAAGGGCTCATTCAACAAAGCGAAATGTAGCATCTGCGGTGAATATGTCTTTGAGCGCTATTTGCGCATGAAAGATGGGAATCCGGTTTGTATCCCGTGCTCCGGTTATCAAAAATAGAGACCAGATACCTTAAGAAGACGCAGAAGACAATCCCATGGATGTCAATACGACGGTGTTGTTAACGATCATCTTCGTCTTTGTGATCGCTTTTATATTCTCCATGTTCGGCCAGGGCGGGGGATCCGTTTACTCCCCGCTGTTGATTCTTCTCGGCTACCCGATATTGCTTTCCACTTCCACATCTCTGGTGTTGAATCTGATCACATCAGTGTCGGCAGGTTATATTTTTTACCGGAACAAGATGATCGACTTCAAAACTTCATTTGTCTTCGTCCCGGGGATTTCTGCCGGAGCCTTCATCGGGGGAGCGTTCAGCAAATCCGTTAACACCACGGTGTTATTATGGCTATTCGTGTTTTTCCTGATCGGTGTGGGAGCCAGGCTGATCTATGCCTATTGGGAGAGGGGGAAGGTCAAAGAACAGGTCCCCAGACACCTTTCCGCCTCTATGTACGCTCTCATCGCGGTTTTCGGCTTCGCAGTGGGAGTTATCTCCGGTCTGCTGGGTGTCGGCGGCGGGATACTCATCGTTCCTTTCATGGTCTATGTCTGCAGGTACCCGACCAAATTCGCCGCCGGGGCGTCGCATTTGATCATCTCCTTTTCCGCCTTTTCCGGGATCATCGGCCATGCGGCGACTCACAGTCTCGATATCCCCTTGATCGCAGTGACCGGCGTCGCCGTTCTCATCGGCGGGAATCTCGGGGCGAGAGTCAGCATGAAGTTCAAATCTGAGATGATCAGGGCCGGGCTTGGCCTCTTGATGTGGGCCCTCGCGGCCCAGCTCCTGGTGAAACTCCTGTGAAAAAGGTTTGGAACCTTTGCTCTGAGAGCCGTTGATGAGTGACGGTTTCGGAACTTGCGTGGTTATGTCTCAGCCATATGGTGTCCAGCGCAAAACGCGGAGGATTCGGGCCGGCCGGTTTTATATCCTGACGATGAGAGCGATAAAGCATCTTCCTGTTCCCTCGGATACAGCTTTGCCTCAAGCTGGAAGCCCCATTTGATGATTCAATACGTCCTTGGCTCCGGAGACAAAAATCCGGAAGACGGGATCCACGGCACCTTCGACGGTCTGTTCAGCGGCGCCGATACCGTGCTCTACGGCTGGATGAACCTTTTCTTTTGGCAGAATCTCCGGGAATTTCGAGTTGACCTGGTTCTTACGCCTGCGGAGACGCTCACTTTTCGGGGGGAGTATCACTTTTTTGGGTTTGACGAAGAAAAAGACGCCTGGTACTTTCCGGGCAAAGCCGTCCGAAAAGATCCGACCGGTTCTTCCGGCCGTAGATTGGGCCATGAAGTTGACCTTACGCTCAGGAAAAAAATCTCCGGCTGGCTGGAGGTATTGAACAGCCACGTTCTTCTTGAGGAAAGGCGGGACGGCGAATCTCTCGCTCCTTTATACGATCCATGACTTGGCTGCGGTGCTTTCCCCGTCTGGAATATTCGGATCACAATGGAAAAGGAAGCAGCCCTATTCCAGCCAGTTTTCGACCTGAAGCTCTTTGATCCGCCGGAATTCGGCCGTGTTGTTGGTGATCAGGACGGCTCCCAGGCTCTGCGCATGGGCGCCGATCTGCGTATCCAGGGGGCCGATCGGCCGTCCGGCGCTTTTGAGGTCGGCCCGGACGGTTCCGTAGGCCGAGGCCGCACTCTCGTCGAAATCGGCGACTTCCAAGGGCAGAAGAAATTCCTCCAGAGCCTGCTTGTTCCTTTCTATGTTTTGGCTCTTGGCAATCCCATAGCGAAGCTCGGCCAGGGTGATCGTCGAGATCCCGACGTCCCCCGCGGCCAGCCGGTTGAAGCGTCTCAGGGCCTTCGGCGGCTTTCGTTTGATCAGGGCGATGCAGATATTGGCATCGAGCATGTATCTCATCAGAGCGGCTCGCGTTTTTGGGCCTTCGGCTGCCGGCGTTCAATCATGAAATCATCGCTGAACTTATCGAGGCTTCCGATCAGGGAATCCCACGAGTTCCTGGCCGGGATCAAGATGACGGCGTTGCCCGATTTCTTGATAAAGACGTAATCATCCTCGAACCGGAATTCTTTGGGCAGGCGGACGGCCTGGCTCTGGCCATTGCGGAAAAGCTTGGCTGTCTTCATGCCGACCTCATGTGCACGAAGGAATATATATTATCAGTATATACTATCGCTCAATCCTGTCAAGCCCCCAATTTCTCGGCGGCCCATTTATTCGACGAACCACGGGTCTTCTTTTTCTCAGATATCGGAGAACTCGCTTCGCCGGCCTTGACCCGGTCCGGGTTCCCTTATAATATATAACATCTGCGCGCATACTTAACTGGAGGTGAGGCATGGCCGGAACAGAGCAACTCGCCCGGATGTTCAAGGTGCTGTCCGTGGAGACCCGCGTCCGGATGATCCGGCTGCTCAGGCCGCATCCTCTGTGCGTCAACGCGCTGGCCCGGCAACTGGGGATTACGCCGGCCGCCGTCTCGCAGCATCTCCGGGTCCTCCGGGATGCGGGTGTGGTCAGCGGAGTAAAACAGGGCTTTTTCGTCCATTACCGGCTTAACAAAGAGACTCTGGCTCGATGGGAGAAGCTCGCCGGCGACCTGCTGGGCGATGGATAGAAGGAAATTCCGTGGCCGTTTCAGAAACTGATACATACGAACTGAGCAAGGCCGCCATCGCGGTCGAGGGATTGGCCAAGAGCTTCGGCGAGGTGAGGGCCGTCAAGTCGGTGACCTTCGCCGTGTCCGAAGGGGAGCTGTTTGGCTTTCTCGGGCCCAACGGCGCGGGCAAAACGACGACCATCAATATGCTCACCGGGCTGGCCCGGCCGGACGCCGGCCGCATCCGGATCGCCGGCATCGACTGTTCGCGGAATCCCAAGGCCGCCCAGCACCTGGTCGGCGTCGTGCCCGACGAAAGCAACCTCTACCCCGAACTGACGGGCTTCGACAACCTCTGCTTCTGCGCGGCGCTCCACGGGATGAGGAAAGAGCCGCGACAAGCCCGGGCCCGGGAGCTCTTGGAGATGTTCGGCCTGGAGGCGGCCGCCCACCGGAAGTTCGCCGGGTACTCCAGGGGGATGAAACGCAAGCTCACCATCGCCGCCGGCATCATCCACCGTCCCCACATCCTCTTTCTCGACGAGCCGACGACCGGGATCGACGTGGCCAGCGCCCGGCAGATCCGCCAGCTCATCGCCGACCTCCATCGTGACGGCGCGACGATCTTTCTCACCACCCACTACATCGAGGAGGCCGAGCGGCTCTGTGGTCGCATCGCCTTCATCGTGTCCGGAAGGATCGTCCGTATCGATACTGTGCAAAACCTCATCCAGCCGGTGCGGGAGAAACATGCGATGCAAATCGCGTTTTCGAACCCGGCACCGGACCTCGCCGAAAAAATCGCCGAGGCGTTTCCGGATCTCGAATGCCGGGTCCAAACGGCGAACCTAATCCGTATCGAAAGCGGCGAACCCGTCCGTGTCGGCCCCCTGGTACGATTTCTAGAGAGCCAGGGCGTTGAGGTCATGGAAGCCAGGAGGCTGCGTCCGTCTCTGGAGGATGTCTTTGTCCGCATCACGGGCCTCGATGCGGCCTCGATGCGGAAAGAGAAGGATAAAACGGGAGTCGCCGCATGAACCGCTGGATTGCCTTCTGGAATATCCTGCTCAAGGACATGCGCTCGTATTACCTGAAGCCGCCCAACATCAGCTGGGGCCTGATCTTTCCCCTGGCCTGGACCGGGATGTTCTTCATCCGTTCCGGGTCGGGGCTCGAGAGCATTCCTACGCTGCTCCCGGGCGTGATGAGCGTGTCGGTGCTTTTCGGAACCACAAGCCTGTTGGCGGTCACCGTGACGTTCGAGAAAAAGGGCCGGTCCTTCGAACGTCTTTTGCTCGCACCGATCTCCCTGGAAATGCTGATGCTGGCCAAGACGACCGGCGCCATCCTCTTCGGCGTGGTCAATGCATTCGTGCCGGTCTTGATGGCGGTCTTCGTCGCCAACCTTCATGGGGTAGCCTGGGGCACCGTCGTTTCCACTGTCTTCCTGATCGCCGTCAGTTCCACGTTCCTGGGACTTTTCGTCGCCGTCTCCGTGAGCGAGGTTTTCGAGGCCCAGACATTCTCGAACTTCATCCGTTTTCCGATGATCTTTCTCTGCGGGCTGTTTTTTCCCGTGGAGCGGTTGCCCGTCTGGCTCCAGCCGCTGTCTCATATCCTGCCGCTGACCTATGGGGCCGACGCGCTTCACGGCGCCATCGGCCGGGCTGGAAGGATGCCTCTGTGGCTGGATTTCGGCATCCTGGCCGCATTCTGCGTCGTTCTCTTTGTTGCCAGTCTGCGAAACATCCGGCGGAAGTGGATCGCCTAAGGCGGCGGCCGGCGATTCTCTCGCTCCTTGATCCGATGCCTGTTTATCGGGATGTCCATTCTTATATGAGAAAAATGCCGCACCCGTTCGTTTGATATAGAGACAATGATTAGGAGGTGTGCCGATGTCTCCATGGAGGGATTTTTCAGAACCGCTACTTCCGTTTCCCCTGCGCACCGTGCAAACCGGCCAGGGGCCCGTCGAAGTCTACGAGCTCCCGGAAGGGCACAAAGGGGCTGTTCTAGAGAAGCTTTATCCTTTCCGCCCGATTCCCAAGCTGGGAACCTTGATGGAGGATATTCATTCAGAAAAGACGTTCCGCGTCAAGGAATTCATGGTGACGAGAGAGGATGGAATGAACGTCCTGGCCAGCCCGTACTATCTCGAAAGCGGCGGAACGGTCATCGACTGGATTCCGGCCGGACGGGGGAAAAGGCGCCGATAGAAATGTGCCCGTCATCCCCATCCTGTTTACTAAGACGGCGATGTCCCCTTTCTATAACGCGGAACATGAGCTCGACGCTATCTGGAATGTGGACGACTCGGGGACAGCGCAGGATATCTCAAACGAAAACATGATGCCATCGTCCATTATGGCTGGGACGTTGGCGCGTAGTTGTTAATGTATTTCAAAAGATTGTGGTTCATTATTATCTTCTGCGCGGTTGTCCTCTGAAACATGATTATAGCCGCGTGATACACGGAAAGCACTCGATCCTCGAGTTCCTTATCTTCATGCAAATCATGAACGTTAAGTCGCAGTTCTTTCGCTTTATCCAAGGATATCCCCAGTCCATGAGGGAGCGGCTTTGTTTTCCCATTGATATACTTGGCGGCTTCCTCGATTTCCTTCTCGGTTCTATCTTTGCAATTCCTCTTTTTCAACAAATCCTGTAAGTACAAGAAAGAATTTTCTCTCATTGTTTCCGCCGCTTTGAGTCTCCCAAAGGGCACAAGCTTAAGCCGCTCATTCCATAGCAGGGCCTTTTTGGGGTTCGAGATGACATCCTGAAAAGCCTGCTCGAACTCATTGAGAATGGCATTCACCGGGATATAATCTCTGCCGAGGAGAACTTGCGGATCAGTCGGCCCGAGGCTCGAATACGGACCCATGTAAATTTCATCCGCGGCGCAGGCCATCAATGTTCCCCCGCTCATTGCCAGATGGGGGACAAAAACCCGGATGTGTTTGTATGTCGAATGAAGATAGCTGATTATTCTTTTTGTGGCTTCGTAATCTCCGCCCGGCGTGTGGATGATTAAATCGAGAGAATTCTTATCTGTATCTTTAGCACAGGTCATAAAACCCTGAAGGTCTTGATCGATCACGACGTGGAAAGGTGAAGGAACGGGAGGTTTAATGATGGAAAAAGCCGACATATAGCATATAACCGTGCGCTTCGTATGATCATGGAGTAGCTTGATGTATTTTTCGAGAACTCTCAGCGCATTGAGCTGTTCATCGACTTCCTGAAGAACCTTATCCCAGGTAGGCATTCTGGATTCCAACGGTTAAGGTAAAATCCGTATCGTCTTGGACAGCGCTATTATCCAAAATAGTCTTGATTTTGTAGTACTCCTCATCGAGAAGCTTGTTTATCTCTTTTGCCGCTTCCCCGATGGCTTTCATTTTATCTTCAATCGACAATTTTTTTGATTCGTTTTCAGCCATTGTATTCTCCTGACTGTCGTAAGCCCTTTTCTATTAAAAAACTACATCTTCCCGCTCGAAAAGTCAACTTCGGCAGATTCATTAAAAGCCGTTTTTACCAACCACTGTTATCTTTTCATATTATAGGACGTATAATGGAAATATTTTTCTCAAAGGAAGTTGAAAAATTTCCGATTTTGTTTCATTCTTATTTAAAGTGGCCCAAAAAGGCGAGAGCAATGGCAAAGAACCGCAATCCTTCTAATCAATGGGGGCCTGAGAATCCGCATCCGCTCTCACGACTCAAGACGGAGCTTGTCTGGGAGGGGAAATATGACGAATACGGTAACCGGCGGCCGGTGAAACTTCCGGTTACGCCGCTTCCTCTCCAGCGGATAGAGACGATCGATGAACCCCGCGACCGGAGCTATGCTCAGGGGCTTCTCTGGGAGGAAGAAAAAGCGCACCGGGACGATTTCCGCAACATGCTCATCTGAGGCGACAACAAATTGGTCATGGCCTCCCTGCTCGAACAATTCCGGGGCAAAATCGACCTGATTTACATCGACCCGCCTTTCGACGTAGGGGCCGACTTTACGATGCAGGTCCAGCTTGGTGAGGAGGGCGAAACGCTCCAGAAGGAGCAATCCATTCTTGAGGCAGTCGCCTACCGCGATACCTGGGGAAAAGGGACGGATTCTTACCTCCACATGATGTCTGAGCGACTGACCCTGATGCGCGATTTGCTGAGTGAAAAAGGTAGCATCTATGTGCATTGTGATTGGAGGGTATTACATTTTTTTCGAGAACTAATGGAAGAAATATTCGGCTTTGGCAATTTCCTTAATGTTATTGCCTGGAAAAAGTTACATAGTCCTAAGAGCCAGACTAAAGGATTTGGGACACAATGGGATTCAATATTTCTTTATTCAAAAACAGTAGTGTCGCAACGTTGAAAACAAAAAATCCTCCATTACTCACATAATGAATAAAATAAAGAACATTTCAGCCGTAATCGATTTGAACTCGATTTTGTATAATCGGCGCTCTTTCGCACTTCAAGGAACGACCGATGAACACCCCGTCTACCGTCTTCGCCCAGATCATGGCCTTTCTGCCGATGCACGAATTCCGAAAATGCGTGCGGCGTTATCGAGGAGACTACAAGGTCAGGAGATTTTCTTGTTTCGATCAATTCCTCTGTCTGGCCTTTGCCCAGCTGACCTACAGGGAAAGTCTCCGCGATATCGTGTCCTGCTTGCGAACGATGAAAAATCGGCTCTATCCCATGGGCATCCGCAGCCCTGTCTCCCGCAACAACTTGGCCCATGCCAACGATATGCGCGACTGGAGGATCTATGCCGACTTCGCTCACGTCCTCATCGCCGAGGCGCGGACGCTCTATCGCGACGAGGACATCGGACTGGATCTTCAAAATACGGTCTACGCCTCCGATTCGACCACGATCGATCTGTGTCTGTCGCTTTTTCCCTGGGCTTTTTTTCGAAAAAGGAAAGGGGCCATCAAACTCCATACCCTCCTCGACTTGAGAGGCGCCATCCCTACCTTTATCCATATAACAGAAGGGAAAACGCATGATGTTCGAATCCTCGACGTTCTCCCGATCGAGCCGGGTTCTTTCTACATCCTGGACCGAGGATACTTGGACTACTCCCGGCTCTATACTCTTCATCAAGGCCGGACGTTCTTCGTC
The DNA here is from genome assembly GCA_049682755.1 of Candidatus Aminicenantales bacterium. GTDB lineage: Bacteria > Acidobacteriota > Aminicenantia > Aminicenantales > UBA8522 > UBA8522. The sequence goes on along the minus strand of JBAUIH010000376.1, from coordinate 6,024 downwards.
ACCTGAGCCAAATCGAATCTTCAATCGCGAAGACTCCGCTCGTGAGCCGCTTCGTCGGGTGCGGTTCTACGATCGGGAAAACGATCGTCACTTGATCTTCCTGACGAATAACTTTCTTCTGCCCGCTTTGACGATCGCCAAACTCTACAAGCTCCGCTGGCAAGTGGAACTGTTCTTCCGCTGGATCAAACAAAACCTGCGGATCAAATCGTTTTACGGGACATCGGAGAACGCGGTACGAACGCAGATCTGGGTGGCCATCGCCATTTACGCCCTCGTCGCGATCATCAGGAAAAGGATGGACCTGAAGCCCCCACTCTACAATATTTTGCAGATTTTGAGCGTGACCGCATTTGAGAAAGTCCCATTGAATCAACTGCTTACCGAAACAGATGATCATGATTCGATGGTCGCCGATTGTAACCAGTTAGTTTTGTTCAACTTATAATGGGACACGCGTGGTCAGAAGTGAACAATTTTCGGAACAGGCCCATAGCTCACGTCGAGGAGCCCCTAAAAGATGGCAAAGCTGCCTGGCAAGCTATAATAAAGTGGATGAGATGCCTTGACCTGATGATTAGACTTGCTGCTTAGCGAGAAGCGGACGAAGCAAATCATGATTGCAGAACGGTCATCGCCTGGATTCCGACTGGAAACAGGAGCGAGCGGCGACAAAAACGTCCCGCGGTCATCGGTCTGCTCGTCGTGGTGCCGATGATGATCGGCCCAGTCAAGGCGGTCTTGAGGTTCCGGCCTAGATATTTTGTTTCGAAGGGAGAGGCCTGACGACAAGTCCGGCGTGTTTTTATTCAGCGCAAAGAGAGAAAACGATCCCGTGTGGGCCCAGAAGCAACTGACGCGCCCGCAAAGAGAATTCGTCAAGGTCGTCCTCCTGGCCGGGCTCGTCCTGCTCTTCCTCAGCATCCTCTTTAGGAACCGCTGGCCGGCCGAGGACGAACTCCGGCCCGAACTGTTCCAGGAACCGGTCCAGGAGACAAGGGCCGTTCCGCCGCCTTTCGACATCTCCCAGAAAGGCTACACCTACACGGTCTATCCGCAGTTCGACTATGAACTCTGGGGGATGGTCGTCTCCTCTCACTACGCCGGGTCTTTCCTCGATTATGCCCACGAGATGTGGAAAGATTATCTCAACATCAAGGATCTTTGCATCATCTGGGGGAAGAACCTGGAGACAGGCGCCTTCCGGAAGATCAAATTCTGGAGCCGGGACTTCACCTGCTACTATTCCTGGCCGGACCCGGAAACAGGCCGGCAGTTCTCCCAATCCCATATCTCGAACAACCACCTGATCACCGAAGACGTGCTTCTGCGCAGGGCAATCAAGAGTGTCAAGCGGGGCGACCAGGTCCACCTGCGGGGCTGGCTGGCCAAGTACGGGCATAAGGGGTCCCAAGCGGTCCGCGGAACGAGCACGACGCGCCAGGACACCGGGGGTCAGGCCTGCGAGACGGTTTATGTCACGGAATTTGAGGTCCTCAAGCGGGCCAACCCGGGGTGGCGGTCGGCCTTCCCCGTTTCGCTGGTGTTCATCGCGGCCTCCTTGGCCATCTTATTCCTCTTCTAGGCATCGTTTTCCAAAAACTCCGATTCCGTTGTCGCCTTCCCAACTCCGGTTTTCCATGAGTTGTCTCTTGATTCTTTTGGGGATTTTGCCCATAGTGGGAACTCGGTGTTGAACGGAAATGCAACCGGAGGCCCGAGACGGCGAGGCATCCGGCTGGAGGAAAGATTATGCGGAACGGGATGAGCCGGATAGCCGGGGCGCTCGGGTCCGCCGTATTGTGCGGCGCCGCCCTGGCTCTCGGCATGCCCGCCGGATCGGCAGGCCCAAAGATCATCCAGGTCATCCTCTTCCTGGCGGCGGTCATTCTCCTCGGTTGGACCACTCTCCGCAAGTCCGGAGTAGCCAACAAGATCTTCGCCGGACTCGTCCTCGGCGCAGCCGTCGGCCTGGCCTTCGGGCCCGACGCGGCCGTGATCAAGCCCGTCGGCACTGCCTTCATCCGCCTGATCAAGATGGTCGTCATCCCGCTGATCTTCGCATCTCTCCTGGTCGGCGTAGCCAGCCTCGGCGACATGCGCAAGCTCGGGCGTATCGGAGGGAAAACCGTCGCCTTCTTCCTCGTCTACTATGTAACGGCCATCGCTCTCGGTCTTTTTCTGGCCAACGCGCTCAAACCCGGAGAGAACATTCCGGAATCCGTCCAGGCCGAGCTCAAGGCAAACTACTCTGAGGACGTTCAGACCCTGGGGGCGGGGGAGAGGCCCGGGGTCATAGAGATGCTTGTCGACATCATCCCGGACAATCCGGGGGACGCTTTCGTCAAGGCCAACATGCTCCAGATCATCTTCCTGGCGATGTTCATGGGAGTCGTTATTTCACTTCTGGACCGGGACAAGATGAAGCCGGTGCTGTCTTTCTTCGAAGCCATCAACGACATCATGATCAGGATCGTCGAGATCGTGATCAAGCTGGCTCCCTACGCGGTCTTCGCCCTCATCGCCGCGGTCGTCGGGACGTTCGGGGCCGATATCCTGATGTCCCTCCTCCGTTACTGCGCGGTCGTCATCGCGGGACTTTTCATCCTGGCGGTGTCCTACCCGGCCGTCGTCTCCCTGTTCACCCGGTTTCCTTATCTGCGGTTCTGGAGGGGGATCTCCAAGGCCCAGTTGATCGCCTTCAGCACGAGTTCCAGCTCGGCGACCCTGCCGGTGAGCATGGAGTGTGCAGAGGAGAACCTCGGTGTGTCCAGGCAGATTTCAAGCTTCGTCCTGCCGCTGGGGGCGACGATCAACATGAACGGAACAGCCCTCTATCAAGGCGTCACGGCCGTATTCATCGCTCAGGTCTATGGTATGAACCTGGGAATCGGCGACCAGTTGGTCATCGTCCTGACGGCGACCCTGGCTTCTGTCGGCGCGGCCGGGGCGCCGGCCATGGGTGTCCTCATGCTGATCATCGTCCTCAAGCAGGTCGGGATTCCCCTGGAGGGGATCGCCCTCATCCTGGGTGTGGAGCGGATCCTGGACATGGCCCGCACCGTCATCAACATCACCGGAGACATTGCGGCGGCCACCGTGATCGCCCACTCGGAAGGTGAACTCCATATGGTCGGGAAGCAAATAGCCCCCGGCGCTCCGGAAAGCCCGCCCGGCCCTCCCCCGGCACAGCCTTGGTGAAGATCCGGCCCGGAGCCGGGTCGTTCGCCTGCCCAGCGGCAGAGTCACTTACGCAAACCCAAGAGTCAGGAGCGCCGGAAACGCCTGCCAGCCGTTCCGAGAGGCCGCAGTTTCCGCTTCCCGGATTTGTGCTATAATTCCTGAATGTTTGTCGAGGGGAGATCATGAGAGGAAAAAAACGGCTTCGACCATTCGCGCCTTGGGGCATCCTTGCTTTTCTGTGTGTTCTTGCGCCCCTGTCAACCGCCCAGGAAGGTCTTATCCCCAGATTCGAAATCGAACGCGGCGACCTGACTCTCTCGCGGCTGGCCCAGCCGAATACCTATTTTGACAAGGCCGGACACAAGTTCGCCCTTCTCGGCCTCGAGAGCGGGACATTCGAGGCCTGGGCCTATCCGCTCAAGCTCCTCCGCAACTTCGAATTTTCCTTCCTCATTGAAAACAGCACGCGGCCTATCCCCGGCAGGGAAATCGTCCGCTTCGTCGAAGTGACGCCGGCGGCCACGACTTTAACCTTTACTCATCAGTCGTTCACCGTGAAGGCGGCCTTTGTCGCCGCGATCGAGGAGCCCGGCGCCGTCATCCTCCTTGATATCGATTCAACCGGACCCCTGACCGTCATCGCCGGCTTCCTGCCCGTCCTCCAGCCGATGTGGCCGGCCGGCATCGGCGGCCAGTATGCCTACTGGGATGATTCCGTCAAGGCTTATCTCATCTCGGAGCCGACCCGGAAAAATCACGCCTTCGTCGGCTCGCCGGCCGCAAAGGGGATCTCTTACACTCCCGCTCATATGCTGTCCGATACGCCGAACGAGTTCACCATCGTTATCGATGACCCTGAAAAAGCCAGGGGCCGGCTCATCCCGGTCGTCCTGGCCGGGGGCAAGGGAAAGCGCGAGGACATCCGGAAAATCTATGAAAAGATGGCGGCAGACCCGGAAAGCGTTTATGTCTCGGCCGATGAATATTACCGCAAGCTGCGCCGGAACACGCTGCGGGTGAAAACACCCGTCGCGAAGCTCAACCTGGCCCTCGAATGGGCCAAGGTTTCCTACGACAATCTCCGGGTCGATAATCCCGACCTCGGCTGCGGTCTGGTGGCGGGGCTCGGTCTCTCGGGCACGGGCGGCCGCCCCGGCTTCGGCTGGTTCTTCGGCACGGACGCCTATCTCAATTCCCTGAGCCTTTCGAGCTACGGAGCCCATGAAGCCGCCCGGGAAGCGCTGGCCTTCACCCGGAAATGGCAGCGCGAGGACGGGAAGATGGCCCACGAACTCTCCCAGGCCGCCGGGTATATCGACTGGTTCAAGGATTACCCTTACGGCTATATTCATGCGGACACGACGCCGTACTATATTGCCGCCTGCCATGATTATTTCCGCTGGAGCGGCGACCGGGAATTCTTGAAGGAGAGCTGGCCGTCGCTCCGCCTGGCCTACGAATGGTGCCTGACGACGGACGGCGACGGAGACGGACTGATGGACAACTCCAAGGCCGGGCTCGGCGCTCTTGAGTTCGGCGCGTTGACCGGGATCCAGACGGATATCTATCTGGCGGCGGTCTGGATCCGGGCGGCGGGGGCCATGTCCGAGCTGGCCCGAGTCATGGGAGAGGACAAGCTGGCTCAACGAGCGCGAGCCGATCACGAAAAGGCTCTGGCCGCCTTCGAATCCAGGTTCTGGGACGAAGCGGGCGGACATTATTCTTATGCTTTTAATGCCCAAGGCGAAAAAGTGAAGGAGCTAACCCCGTGGTGCGCCGTGCCGTTGATGTGGGAGATCGGGCGTCCGGACCGCGCCTCCCGCGCTCTCGAAAACATGAGCGCCTCCGAACTGACGACCCGCTGGGGAGTCCGGATTCTCACCCGCCAGAGTCCGCTGTACGAACCGCTCAACTACAATTATGGCGCTGTCTGGCCCTTCCTCACCGGGTATTTCGCCGCGGCGCTCTATCGGCACGGCTTCCCGCTCCAGGGTTATGGGCTCGTTGAGGCGAACGCGGACCATATCTTCGATAACGCCCTCGGCTGCGCCACCGAGCTATTCTCCGGAGCCCAATACGTCTGGCCGCAGGAGGCCGTCGCCCACCAGGGCTTCTCGACCGGCGGGTTCGTTCTGCCCTTTGTCAGGGGGATGTTGGGCCTTGAGGGCGACGCGGCCGCAGAGGAGGCCGATTTCGCGCCCCGCCTCCCGGCCGATTGGCCCGGAGTGACAGTCGAGAATTTCCGCCTTGGTCCGGAGAGGTTCGATCTTAAGTATGTCCGGGAAAAGGAAAGCGTCAGGCTTGAGGTCACGGGGAGGCCTGAAAGCGGTTTTAAGATGCTCTTTGCTCCCTCCTTCGGGCCTGGAACGGAAGTCCTGGCCGTCCGGGTGAACGGACAATCCGTGGACTTCAAGATGACAACTTCTCCGCGCCTGGCCCGGCCGGAAGTGGGATTCCACATGAGCGGCCGGGATACTGTCGAGATCGATCTCAAGCCCACGGTCGAGATCCTGCCGCCCTCCGTCGATTCGAAGATCGGAGATCCAGACAGGGGGCTTAAAATCATCAGCATCATTCGGGAGAGGGACGAACTGAAGGCTCTCGTCGAGGGCTGGCCCGGACAGACCTATTCGCTGCCGGTAGCCTGCGGAGATTTCATCCGTGCGGTTCAAGGGGCGAAGTCTTCCGGAGACCGGCTGACAGTGGCTTTCCCGGCTGCGAAGGAACCGTGCTTCTTGCGACAGGAAATCATCCTCAAGCTTCGGGAGTGATCGCCCGGCTTCCGTCCGCCCGATTGGGAGCGAAGCCGATGCGGGCTGATCAGAGGATCCATTACTCATG
>JBAUIH010000375.1:0-1896 GCA_049682755.1 Candidatus Aminicenantales bacterium | reverse complement strand
AGCGACTCCTTTCAAAATAAGCAAGATACACGATTTGGTGGAATCCTGCAAACCTTTCATTCCCATCTCTACTTCAGCATTTTCTTGAGCCGGCTCCAAGGAAGGTTGTTCAAGATATCTTTTTTTTGCAGCCAGGCACGCCGGGCGATGCCGACGCCGAAGCGCATCATCCCGAGACCGTCCGCCGAATGGGTGTCCGTGCCGATCGAAATCATGACTTCAAGCTCCCGGGCCCGCTTGAGATGGAACTCGTTGAGGTCCAGGCGGTCGGGGTAGGAGTTGAGCTCAAGGGCCTTGGCGAGACGCCGGGCGCCGGCCAGAACGGCCTCCAGGTCCACTTCATAGCCCTCCCGTCCCGAGATCAGCCGGCCCGTCGGATGGCCGATGATATCGAGATGGGGATTCTCCATGGCCTTGAGCATCCGGGCGGTGACGTTCTTCCTGAACCCGGAGTGGATCGATCCCACGACGATGTCGAGTTCTCCCAGGAGCTGATCGGGGAGGTCGAGAGAGCCGTCGGCCAGGATGTCCACTTCCGTCCCCTTCAGAAGGCGGATTCCCTTCAGCCGTCTATTGAGCGCATCGATCTCTTTCATCTGACGGCGGAGCCGGTCGGGGGTTAGACCACCGGCATACTTGGCCGCCTGGCTGTGGTCGCAAACCGCGATGTAAGAGTAGCCGCGCTCGCGGGCGAGGTCGGCCAGCTCAGAAAGGCTGACCTGGCCGTCGCTCCAGTCCGAATGGACGTGGAGGTCGCCCCGGATATGGGACTTATCGACGAGATCCGGAAGCCGGCCTTCAATGGCCAGTTCAATTTCGCCCCGGTCCTCGCGCATCTCGGGCGGGATGAAAGGGAGGCCCAGGGCGGTGTAGACCTCGCTCTCATCCCGGCCGGCGATTTTCCTGGAGCCGCGGAAAACGCCGTACTCGGAGATCTTGAGCTCTTTGTCCTTGGCCAGGCCGCGGAGCTTGATATTGTGGGCTTTGGAGCCGGTGAAATACTGGAGGGCGGCCCCGTACTCCGGGTCGGCGACGACGCGGAGGTCGACCTGGCGCTCACCTGTCCTAGTCGTGATCATGACCGAGCCTTTTGTTGGGCCCGCTGCAAGGACACAGCTGATTCTGGGGAACCGGGTGAAATAGCGGACGATCGAGGCGCCGCCGCTGCCGGCGGCCAGGATATCGATATCACCGACGGACTCTTTCATCCGCCGGAGGGATCCGGCGGGGGAGAGGCGGCCAATCCCCGGGCCGCCGGTCAGATAGGCGATGACTTCCTCGGCCACGGACAGGGCCTCGTAGATGGGGATCCGCTCTTGGGCTTTCTCGTGGGTTTCGATTCCCTTGCGGATGTTCTCCACTTTCTTGTCGCCCATTCCGTGGAGGGAGGCGAGGGTGCCGTCCCGGATGACCCTTTTCAGGTCGGCGATTCCCTGGACGCCGAGCTCTTTCTGCATTAGGTGGACCGTCTTGGCGCCGAGATTCTGGACGTTGAGGAGCTCGAAGAGCGATTCGGGGATACCGGAGAGGGCGTCCCGGTGTTTTTTCATCCGGCCGGTCTGGAGGTATTCCTCGATTTTCGAGGCGATCCCACTCCCGATGCCATCGATTTTCTGGAGCCTGTTTTCGTCGGCGACGGTTTCGATGTCTTCGGTCAGATCCTCGAGAATGCGGGCGGCCTTGCGGTAGGCGAGAATCTTGAACGGCATTTCCCCCTTGATCTCCAGGGCATCGGCGATCTTGGAGAAAATCGCGGCCACTTCCTTGTTGGCTCCTCGCTATTTCGTGTGGGTAGGCAATTGAAAATGTATTTGTGCGCTCATAAAATGGCCTATTATGAAAGACAAAGAACTTTTTCAACTGGCTTTAGGTTTGGGTCCATGGATTGTGGTTGCC
>JBAUIH010000374.1:0-8419 GCA_049682755.1 Candidatus Aminicenantales bacterium | reverse complement strand
CTTCGATCGCTCCACTCTCTCGCAATGACACTGTGACACAGTCTCTCAAGGGAGAGGGGAATAAATAGGACCGTCCCCAGTTTCTTTGGACCGTCCCCATTTTTGTTTTTGCTCCCCATGGCCTCCGGCTTTTCTCGTTATTCTTCGTTCCAATTTCCTTGTCGATTTTTTTATGGTCATCCCCTATCCAAAATTGATATATTGAGATTTCTCCTTAGACCGTATCCTCACGGAGGTAACAATGAAAAAAGCCCTCGCCCTTGGCTTCATCGCCGTCTTTGTTATTTCGGCTGTTGCTTGGTGTGAAACCAAGCCGGCGGAAAAAAAGGCCCTACTCACCGCGGAGGTCTTGTCCGGGCTCGAGTTCCGGAATATCGGACCCGCCATCATGTCCGGCCGGATCAGCGACCTGGCCATTCACCCCAAGAACAAGAGCGTCTGGTACGTAGCCGTGGGATCGGGCGGCGTCTGGAAGACAGAAAACGCCGGCACGACCTGGACGCCCATCTTCGACGACCAGCCCTCCTACTCCATCGGATGCCTCACCCTCGATCCCAAAAACCCCGAGGTCGTTTGGATAGGGACGGGTGAAAACGTCAGCGGGCGCCACGTCGGGTTCGGGGACGGAGTTTACAAGAGCCTCAACGGCGGAAAAACATGGACGAACATGGGTCTTCCCAAGTCCGAGCACATCGCCCGGATACTGGTCGATCCCAGGGATTCCAACACAGTCTATGTGGCGGCCGAAGGACCACTTTGGTCATCCGGCGGGGACCGCGGTCTCTACAAGAGCGCGGACGGAGGAAAAACATGGGCCCTGTCTCTTGAGATCAGCAAAGACACGGGAATAACGAGCGTCGAATTCGACCCCTCGAACCCCGACATCATCTACGCCGCCGCCTACCAGAGGCGGCGCTCGGTCGCGGCCTTCATGGGCGGAGGGCCCGAATCCGCGATATACAAAACCGAGGACGCCGGCAAGTCCTGGCGCAAGCTGACCGTCGGCCTGCCCAAGGGCGATATGGGAAAGATCGGACTGGCCGTCTCGCCCCTCGACCCACGCGTCGTCTATGCCACTATCGAGGACGGCCCTGAGGAAAAGGGCTTTTACCGTTCCACGGACAAGGGCGAAAGCTGGGAAAAACGGAACTCCTTCATCAGCGGAGGGACAGGCCCGCATTACTACCAGGAGATCTTTGCCGACCCCAACACCTTAGATCGCGTCTACCAGATGGCTCCTCCCCTGATGGTGACAGAGGACGGCGGAAAGACCTTCAGGCGAGTCAACGAGAAACACAAACACGGCGACAACCACGCCATGGCCTTTCTCTCCGGCGATCCCGATTACATCCTCAACGGAAGCGACGGCGGCGTTTACGAGAGCCGCGACCGGGGAAAAACGTGGCGTTTCTTCGACAACCTGCCGGTGACCCAGTTCTACAAGCTGGCCCTGGACAACACCCTCCCCTTCTATAATGTCCACGGGGGCACCCAGGACAACGGCAGCCAGCTCGGCCCCTCGCGGACGCTTAACGCCCACGGCATCGGTAATTCCGACTGGGTGATCACCTTCGGCGCCGACGGCTACGCCTGTGCGATCGACCCCGAGGACCCGAACATCATCTACGTCGAGTGGCAGAACGGGAATCTCCTCCGCTACGACAAAAAAAGCCACGAAACCCTTTCTATCGGCCCGCAACCGGCGCCGGAGGACCCGCCGCTGCGCTTCAATTGGGACTCGCCCGTGCTCATCAGCCCGCATTCTCATACGCGCGTCTACTACGCGTCGCAATTCCTGTGGCGGAGCGACGACCGCGGCGACTCCTGGATGAGGATCAGCCCCGACCTTACCCGGAACATCTTCCGTCTCGACCAGCCGATCATGGGCAAGACCTGGAGTATCGACGCCCTTTGGGACCACGGCGCCATGTCGATGTTCTCGACGATCACGACCATCGACGAGTCGCGGCTCCAGGAAGGCCTCATCTATGTGGGCACCGACGACGGGCTGATCCAGGTGACCGAGGACGGAGGCAAATCGTGGCGAAAGATCGACAAGATCGCAACTGCTCCTGATTCCTTCTTCGTCAATGAGATCAAGGCCTGCAAGCATGACAAGGACACGGTGTTTGCGGCTGTCGACAATCACAAGGCCGGTGATTACAAGCCCTATCTCATGAAGAGCAGCGACCGGGGAAAGACCTGGACCAATATCGCCGGAGATCTGCCGCAGCGGGCCATCGTCTGGTCCGTCGCCCAGGACCACGTCAAGAAGAATTTTTTATTCGCCGGCACCGAGTTCGGCATCTACGCCACCCTGGACGGCGGCCTTCACTGGCTCAAGCTGGGAGGGGGTGTGCCGACCGTCTCCTTCCGCGACATCGAGGTCCACGAGCGGGAGAGCGACCTCGTGGCCGCGTCCTTCGGCCGGAGTTTCTTCATTCTTGACGATTACTCACCCCTGCGGGAGCTGAGCGAGGAAGCCCTCCAACAGGAGACCATTCTTTTTCCAATCAAGAAAGCACTCGAATACATCCCTCTCCGTCCCCTGGACTCGAGCGGCAAGGGTTGTCTCGGCGACGGGTTTTATCTGGCGCCCAATCCACCCTTCGGCGCAATCTTCACCTATTATCTCAAAGATTCGCTCAAGAACGGGGCCGAGGCGCGGCGCGAGGAAGAAAAGCGCCTCGACAAAGCCGGAAAGCCGGTTCCCTTCCCCGGTTGGGAAGAACTGAGGAAGGAGGAAATGGAGGATAAGCCGGAGATCATCCTGACCATCGCCGACGAGACGGGCCAGGTCGTTCGCCGGATCACCGGTCCTGTCTCCCAGGGAATCCACCGGATCGCCTGGAACCTGCGCTATCCGCCGGTCGAGCCGGTCGAGCTCGAAGAGAGAGAACGCGAAGAATGGGAGTGGACTCCGGAGGGCCCGTTGGTCGTGCCGGGGACGTTCACGGCATCTCTGATCAAAAAAGAGAAAGGCGTCCTGACGCCGCTCGCCGGTCCCCAGACGTTCATCGTGGAATCATTGGGACTGGCCACCCTCGAGGAGAAGGACCGCCGGGCGTCGCTCGATTTCCAAAAAAAAGCCGGCGAGCTGCAGCGGGCGATGATGGGGGCCGGGGCGGCGGCTGAAGAAGCAGCCAACAGCCTTCGCCATATGAAAAAAGCGCTGCTGGACACACCCCAGGCCGACCCGAAACTCCTGGAAAGGGCAAAGGAACTGGAGGTAAAGCTGCAGGAATCGCTGCGCACACTTCATGGAGACCGGACAATCAGGCGCCGTGATGAAGCCTCCTCACCCGGGCTCATGCAGAGGGTCAGTGCGCAGCTCACCACCACCTGCCCGATCACGGAGACGACGAAGCGCCAATATGAGATCGCCGCCGGCTCCTTCGAAAAGCTCTTGGAGGAGATGCGCGCGCTCATCGATCAGGACATCAAGAAACTGGGCGATGCTCTGGAAGCCGCCGGCGCGCCCTGGACACCCGGCCGCCGCCTGCCGGTCTGGAAGAAAAAATAGATTCGCGCAGTAGCTTGCCGGCTGGCCAGATAGATCTCGGCGGCGAAAGAGTCTTCATCTGCTTGGATCTGGAGGATGAAAATGAAACCAGGGCTCACAGATGCTCGAACAGGAATCCGCCGGGTTCCGGGAACTGGAGAGGATTTTCGGGACGCCCGTGGCGGCTCTCGGCCGGCACGGCGGCTCCTATGGGCCGCAGCTCGTCTTCGCTCTCGGAAAAATGAAGGCGGGCTACGCCGGTTCTCCGATCAGCCTTCCCGGCCGCGGTGTCGTTTGGTTCTGCAATGCTTTGAATTTCTCCGGCCAATATGACGGATTTGATGACACCTATTACCGCGATGACCTGTTCGATCCTCTTTTCCAGAAACTCCAGGAGGGACTGCCCAAGCTCGCCCGGACAACCGAGGTCCTCCCCTTCTTCACCGGCCACCCCTGCAAGATCCGGACCGAGCACTTCTGGGATCTCAATTTTTACGACGGCCGGAATACCGGTCCTGAGGAATGGATAACGCCGGAGATGCGCCCGCAGGAAAGCATGGCGACCGCCCAGAAGAATTTCCGCCGATTGATGCGGTACCTGAAGAGCCGGGACGACATCGAGATCACCACTTTTCGCGAGCTCATGAATCTCTATTCCCTTCAAAAAGAGCAACTCTCAAAGAAAGACCTGAAGGAGATGGCCGGGGACGCCCTCCGAAGCCGGGCGCTCTCGTGCAGCGAATATTTCTCTCCGGCCGAGGCCTTTGCCGGGCTGGCGAAGTCGATCGTCCATTTTCAAAAGACGGGTGCCGTTCTGGAAGGCATGACGGCGGTCCACGCTCGCCCTTTTCAGCACCGTCTTTCTGGATATGGAATCAGGAGATCCGGCGTCCGAATACGAAGTCGTCACTTTCGATCCCTTCCCGAAAATCAACGAAGCGGAAAGCATCCAACGGATCCGGGAATTCAAAACGTGGCCCGTCCACCGGCCCGACCTGAACATGGGACAGATTATTGAGCTGACCAAGATACAGCTCTGGACGCTCAAGCCGGCGCAGAGGAACTCGTAAATACGGACGCTCCGATTAATCGAGATGCAGGCTGAACCTTCGAGGTCGCTTCTCCATTCCCAAGTTGTCTGTCACACAGACAGAGGTGCTTCCGCACAGGTTTAAAATGGAGAGGATCATTGAATTCCTCCTCTCCCGAACCCTTCCTTATCAAGGGGGAAGGGTCCGCTGCAAATGGGACCGTCCCCATGATTTAGGTCGTGGATGGGTTGTATTGTATAATACGCCGGCGGAGGTGATCGTGTCGTGAAGAAAGCGGTCCTGGGCTTAATGATCATCGCCGCCGTATGCAGCCTGGCCGTCGCCCAGTTGGAAGAGCCCATCGTCACCGTGAGAGTCGTCCCCGGGGAAGAGAACTTCAAACCCGGCCAATCCTATCCGCTCACGCTCGAAATCACCATCCGCTCCCCTTTCCACATCAACGCCGACCTGCCGAGCGAGGACTATCTCATCGGCACGACCGTGGATTTCAAATCTTTGCCGGGTGTGACTTACGGCAAAATCATCTTTCCGCCCGCAGAAACGAGGCACCTGGGCTTTTCCGAAAACCCCTTGGCCGTCTATGAGGGAACGATCAAGGTCACTGCCGAAGTCTTTCTCGCTGCGGACTTCGGAGGAAACGAGATCGAGATCGCGGGTGTCGTGGGATTCCAGGCCTGCGATGACCGGTCCTGTCTGCCGCCCGACGAGGCGGCTTTCAGCCTGAAAGTGCCGGTGGAGGACCCGGTCAAGCCGGAGGTCCCCACTGTCGCAGCCCCGGTCGAAAAGAAAGCCGAGCCGGCCGCCGTCCAAGAGGCCGTGAAGCCGGCCTCCCGCTTCGAAGGCCGCGGCTTGCTGCCGCTCTTTCTCCTCGTCTTCATCGGCGGACTCGCCCTCAACCTCACGCCCTGCGTCTATCCTCTCATCCCCATCACCATCAGCTACTTCGGCGGCCAGTCCGGAGGTAAAAAAGGCGGCCTCGCCGCCCACGCGGTCCTCTACGTCATCGGGATGGCCATCACTTATTCGGTCCTGGGGAGCATCGCCGCTTTCACCGGAAGCCTCTTCGGCGCCGCGCTCCAGCACCCGCCCGTGCTCATTTTCATTGCCCTGGTCATGGTCTTTCTCTCCCTGAGTATGTTCGACGTCTACGAATTCCGGTTGCCGTCCTTTCTCAATAGGCTGGCCGGCCGGTCACAGAAAGACTACCTCGGGACACTTCTTATGGGCCTGACCGTCGGGATCGTCGCCGCCCCCTGCATCGGGCCCTTCGTCCTCGGCCTTCTGACCTATGTAGGGAACAGGGGAAACGTGCTCCTGGGATTCTCCCTTTTCTTCGTCCTGGCCCTCGGCCTGGGCATCCCTTTCCTCTTTCTCGGACTCTTCTCGAGAGGCCTGACCAAGCTGCCCCGTTCCGGAGCCTGGATGGTCTGGGTCCGCAAGATCTTCGGGTTCATCCTGATCGCCATGGCCGTCTATTTTCTCGAACCGCTTTTCCCGGACAGTCTTCTTTACCACCTTTCACTCGCTCTGATCATGCTCATCGCCGGGCTCTACATGGCCTGGCTCGAGCCGACCCAAACCCCCGGGAAAATGTTCCGTTATGTCCGCACAATCGTTGGGATCGTCTTTTTCGGGCTGGCGCTCGTTGTCGCTTCCTCTGGCCTCAAGGGCTACATCGATGAAACGCTCGCCTCCCAGGGGAACGGAACTCCAGCCGACTCCATCGCCTGGTTGCCGTACTCAGAGGAGAAACTGGCCGAGGCTTCGCAGGGCGGCCTTCCCATCTTCATCAACAGCTTCGCCGACTGGTGCATTCCCTGCAAAGAATTGGACGTGCTCACCTTCAGCCATCGCGAGGTCATCGCCGCCTCGCGCGAGTTTGTGATGCTTAAAGCCGACCTGACTTCAACCAAGGACGAATCGGCCAAAGCCTTCACCAAGAAATACGGGATCAAGGGCGTCCCGACACTCATCTTCCTGAAGCCCGACGGGTCCGAGATCGAGGAACTCCGCGTCACCGGGTTCGAACCCAAGAATGTCTTTCTTCCGAAGATGAAACGCGCCCTTGAACTCAGCTCTTTAAAATAAGCCCGCCATCATCTTTCTTGACACTCCATTCCAGGACCGATATAGTCTAAGTGGAATTTAGCGGAGACCATGCGTTATGCCGGCCATCCCGACTCATCAAGAAAAACAACATAGTTGGAGAGGAATGATATGAAAAACAAGATTCTTGCCGGTTTTTTCGCCTTGATCGGCCTGGCGGCCTTGCTGAGCGCCCAGGCTGCCGCTCCCGAGAAGGAGGAATACCAGGCCCGGCTGCTCACGGGCGGGATGCAATACACGGAGAGCGTGAAAAAGATCAAGATCAGCATCGACAGCTATAGCACGACCGAGGAGGTCTTCAATCTCATTAAGATCCAGACCGAGCAGGGTTACGAGCCGTTCATGTCCGCCTTCCGGGCGCTGAATAAAGGGATCTTTTTCCCTCTCGGCGGCCGCGGCACCCAGATCATCATCCACGGGGCCCACAGTATTCCCACTGAAAAAGGAAGGCAGATCCTGCTCTTTGCCCAGAGGCAGTCTTGGGACCTGGAAATGAGTCAGCGCATCGACCACCGTTTTCCGTTCATGGTCATCGAGCTCACCATCGACAGCAAGGGGAAAGGAACGGGCAAATTCTATGAGCAGGCGAGCATCCGGCTGACGGCGGAGAGGACCTTCGAAATGGACGGGTACAACTCGCCGCCCAAACAGCTCTGGGACGTCAGGCCGACGAAATAGCCGGCAAAGCCTACTGTTTGCTCTTGAGCGGCTTTTCCGCGTCCTCAAAAAACTTTTTCTGAAGCTCCAAAGTGACCGTATCCTTCTTGACGGAGCGAATCATCTCCGCCAGCAGCCCGGCCTCCAGGCCGAGGGCGAGTTCGCCCAATTTCTTATTGCCGGCGCTTCCATCCCCCCGGTAATGGTGGGGCTGGCTGGCGTACCACCATATTCCTGTATAAGCGTGTTTTAGATTAGTCAGCCGTCCCTGATCCTCTCCGCTCTCCTGGCCCGCCCTGTCCAGATGAACCAGGTCAGGCCGGTGGGCGAGCATGACGGAGGTTTCCCTCTCTCCGGCGTGGCCGTCGACGGTTGTCTTCCGGAGCTCTTGCAGCTGTTCATCCATAGATCTGTCGCCTGAGGGATCAAAGAGATAGACGGCGTAATCCTTTTTGCCGGCCAGCTGGATCTGGCAGAAAAACCGGAGAAAATGCTCGTTCCCTCCGTGCCCGTTGAGCAGGACGATTTTGGTAATCCCGTTTCGGGCAAGCTCGTCACAGGTCTCCTGGAGGAGGTTGAGCATCAGCCCGGCGCTGTAGGCGATCGTCCCGGGCTGGTGCTTGGCTTCGAACATCTGCCCGACATAATAAGCCGGGTAGATGATTGTGTATTCCTGTTCGGCGGCCCGCCGGGCCACCTCCCGGCAGTCGATGAGGTCGGTGCCCAGAGGGAGATGGGGTCCGTGTTTTTCCAGGATGCCGAGCGGAATGACGCAAGTGGACTCGGACCTGATCACGGCCTGGACAAACTCCGGCGTCGTGAGTTCCTCGTAGTAGACCGGCAGCTCAGCGGACGACTTCCCGGCGTCCTGGGCTAAGATCCCATTCGAGACGACAAAAACCGTTGAGGCGGCAACCAGTGCCGCCATGGGCCGATTCCTGCTTTTCATGACCATTACCTCCCTGTTCAGGTTACCTGCTCCTATTCTATCACGCGCTGGCGTATATGACACCAGGACAGCCGTGATGGGACACATCTTAAAATCGGTGTTTAGCTTGGGGGCAGGGAGCCGCCCTCAGGTCCCCGTAGCGGAGGGGGACCC
>JBAUIH010000373.1:0-30922 GCA_049682755.1 Candidatus Aminicenantales bacterium | reverse complement strand
CCATTGTGAAGCCCGCGGTGCCGAGTTCGGCGCCGCGCGACAGGTCGGGCCGCAGCCAGACCCGGCAGGTCAGCTCGCCATTCTCCTGAAGCGCGATGAACCGCTCGGTCTGATCGGGAACCTCGATATCGTGAATCTCGACGATCCCCGCCTCCCGGAGAGCTTTCAGGGCGGCCCGGTTCTCATCCAACAGCCGCTCCCGGGACTTGGGTTTGACGGCCTGGGAGACGGTCGTGAATGCCGGTGACGGCCGGAAGACGATTCCCGTCGGTTTCCCGTCCCGTCCAAGCTCCAACCCTTCGATCTTATTCGCTCTGACCCCGGCGGCCTCGAGGGCGGCCGTGTTGGCCAACCACTCTTTGTAATCGTAGCGACAGAGAAAGCAGGGATTGGCGATCGTCAGGTCATCGATCATGGCCCTGTTGGGCCGCCACATCGTCTTCTCCCGGCGCTCGCCCCGTCCCGCGTCCCCCAGGTCCCACTGTTCATAAGCGCCCCAAAGGCCTTCGGTGATCCATTCACCGTCATCAAGGAGATCGACGACCCGGCCGATTTCGCGACGCAGTCCTTGCTCGTCGGCGACGGTCATCAAGTTGGCATCGTTGATCAGCGCGCCCGCGCGGTTGAAATGGACATGTCCATCGATGATGCCCGGCAGGACGAATTGACCGGCCAGGTCGATCACTCTCGTCGCCGGCCCTACATACCTCCTGGCTTCGCTCTCTTTCTCGCCGACGGCGGTAATTGTATTCCCCTTGACGGCCAGATAGCCGGCGCGGGGAGCGGCCGGGTTGACTGTCTGGATATGGCCGTTCAGAAGGACCAGGTCGGTCGGCTCGACGTTTCGCCGACAGGCACCGGGAATCAGCAAAAAGGCGGCTAATACATAAACGGGAACAAACCCTGAAATGGCGCGGAAAAAGCGGCGCATTTTTTCCTCCTCGATCTCCATTAATGCCCTATCGCCCGGCATTTCCCATCTTTTGCGATTATATTTTTATCGCCTCTGCCTGTCAAAGGAAATTTCCTCGGGTTGAAAAGCCCGCTTTTTTTCGATATATAGTCATGGTGGACTTTTGACTAGGAGGGAGATCATGAAGGTAAGATCCTTGGCCGTGTTGCTGGTGATCGTTCTGGCCGGCATTCCATCTTTTGGACAGGAACCGTACAAGCGGCCGCCCCAGGAAGTCATCGATATTCTCGACGCCCCGCCGACCCCGCTGATATCCATGAGCCCCGCCGGGGATATCATGGCCCTCATCGAGAGGCAATCCATGCCGTCCATTGCCCAGGTTTCGCAGCCGATCCTGAGACTTGCGGGAATCCGGATCACGCCCGCGACCAGCAGCCGCCAAACCCTCATGTTCAACACGGGGATCAGTCTCAAAAATTTGAAGACGGGCGCAATTCAAAAAATCGACTTCCCCGACGGAATGAAGTTTACCTTTCCAGCCTGGGCGCCCGACGGCGGCGCCATGGCCCTTCTGCGCTACCTGGATGAAGGCGTCGAACTCTGGGTAGTGGACGTCAAGACCGGCGCGGTCAAAGCCCTCACTCCGGCGGTTATCAACGCCGTCACCACTTCTTTCGGCTGGCTGCCGGACAGCCGGCGCCTCTACGTGTCTCTCGTCCCCGAGGACCGCGGCCCGGTTCCCGAACCGCCCCGAGTCCCCATCGGACCCAACATCCAGGAAACTGCCGGCCAGTTCACCAAGGCGGCCACCTACCAGGACCTCCTGAAGACGGCTTTCGACGAGGCCCTGTTTGATCATTACGCCACCGCCCAGCTGGCCCTTGTGGACATCGCCGGCGGTCCGCCGCGAAAGATCGGCCGGCCGGGCATTTTTGCCGACGTTTCCTCCTCGCCGGACCTGCGCTATATTCTGGTCAACCGTTTGAAACGTCCTTACTCCTATTCCGTCCCTCTCTATGGCTTCGCCCGTGCCTATGAGGTCTGGGACATGGAAGGCAATCTGGTTCATCTGCTGGCGGATCTTCCTCCGGCTGAAAACGTCCCCATAAACGGAGTGCCGACAGGCCCACGTGACGTGGACTGGATGACTCACAAATCGTCCACCTTGATTTGGGTGGAGGCCCTTGATGGGGGCGACCCGGAAAAAGAAGTCCCCTTCCGCGATCAATACATGACGCTTCCCGCTCCCTTCAAGGAATCCTCCAGGTCCGTCCTCAGACTCAAGGAGCGGGCTTCCGGGCTGGGTTACTTCAGAAGGTCCGGCCTGACCTACTTTGCGACGCCGGGCCTGGCCCTGGCCTCGGAATACACCTGGAAAAAAAGATGGCGCACGACCTATCTCGTCGATCTGGACCGTCCGGAAGTCATCCCGAAAAAATGGTTCGATCTCAGCACCCAGGACCGCTACAACGATCCCGGCACGCCCGTCATGACGACCCTCAGGAATGGTCAAAGCGTCATCCTCCAGGACAAGGACTGGATCTATCTCGATGGCTCGGGTTCCTCCCCCCAGGGAGACCATCCTTTCCTGGACCGGATGAACATCAAGACGATGAAAAAGGAGCGCCTTTTTCACTGCCAGGATGCGGCGTACGAAACCTTCGTTGAC
The DNA here is from genome assembly GCA_049682755.1 of Candidatus Aminicenantales bacterium. GTDB lineage: Bacteria > Acidobacteriota > Aminicenantia > Aminicenantales > UBA8522 > UBA8522. The sequence goes on along the minus strand of JBAUIH010000373.1, from coordinate 28,340 downwards.
TTTTTCATGGACTCCCGCTCCAAGATCATCACGAGCTTCGAAACTCAGACTGATCCGCCCAATTATTGCATCTACGATCTTAAGACCAAGAAAAGGAAGGCTCTGACGGAGTTCGCCGACCCGGCTCCGCAGCTCACCGGGATCAAGAAAAAGCGCATCCAGTACAAAAGGGACGACGGCGTCGATCTCTCCGGCACCCTCTATCTTCCCCTTGACCGCAAACCCGACGAGCGCCTGCCCGTCGTGGTCTGGGCCTACCCGATCGAATACACCGACCCGTCAACGGCCGGCCAGGTCCGCGGCTCGGTCAACCGCTTCACCTACTACCGCGGCTCATCTCACCTCTTCTTCATTACCCAGGGCTACGCCATCCTCGACGGCGCCGAGATGCCGATCATCGGCGATCCCAAGACCGTCAACGACACCTTCGTGAAACAGCTCGTGGCCAACGCCGCAGCGGCCATCAAAACACTCGACGAGTTTGGCGTCGGCGATCCCCACCGGGTCGGCATCGGCGGCCACAGCTACGGAGCCTTCATGACGGCAAACGTCCTGGCCCACTGCGATCTTTTCGCCGCCGGGATTGCCCGCAGCGGCGCCTATAACAGGACACTCACCCCCTTCGGCTTTCAGAGCGAGCGACGGACTCTCTGGGAGGCCACGGAGACATACGTCAAGATGTCACCGTTCATGCATGCCGAAAAGATCAACGAGCCCATCCTGCTCATCCACGGCGAGGCCGACAACAACTCGGGGACTTTCCCCATCCAGTCGGAGCGGCTTTACGCGGCCCTCAAGGGATTCGGGACGACGACCCGGCTGGTCATGCTGCCCAATGAAAGCCACGGCTACATCGCCAGGGAGAGCATTCTCCACGTCCTGGCCGAGATGTTCGAATGGTTCGACAAATACGTGAAGAACAGGAAATAGCGGCGACGACATAAAGAAAGGGAGGCCGCCATGATCACAAGTCGCAGGATTCCGTCTTTATGTTTCCTGGCCATCGCATTGCCTCTCGTCCTTGCGGCTCCGGCCCGGAGTGTCCTCTCCGTTCAGCGGCCGTACCGCATCCTTATTTCCAACGACGATGGAATTCAGGCGCCGGGCATCAAAGCTCTTTTCGAGCGGCTCAAGGAGCTGGGCGAAGTGACGGTCGCCGCTCCTGCCGCCAATCAAAGCGGTGTCGGGCATGCTCTCACTTTCGGCGTCGCGATCGCCGTCGAATCCTGGGAGGCCGGGGGCGGGCTCTGGTTCGCCGTCGCCGCTTCGCCGGCGACCTGCGTCCGCCTGGCCTTGACCTCTCTCGTTCCCCAGCTTCCGGATATCGTCGTCTCCGGGATCAACAAGGGGGAGAATGCCGGCGTCGGCGCGTTTTCCTCCGGCACCGTGGCCTGCGCCAGGGAGGCCGCCTACCGGGGAATCCCGGCCCTGGCCGCATCCCTCGAAGAAGGAGATCAAATGGATTACGCCGGGGCGGCCGATTTCATCGCCCGGCTGGTCCTCGAGGTCAAGGAAAAAGGCCTGCCCCCGGGAACCTTCCTCAATGTCAATTTTCCCGGCCGCCCCTCCGACCAAATCAAGGGAGTGCTCGTGACCCGCCAGGACAGGCGTCCGCCCGATGAACATTATGCCAGGAGGACTGCCCAGGGACCGAAGGCCGAATACTGGTCGATTTACCGACCGCTCACGGGCGGGCACAGCGACAGCGACACCCGGGCGCTGACTCAAGGATACATCTCGGTAACACCCATGACCATCGACCAGACACGCTCCGCCGGGGTCGACAGCCTGCGCGCCTGGGATATTTTGAAGCCGGAGAAGAAAACCCCGTAGCCGGAGATTGATTTTTATGGCTGCCGTGCTAAAATTCGCCTAGTGGCAGGAATGAAACCATTGGGGAGGTTAAGCTTATGAAAAGAAACGTTTGGATCATCTCTCTGGGATTCATCTTCGCTCTATCGGCTCTTCCTCTGGCCTCTGGAGCGGGTCAAGCCCAGGGCGGCTCCGTCACTATCCAGAAGTCCGAGGCATTCGTTTACGTCTGTCTAGAGGAGAAAGGCCCATTCGAAGGGATTCAGCATGCCATCGGCCGCCTGGTTCAGGAAATGCAGGGCCAGAATGTCGTCCCGGCGGGACCTCTGCTGGGCATCTACTACAACAGCCCGGAAGAGGTGAGCGACCAGGACCTGCGGTGGGAGGTGGGCTTTCCGGTGACCGCTCAGGCCTTGATCCAACCGCCGCTTATGAAGAAGGAATGGGGTTATTCCGAATCCGCCGTTTGCCTGCACCAGGGCGCTTATGAAGATACCGGAGAGACCATAAGCAAGATGCTCGACTGGATGGATGATAATGGTTACCGGCCGGAGGGTCCGATCATGGAGCGGTATCTGGACATGAATCCCGAGGAACTCAGCCCGGAGCAGCTCAAGACTGAGGTCTGGATCCCCTGTCAAAAAAGGACATAGCTTCCGTTCAGATCCACCCCAGCTCGCTGAACTCGGTGAAGCCGGGGTGGGCAATCCCCCAATAGGTGAAGAGCAGCACGCTCAACAGAAAACCCAGAAGGAAAAAGAGGGCGACAGCGTTATGCCCTCCGCCCCGGCGGCTCTTCCGGCAAAGCCAAAAGCAGGCACAAACCATCAGGATGGCGGCGGGAAAAGTGAGGGCGACGGTCTGCCCCTCGATGGCGTTAACGGCGTAGGAAAATCCGAAAAAGCAGGCCCCGGCGGCGAGGAATATCCATCGGACCGGAGAGAGCGGCGCAAAGCGGATCCTGACTCCGGCCAGGATCAAACCGGCCGCTATGATCAGAACCCCGGCGTCCCAGAGGAAATGGCTGATCACCTCGTCGAAAAGATAGACGGCCCGGTGGAGATCCGTGCCCTCCTGCCCGTGGAGAAGGCGGTCGATGGCGTTGGCCGAAAGATGGATCCCGTGGCCTTCTACATAACTGATGAGGCCGAGAATGAAGACAGCGCCGGCCAACATTGAGGGCGCAGCCGATCCGTCCTGGGCGTCTTTCCCCGGCGCCCTTTTCACCTTCAGAAAAAGCATGATAGCTACCGAGATGACGGCCAAGGGCGTCAGGAAATCGAGGGCGTCCCCCCGGCTCACGGGGCCGGCGAACCTCCCTTTCAGGAAGGCGGGCATCACCTGGAAAAAAGCGTAGGTGAATCCATAAATGAAGAGCCAGCGACAGATGTCCATCGGATTCTCCTTCACCTTTGAAACTTGTAGCCTGACCAGGGAACGGTCAGCAGATGACGGGGATGGGCGGGGTCGTCCCCGATCTTTTTCCTGAGATTGTGAATGAAGGTGTCGACCGTCCCAGTCACGAGAAACCTATGATACCCCTATTTTGATCCAGAATATAACACCGATGGAGAAATCAAGTCAACCGGGTGGGGGGGATTATCCCGGCTCGCACGAGCCGCGGCAGGACTTAACACAGATGCCGCAGATGTACTGGCCGACCACGCCCGAACGGCGGAACTCTCTGAGCTTCTCGAAACAGGCGATGTGGTCGAAATCCTCAGGCCTCGATTTGATCGCTCCGGCCGGGCAGATAGACAGGCAGTCGATGCAGTCCCCGCAATCGCCGGCTGCGGCCTGGTCCGGCTCAAGCGGCATGTCGGTCAGGACGGTCGCCAGGCGGAATTGAGAGCCGAATTCGGGATGGACCAGAAGATTGTTGCGGCCGATCCAGCCCAAACCGGCCAGCCGGCCGATTTTCTTGTGGGAGAGATGGGCCTGCTGTTTCTCCCAATCGATGACCTGGGAGGCCGGAATGGGGAGCCCTTTGAACCCCCGGTCGCCGATGAAAGCGGCCAGGAGAAAGGCGGCGCGATCCAGGAAAAAGTTGAGCTGGCGGTAGTGATGAAAATAGAGCGGAGTCGGACGGTCTTCGATATCCTCGAGGACAGATCCCAGGACCCTCTTCCCGATTACAGCGCCGCTGCGGAAGGAGCCTTTGAGCTCGTTTTTAAGGCGGAATTCTGATCGGACTTGGGTGACATCGGCGACGCCGAAGAGGTCAAGCCCGATGTCGAAGGAGAAATCTCTCAACCTTTTTTTGTTTTCCACCTCTTCTGTCATGAGCTCATTCTAGCGGGCGGCTGGCTGAAGTGTCAACGTCGATTGACTCGCTCTTCGGATTGGGATATATGAAACCGTGAATCCCTGCCGAGGAGAAGCGATCATGAGTGAAAAAACTCTGGCCATTATCAAGCCGGACGCCGTCAAGAAGAAAGTTGTGGGCAAGATCATCCAGCAAATCGAGGACGAGGGCTTCGAGATCCTCCGAATGCAAATGGTCCATTTGACCAAAGAGGACGCTAAGGGATTCTATGTTGTCCACAAGGATAAGAAATTCTACGACAGTCTGACGGATTTCATGTCCTCGGGTGAGATTGTCGTCATGGTCCTGGAACGTGAGAACGCCATCATGCATTGGCGGGAAGTGATGGGGGTTACCGACCCTGCTCAGGCCCAGCCCGGGACGATCCGGCGCTCTTTCGGTTTCTCTGTGGAGAGGAACACGGTTCATGGATCGGATAGCCGGACGACGGCCGAGTGGGAGATCGATTATTTTTTCAAGAAGTGAGGGCAGCGGAGGGAGCACAAAATATGGGGTATTCCAAAGCTATTCCCCCATAAATGGGACATTCAGGTTCCGCGAAATGTGGATTATGACAAATTGTCTTATCCCCCAAAAAAATACTTGACTTTTTAGAAACAATCCCCTAGATTTAAGATACGCCTTGGAAGAGAATGATGAAGTTACGCCCTGAGTCTTTTTTATTTTCCCATCATTCTGCAAGGCGTGCCTAGTTTTTTAAAGGAGGCACCTATGCACAAGAAATTCACCAAGACGGCGGCTTTTATCGCTCTGTTCGCAATTTTGTTCCTCTTTGCCCCTGGCATTTCGAACGCCAAGGAAAAACCATTCAAAATCGACTTCAGGGCCTTGGTTAAGAAACCGGCGGTATGGATATCCTCCTTCTGGGGCATTTTCGACCCCATTTTTCACCCCGGAAAAGATGCCCCTAAAGTCATTGCTCCTAATGACTCGGTAGCAAAGATCAAGCCGCTGACAGATTCAATAGCGCTTAAACCAAGCAAGGGCGACTAACAAACATACGTTTTCCTTTTAAGTCTTTTTACATCTAATCTGGTTTTATCGCGTAGTTTTTTAGCCACAACAGACTTTTCTTTTGGTCACCCTGAAACTCACCCCCAAGGGTGAGATTGTCTCGGCTAATTCACCCCCCGGCTCATCTCAAGGGGCGATTGACTGTCTTTCTCTCTCTAGGCAAAATCGGACCGAGGTCGAGATGCCAGAGCTCGGTCCTCGCCGGGAAAGGATTATGGTCAGTTCAACGTTGCGCGTTTTTCGTGCTTTTTATCCAGTAGTTCTCTGTAGCTTCCTTCTTTTCATTTCGGTTCCGTCTTTTTCTCAAAAAACGGCTGCTCAGTCTGCCGGACCCAGCTCTCCCCCTGTTCAATTCGCGGAGCTGCTAATCGCTGCGGAAAATACCCGGGCAGAGGGGGATTTCGAGAAAGCCCTGGATATCGCGATACAGGCTTATTCGGTTGCGAATAAAAGCGGATTTATGGGGGGGTCTCTGGATTCTCTAATCCAGCAAGGATTCCTGTACTTGAATCTCGGGCAGATGAAGGAATCCGCGGATGCGTTCAGCCGCGCCTTGACCATAGCCCAGAAAATCAATCTTCCGGATAAAACAGAAATATGTTCCGTGTCCATAGAGATATACAATCTTTATTTTCGGGCTAAAGAACAACGGGACTCGGCGAACTATCAGGGCTCGATCGAGAATTTCAACAAGGCGATAGAGCTTGCCCATAAGATCCAAAGCAAAGAACATGAGCTCAAATGCCTTCGTCAGCTCAGCATCACCTACTGGGAGCAGAAAAACTTTCAGGAATTTTTTATGCTGAACAGAAAGGGCCTGGAAATTGCTCGGAATATAAAACATAAAAGGGAAGAAGGTCAGTGTCTCAATAACCTAGGTTTATTTCACTATCAGGTTGATAACTATTCAGAAGCGTTGAGCCTTTATGAAAAGGCAATAGAAATAGCCCGTTCAACTAATAACTTAGAAGAAGAAAACAGAATCCTAACAAATAGCGCTGCAATATATAGCGATTTGGGCAACTATGATAAGGCTCTAGAGTACTCATTCCGAGCGCTTGAACTGGATAGAAAGCTGGGTGACAAAGAAAGCATATCAAAAGACCTTAACAACATCGGCACGGTTTATAGAAGAAAAGGAGTAGAATTAGAAAATAGGGAGTTTTTCTTTATTTCTTTAAATTATTATAAAGAGACTTTAAAAATCGCGACTGAGATTAGAAATGCTAGCATGGAAGTAAAAGTCTTGAACAACATAGGCTCCATCCATTATCACCTTGGAGAGAATGCCAAATCCCTCGATTTTCTAAAGAAAGCCCTAGAGAAAGCGGAAGCCGTTCAAGACATTGAAGAGATGAGCATCATCCTGAACAATATCGGAATCGTCTATTCCCAAATGGGAAACTATGAGGAATCGACCCGTTATTATCAAAGGGTCATCGACCTCGCTTCGAAGATCAAGGGGAATAAGGTCCTCTGGGAAGCGTATTTCGAGATCGCCAATGCCTACAGAAACCAGGATCAGCTCGCCGAGGCGCTCGAGAGCTACCGGAAATCAATCTCGGTCATTGAAAATATCCGCTCCACTATCAGTCTGGAGGAACTCAAGGCGACTTATCTCGGGACAGACAAGAGGATCGACGCTTATCACAACCTTATCTCCCTATTCATCCAGATTTACCAGGATAGCCAAAAACCGCAGCACGCAGCTGAAGCCTTCCGGTATCTGGAAAGGGCTAAAGCCAGGGCATTCCTGGACAGTATCGAGGTCTCCAAGATCGACCTCTCAGAGGGGATCAGCCGGCAATTGTTGAACAAAGAAACCGACTTGATGAACGACATCTCACAATTCCATACCAAGCTCCTTATACCGCAGCTTTTGCCGGAGCAACGGGATGAGATCAACAAAGACTTGGAAGAGCATGAGGAGCAGTTGCAATCGCTCAGAAGAGAAATACGCGAGGCAAGTCCTGTCTATGCCAACCTCAGATATCCCAAAACCCTGACTCTTGAAGAAGCCCAAAGCGAGCTGATCGACAGGGAAACGGCCTGCTTTGCCTATTTGTTGGCCAAGGAGAGATCGTTCGGCTTTGCCATCACCTCCGAGGGAATCAGGATATTTCCTCTCCCTGACAGAAAAGAGATCCAGAAGATGGTCCAGGAATACCTCACGGCGATAACCGATATTACCAACCAGGATTTCCATCTCGGGCACAGGCTGTATGATGTCCTCGTTCGTCCCGGGCTTAACAAGAGGGTCAAACGCCTGATTATCGTTCCTGACGATGCACTTTATTTCCTGCCCTTCGAAACCCTCCTGAGCAGTGACGGGGAGAGGGAGTGGCTGATCAAGGATTATGCTATAGCTTACGCCCCCTCACTGTCGTCGTTGCGAGAATTGGTCGATCGCAGGAGGAGTAACGGCCATCCGGTGGAAATGGATATCCTGGCCCTTGGAGATCCTTCCTTCGGAGACAGTGAAACCGATCCGGTTGCCGGTGGAAGTGACCTGCTTCAGGACAGCGGCTCTGCTGAGGAAACAAGATTCTCCCGGCTGAAATACAGCGGCCTGGAGATCGAAAAAATCGCTGCGCTTTTCAAGCCATCGAAAAGGACTATTTTTGAGAGGGCCGAGGCTTCAGAAGAGAATTTCAAGAGTCAGAAGCTGACCGACTTCCGGATCATTCATTTTGCCACCCATGCCTTTATTGATGATCGAAAGCCGGCCCGTTCCTCCATCGTGCTGGCCTTAGATCAGGATCCCCAAGAAGACGGCCTTCTTCAGACGCGAGAAATCTTCAACCTGAAGATGCAAGCAGACTTGGTTGTCCTTTCTGCTTGTCAAACTGGCCTCGGTCAATTGATCAGGGGAGAAGGGATCGAAGGATTGAGCCGGGCTTTCTTCTATGCCGGCGCATCGTCAGTCCTGCTCAGTCTCTGGGCGATCAACGACCAGGCGAGTTACCAGCTCCTGGAACGATTCTATATTCACCTCCGCTCGGCGAATCCGGTGATGGATTCCCTGCGCCAGGCCAAATTGGAGATGATCGATTCCGAGGTCCTGGCTCACCCGTATTATTGGGCAGGCTTTATCGTCTCCGGAAACGCAGACAGGTTAATCTTCCCCCGTCGTGTGAACAAATGGATCATCGTGACGCTATCCCTCTGCGCCGGGCTGGCTATCCTAATCCTCGTCATCAGCCGGGACAGGACTGTTTCCGGACGGCCTCAAAGAGGGTTTTTCTTCAAGAACTAGCGCGTCAGCCACGACTGCTTCTTGAGGGTTAAGGCGGAAAACGGAACGATCCACCAGAGCAAAAAGGCCGTGATTAAGGCATAAGGGATGCCATAGAGGAAGGCGGGGCTTCGGTTGGTCCGAAGATAGTACAGCGAAAGGAAAAAAGAAAGGATCACCAGAAAGGCCAGGTGGCGCAAAATGAAAATAGGCTGGACAACAAAAGAATAGGTGAGAAGACCGACCGCAAACACGTGGAACGGATGAAGCAGGTTGAGGAAGAAGAAATCCAGGATAGGTAGGAGACGATGTTTCTCCCGGTAGCGGGTGAACATGAAACCGCCAAAGAGAGCAGACTCCCGGATAAAGCTCCGCGTCCAGCGGATGTACATCTTGTTCATCTGGCCAAACCGGGAGGGGACTTTGCTATAGACAACGGCGTTCGATTGATACTTGGTCAGATATCCTGATCTCAGAATAGAGGTCGTGAGAGCGCGGTCTTCCCCATGCAGACAGGGAGAATTCAAGAACTTTTGGTTAACCCACTTCTTCATCAACGGTTCGAGCGCCGATTTCCGGTAGGCGGTTAGAGCCCCCGGACAGACCAACACGGTCCCGAAGACACTCTGATAGGCGCGCCCGAAATCGAAGGACACGGCATAGCGGACCGAAAGCATCCGGGTCAGGAAGTTGTCCCGTTCATTCAGCGCGGCCACCCGACCGGCGACAGCGGCCACTGCAGGGTTTCTGATTAAAGGCACAACTAAGTTGCGGATGGCGCTGCGTCCGATCTTGCCGTCGGTGTCCACCGTGATGATCACTTCTCCCCTGGCCATCTTCATCCCTGAGTAAAGCGCTTTTCTCTTACCCAGGTTTCTTCTGTAACTGATGACGCGGAGCCTGTCCCCGTATTTCCTTTTTGCTCTCTGCATGTAAAAAAACGTTAAGTCCGTCGAGCCGTCATTGACGGCGATGACATCGAGCTTTTCCGCAGGGTAATTGACTTTAAAGGTCGAATCGATGGCCCTGGCGATCAATTCTTCTTCGTTGTAGGCCGGCATCAAGACCGTCACCGATGGCCATTCCTCTTCCCCTACTGATTCCGCTGTCTGGGGCTTATACCGAAGCCAGAGAACGGTCCGGAAAAGGGTGCCGGAAATGAAGATCACGGCCAGAAAGATGAGCAGATATCCGGACACCCTCAAGAACCGGCTGCTCTGCAGAAAATCGATCCACAGAGGGAGGAGGCGGAACTTGACGGTGACGATGACGACCGATGTCCCCCCGGTGACGATCAGGAAGACTGCGATCGGGTCGATCTTCTCTTTGACAAAAGGGAGCGTGATCAGAAACCCGCGGGGCCGGGTTTCGAGCTCGATTTCCTCGCAAGTTTCTTCCCACATGCTGGGCTCGCTCCTTTTATACCCTAAGAGGAGGAGTCAATCAAGTGGAATAAGCCGAGTTTTCCGAATATAATCTCTCTTCTGGACCACAAATCTTAGGTCATAAGTGAGAAAAAATGCCAGGAAGATCATTCTATAATTAAAGAAAGCCATTTTTTTTAAATGAGGTCGCGACGAGAGATGCCTTGGGATAATAAGAAGGATGAGGAGTTCCATAATATTCTTGACCGGTTTTCCAGCTTGATCAGGATCCATATCATCAAATTCAATCCCCAGAGATTCGGTCTCGACCCAGATGATATCTCCCAAGAAGTAAGGATCAAGATTTGGCGTCTTCTTCAGAATGAGAAAAATATCAAGAATTATCCGTCTTATCTTAAGAAGATCGTGAACTCTTCGGTGATTGATTTTCTTAGAAAACGAAAGCGTGATGACGGAATTCTGCTCACAGAAAAACAGATGAAGGTTTCTGAGATAAAGAAAAATTATCCTGCCGCCTTCTCGCCTGAGGAGGAGTTTCGAGATACGGTTGCCCGGGCAATCGAATCGCTCATTGAATCACGTCGCAAGGTCGTTCGACTGCACTTGTTAGACATGACGATTGAAGAGATATCCAGCTTCTATAATTGGAGCTCGAACAAAACCCGAAATCTCCTCTACAGGGGATTGTCGGATCTTAAGCGTATTCTGAAAGACAAGGAAATCGACTATGAAAACCACCTTTAACGATCTAAAATTGGCCTATAAATCCCACATCCAGAGATACATCCCTACGTCTCGGGAGGGATGCCCTTCCGAGGAGGACATCCTCCAAATCTTTGAAAATTCCACTCCCCCCCAAAAGAAAGAGGAGGTTATCGATCACGTGGTCAAGTGCGCGTACTGCCTTCGCGAATTCGAACTTTTTCTGACTCTTGTCCGGGACGAAAACAAAGCCGTCAAGGAGATCTCCGAATTCCTAAGGAAAAAAAGTCGCGATTTCAATCCCCCGAGGAAAAAACCGAAGTTCTGGGGCATCATTTCCGGCTTAAGCGCCAAGCTGCGTCCTCTGTGGAAACTCGCAGCAATATCCATAACTTTCCTCATCATTACCGGCCTTTTTATGATCTCGATCAGAACAATCTTAAAGCCAACTCTAAATGAAGAAAGGGGGAGACTGGGAAATCAGATTCGTCTTGTCTCGCCAATTCAGGGACAGGTGGTTACGCTTCCATTGACTTTCCGTTGGCAAAAAGTGCCACAGGCGCAAATCTACCAGTTGGAAATTTTTGACGAGACTCTGCTCCCTCTTTGGAAAAGTCCTCAGATCTTTGGCCTCATCTACAAGCTACCCCCTGAAATTGAAGGAAAAATTCAGGAGAATAAAATCTATTTCTGGATGACTACAGCTTTTCTTCCCGGCGGCACAAGAAAAGAATCCCCGCTGGAAAGCTTCATTTTGAAGAGATAGGCTTCAACCAGCCAGCCTCCCAAGTGTGATCGCCGTTCAGGACAAAAGCCCCCCAATAAAACGGATGGGAGTGTTTCGATCGGAGCAGTTCCAGTTTGGCTAGGCGGAGGGCTCGCGCTTTATTTTTCCCATCTGTCAGGTGGCGATAAAATCTCGGCATAATCTCTGATGTTGACCTGTCGCTGATTTTCCAGAGAGAGGAAATTGTCGATCTGGCTCCCGCAAAGAAAAAAGTCCGGGGCAAGCCAATGACTCCTTCCGCGTTTTCAAGTCTTCCCCTGCCGGTTTGGCAAGCCGATAGAACGACCAGGTCAGCGTTCAAGGAAAGGCTCGATATTTCACGGGCTTGCAGGAAACCGTCTTCTTCTACGTCATCGTCAAGCGTGAGAACAAGAGCCGATCGCATGGGCGTTTTCTCATCCAAAAATCCGTGGCAGGCAAAGTGAATGATTTGATACCCTTCCAGAGGCTTGTTTTTTATGAATTCCTCCTTAGCCTGAGTATCCAGAAGGACATCCACTTTTTCTTTTGAAAAGCAGCGGGCGACGCGCCGGATTTCCTTTCTGCTATGGGAAAGAGGAGTAAGCTCGAACCCATCTTTTAGGAAGATCTCGCGGAGAACGTGGTCATGCTTCTCCCCTTTTTTTGGTGGCTTGACATCGTTTAAAAGAAAAACAGGGTCTCCAACGGCCAGGAGTGCCTTAGCATATCTCTCTGGTCGCTTCTTTTCCATCAAATGAGCCAGGGAAGAAACAGAAGGCGCATAAGAAATATCATAGAGTTCGATAAGATATTTGGATCCACTTGTCCTTGGATCATTCTTGATCAACGTCTCAAAAGGCAAATAATGCAGAATTCCGTCTGGGACAATAATCAGGTGCTCGATAGGGGAAGAAATATCCTCCTCAAACGGAAAAATAAGCTCCCGGTAAATGCGCTGGGCGGCTTGGGCCCCCATGAATCTCCCGTCCGGCGGCGCAGAAAGCATCTTTAGGTATGCCTTAAGGGAATTTTCGATTTCCATTCTTGGAGGCAGGGCTTTTAAGATGAGCTTCTTTTCATCCAAGAAAATTCCGATCGATAGCGTTTCCCCTAGATAATACTGAAGAATGACCGTTCTTTTATCTAGGCACTGCCCTTGAATCCTGTCCATCGGGACAATTTCAGGAAGCGCAGGCGGGGTATTCTCTAAGTACTCAGTCCCAATCCGGTTGAGAAGATTCGTATATTCTTCCTCCTCCATTTCCAGCCTGGCCAGCAGCTTGTTTCGATGTATTTCATCTAAACCCGGCTTCGTAAGATGGGATACGGTGATAGATATTTTGTTCAGCAACGCATCTTGCTCGCCTTTATTTATGATATCATCAGGGCTTGATTTGGTGCCTTTCTCTAAGCTTAGTTCTTCTAGAAAAGATCTTGCTTTTGCTCTTTCCACAACCCGAGTGATTTCTACGTCGTATCTAGCTTTCCCTTCTTTTTCGTTTAATCTAAATAAGATATCAAGAAGTCTTTCATAAGCTTTTGCTTTATCACGGGAGAATGCAGCCCTAAAATCATCCAAAGCTAAACGACTTCTTATCAGATCAATTGCATCAATAGCCTTTCTATAACAAACTAATGCTCCGTTTTTATTGCCAAGTTTCTCCAGGCACCCTCCAAGCCCATCATAAACCTCCCATAGGATATCATCTCTTCCTACTCTGAATGCAATTTCCAGCGCCTTTTCAAAATGCCTCATCGATCTCTGATATTGCCCCATACCATACAAGGCATATCCCATATTGCAGTGGATATTGCATGATTCATAAGTATATTCAATTTGATCTATCTTCTGGATGGCTAAATTAAAGTACCTTGTTGCAGCGTCATAATAGCCAAGAGTCCCATATACCAAACCAATATTATTCAGCGTATCAATTTCAGATCTCTTATTATTTGCCTTAATCGCAAAATCAAGGGATCTGAAATAATAGTCTAATGAAATACGAAGATCTTCATTATTTCTCAGATGCCTTCCTTTGCTGCTATAAGCGGTTCCTATATTGTTTAGATCAATACAAATGCCTTCTTCATCATTTAGACGAAAATCAATCTCTAGCGCTTGCTCTAGATAGGCCACTGCCTTTTCATGATGGCCTAAGTGGTAATAAGCTAAACCAATATTAGTCAGATATATCGACTTATCAAGTTCGTTGTCTTTCGTAACTTGAGCAATTCTTAAAGCCTTTTTAAATAAAACCAGCGCTTTGGAATAATTGCATGTTAGCAGATTGCTAAGTCCTATATTATTAATAAATTTTCCCTCTTCTTTTTGATGATTTAGCTCTATTGCTATCTCTAGCCCAATTTCGTTGATTGACAGGTATTTATCATACATTTCCAATCGTAGATAACTAAAGCTCATTTGCCTCAAGCATTTGAGTTCATGCTCGGGGCTCTTTATTTTTCGCGCCACTTCAATGGCCGAATCAAAATGGGCAATCGATTCTTTGTATAGACCGGAGGCATGTGCCTCTTTGCCGCGGATATAAAAGTTATAGATCTGGATGTAACCCGAACATTCTGCCTCAAAATCCTTTCGGCCCAGATTCTGACTCAAAATTAGCGCTCTTCGATAAAATGACACGGACTCCTTGATCTTCCCAATATTCCAATGAACGATTCCCAGCTGCAGCAAGCATTCAATTTGACCTTTGCTTTCATTCAGTTTGCATGCAATCTGAAGGGCCTCGTCGAAGACGGCAATCGCTCGATAAAACTCTCCCCTTTGTCGGAGGGAACTGCCAAGGCTTGCTTTGTCTCCAAATGTGGCCTCAGGACGGAAACTCGCAATCATAGTCTTGCCACAGATAATTGTCAGCCAAAATAAAGCTATAATAGATACCGCGCGCTGAACTTTATGTTCTGACATTAGCTTAGTCGTTCCATTGAAATGCCACGAAATATAATCTCCCCAAAAAACAAAGTCAACGAGTTCTCCTCTTCTCTTCTTCTCACTTCAAGACCCAAGGCTTCATCTGTTTGACTTTTCGTCTCTGCCCCATATACTAAGAATCCGCTTTTCAAAGGAGCCTCGCCATGAAATCCAGATTTTTCTCGACAAAAGAAGAAGACGCCTGTACGCGCATTAATTTTCTCACCCGCCGTAAATTTTTTTCTATGTCGGCCGCGACACTCGCCGGGTTGGCCCTTCACCCTTATCTCCCGGGTCAGGAAAAGGTCGATGAGCACAAGCCCAAACCGACCCCCACTCCCCCTGATATCCAAACCAATATCGCCGAAGCCCTGAAGATCCCCCGTACAAAGGCCTCGCTCCCAGGCCTCTACCCCGGCCAGGTCGTCCGCGTATCCACTGGAACGGCCTCATCCGGGGGCAAGCTCGATCCGCCCAAGATCAAGACAGCCGTCGAGAAGGGCCTGCTCGAGCTTAGCGGCGAAAAGGACATCCGCTCCGCCTGGCTCCAGTTCGTCTCGCCCTCTGACATCGTCGGCATCAAGGTCAATCCAATAGGTGAGAAGCTCCTCTCGACAAAGCCCGAGGTAGTCGAGGTCATCATCGACGGCCTCCTCCAGGCCGGGCTCCCCAAGAAAAACATCATCATCTGGGACCGCCGCCTCTTCCAGCTTCGTGAGGCCGGGTTCACCGCCGAGCGCTTCCCCGGCATCGAGATACTGGGTACGGAAATGCGGGGGCCGAACGGCGAATTCTACGACGACAAGGGCGAACTTTGGAGCAAGGACAACATCGACCGCGAGGCGCCGTTCTATTTCGCCGACATCGAAGGCAAGTACAATAAAGACACCCTTCCCTACATGGTCAACGAGGGCAAGGAGTCCTATTTCACCAGGATCCTGACCCGGCGCTGCACCAAGGTCATCAACGTCCCGATCCTCAAGAACGCCGGCCCGACGGTCACCCTCTGCCTGAAGAACCTCTCCTACGGCTCGCTGAGCAACACCTCGCGCCTGCACAAGATCTGGATGAAGTCCGTGGCCGAGCCCTGCGCTTTCCCCGCCCTCCGGGACAAGGTCGTGCTCAACATCGTCGACGGCCTCCAGGCCTGCTACGAAGGCGGCCCCGGCGCCGACGCCCGGTACATCTGGGACGCCAACCTGATGCTCTTCGGCACCGACCCGGTGGCGGTTGACGCCGTCGGCCACGAGTTCATCGTCAAGGAGAGGATGAAGCGAGGGGTCCAGCAGCTTGATGACAAAAAGCGCCGGGCCTTCCTCGAGCTGGCGGCCGGGTTCGGGCTGGGTGTCGCCGAACCCGAAAAGATCAAGGTCAAAGACCTGAGCCTCGCTTGAGGGAGAGGAGGCCGGCGGTCATGAGGGACGCTGTGTTGCGGTATCTCGCACTTCTCTTCACGCTTTTCTTTTTTGACTCATCTCCCGCACAGGAGATAGGGCCTGACCTCAGCCGCCTCTCCGTCGGCTCCTGGAAGACGGCCGGGCCGCCCGAGGTTTACAAAAGAGACAGCCTCTACGGCTATATCAACGGCGGCGCCGAGATCTTCCTCCAGTACGGCTTCGAGGAATTGTCCGTCGCCCGGTTTATCGGGAACACTGCTCCCGTCGTAGAAAAAGAGATCACTCTGGAAATCTACCGGATGGCCTCTCCGGCGGATGCCTTCGGCATTTTCTCCCTGAAAAGGGAAGGCAATGAGCGCACCTCTCCTGAAATCGAAGCCGTCCACTGGCTGAGCGCTTCCCAAGCGGGCCTGGTGAAGGGAGATTTCTATATCAATATCACCGGGATGAATGCGACAGAGGAGGAGATCGAGGCCTTCACGGCCGCCGCCTCGACAAAGATCGGGTCCGCTTCGGCGCTTCCTCCCGAGCTCTCCCTTCTCCCCTCTGGAGGGCGCATTCAAGAAAGCGAACGCTATGTCCGGGGAAGGCTGGCCGCCGAAGGGGAATCGCTTCTCCTCGACCGCGAGTTTTGGGGCTTCGGGGAAGGCACGGTCGCCGTCTCGGCCAGGTATGGGCCTTCCCGAACGAAACTCGTCATCGTCATTTTTGGGGCCCCCGTCTCCGGTCTGGCCAAAAAAGCGCGCGAGCTCTTTTCGGAATATCTCGAGGAAGTCGCGGTCAAGGACGGCCAGCTCGCCGGGAAAAACGCCGCCGGCAGCTGGTTCCTTTTCCGCTCCGCCGCCAGCCGGGCTTTTCTCGTGCTCGGAGAGCCGGAGTACGAGGCCGCCGCTCGGCTGATCCGGGACGCCGGCCAAAAATAACGCGTTTTTGGTAGAATAGAAGAATCTCGTCGACGGAGGTATCCATGAAAAAAAGATCAGCGATCATTTTGGCGGCCGGATTCGTCCTGTTTGTCGCCTCGGCGGTGTTCTTCCTGAGCCTGCCCGCCCGGGCTCAGGAGCCGGAGGTCAGGCCCGTGCTTCTGGGAGACGAGATGCCCGACTTCACCCTCCCCGCCTACCTTGGCGGAGAAGTGACGCTCTCCAAGCTCAGGGGTAAGAATGTCATGATCGTCTTTCCGCGGGGTTTCGCCGCGGAGGGCCGCTGGTGCACGATCTGCAATTACAAGTACGGAGAGCTCGTGGACCTGGAAAAGGCGGCGCATCTCCGGGAAAAATATGACCTCGAGATCCTCTATGTTTTCCCTTACAACAAGGAGGTCGTGAAGCAATGGCTGGACGCGCTCCCGGAACAGATGGACAAGATCAAGACCTGGAAAAATCCGCCCGAGCCCGAGAAACTGGATGAGAAGGGCAAGGCCAGGCTGGAGATGGTCCGCAAGGGCTTCCCCAAGGACCTCCGCTTCGAAAAGGGAAACGTCCCCGTGCCCTTCCCCATCCTGATCGACGAGGACAAGACGATGACCCGGGGCCTGGGCCTGTTCACAACGGAATGGGGCGGAAGCAAGGCGGAGCAGCTCATCCCCAGCATTTTCGTCCTCGACAAGCGGGGAATCCTCCAGTTCAAGTACATCGGCCAGAACACCTGGGACCGGCCGGGCTGGGAGTACATGGAAAAAGTGTTCGGGATCATCAACAACGGGAAATAGCGGACGCCGCCCGGCGCGTCCAGCCCTATTTGGCCGAGGTCAGGGCCGTGTAGACATAGTTCTTGAAGTGCTCGATGATGTCCTCGAGGAAATCCTCTTTCCCGACCTTCAGAATTCTGTCAGGAGGGAGGCTTTCCATGAAAACCTTCTCGATATCCTGTGAGGGGCCGTCAGTGGATGCCGGGCCTTTGACCTGGAGTCGCAACTTCATCTGGACGGAGTTCGGCGGCAGCGACACGATGTAGTGGAACGCCGGGACGCGCGAGCTCGGGAAATCCAGCCGGATTCCGGTGGATTTTCCGCTCTCGGTCCAGAACTTGGCCTTGATCTTATGCTCCTTCATCTCCTCGGCCAGCGATTCGAAGGCCGTCTCGGCGATGAATTCGCAGAACTGTTTGAAGTTCTCCCTGGTTTCGCGCTGGCACCGCTCCAGGACGCTGACGCTGTCGATGAGCATTCTCAACCGGTCTTTCCAATCTTCGGCGCTCATTTCTCTCTGGTCCTTTGATCATCACGATGATAGCACAATCCCTGGAAATGTAAAACGGCCGGGATTTCCTCAGCGACATAAAAAGCCTCACCCCCTATATTTTTTTTCTTTTATACAAGATAGCGCTCGGTTTGAACAGGCCTGTGCAAATCCTCCGTAAACCCCTGTGATTATCTTTTCTAACTTGCTGATAGGCTAAGGGTTCTGGCTACTTGCACAAGAAATGGGCAGAAATCAGGGAGAAAAATTTTTTATTCTGAGCCGCGAGAATAAAATTTCCCGGACGGATTCCAGGCCGATTTCTCCGGGAGAGACGGCGCTGAGCAGTTCGACCCGGCCGAACGGCCGCCAGGCGGACGCAAATTCGTTTCGGAAAAGAGCCACCACCTCGGCGCCGCAGGCAGCGGCGAGATGAGTGACTCCGGAATCGTTTCCCAGATAAAGACCGGTAGCATTCAGGAGCCCGGCAAGCGACAGGACAGAAGGGCACCGGATCCAGGTCCAGTTCAAGGGGAGAGCGGCTTTCCCGATCTCGACGTCCATATTTTCCTCGGCTTCACCCGTGACCAGCGCTCCCCCGATTCGCTTTTCACCAAGCTCTTCGATGATCTTCAGGAAGTTCTGGAGGGGCCAGCGCTTGGCCTCGCTCCCGCTTCCCGGATGGACGACGATCCTGTAGCCGAAGTCTTTCGACACAGCCGGGAGAGACAGCCGCGACCATTCTTCGATGGAAGGAGGGACGCTTTCCCCGAGCGCTTTCGCCGTTTCCCTGAAGAAAATCCGGCTCAAGGACTCTGACATCCCGGGGCCGGCCTGGATGACATCGGGCCGAACGTTGGCAGCCTGGATTCCCGGTGCTTTGAGTAAAAAATCCTCCGCGCTTCCCTGCGTCCAGGCCGTGATGAAGTCGAACGTCCCCAGCCAGTCAGCGAACTCCCTGTTCAGCGAAGCCTTCGCATCAAATAGCGGCAGCAGCCGGCGGCTGTCTTCCGGCAGGATGTCATCGACAACTCCCGCCTCCAAAAAAAGATCGCCGTATCGTTTCCGGGAAACCAGCGTCAGGCGCGCCTCCGGGAATTTCGCCCGGAGAAACCGGATGGAAGGCAAGGCGACGATCAGGTCCCCGAGGCCCCCGAACCGGATAAGCAGGGCGTTCTTCATCGCTTATTCTATACGGCCGCAAACGCCCCCGAGTCAATCCGGAGGGGGACGATGGAAAGCCGGCTGTTTTCAGCAGAAAAGGGAAAAATGTATTTAGGTGGGCAGAAGCTTTCTCCAGCCGGCCAAAGAAAACTTGATTTTATTATATCAAAAAAAAGAACAAAATCAATAACAATCCGCGCTCAGCTTCCCGCTTTGATGGATTCAGCGAACTTCCGGCCGAAATCCTCACCTTTCTTGAGGTCTTCCGCTTTCGGGCTGCCGATAAATTCCAATCTTTCGCCCAGGTCCCACTTGGCCGGCTCAATGATCTTCCCGGCCTCTTTGAGCGCGCCGCCGCTCCAGCCGTAGCTGCCGAAGAAAGCGGCCTTGCGGTTGAAGATCCTCTTGTGGACGGCCATGGTCAGGACCGCGGCCATCGGGGGGAAAAGCTTGACCTCGTAGGTGGGCGCGCCGATCATGACGCCCGTGTTTGTCCAGAGGGAAGGGAGGATGTAGCTGACGTTCGTCCTGGCCACATCAAAGACCTCGAGGGGCACTCCAGCCCGCGAGATGCCCGCCGCCACGGCATTCATCATCCTCTCCGTATTCCCGTACATGGAGCCGTAGATGAGGGTGACGGCCGGCTCCGTCTTTCCGGAGGCGCACTCGGCCCACTTCCGGTAAAGATCGACGATCCGCTGCGGGTCGCGTCGCCAGACCAGCCCGTGAGAAGGAGCGATGATCTCCACCGGCAGGCTCGCCGCCTTGGCGATGGCGTCCAGGACCCGGGAGCTGTAGTTGGCGACGATATTGGCATAGTAGCGCAGCGCCTCCCGCTCATAAAAATCGGGATGCCCGCACTCGTCGTCAAAGATGCCGCCCCGGATCGCTCCGTAGCCGCCGAAGGCGTCACAGGAGAACAGGATCTTCTGGGACTCCTCGAAGGTCATTATGGTTTCCGGCCAGTGAAGGAAGGGCGTGGACAGGAACTTCAGGGTAGGACCGCCCAGGGAGAGGGTCTCGCCGTCGCCGACCGCCCGGACGTTCTCCGTGATCGAGAAAAATCCCCGCAGCATGTCCCTCGTCTTGGCAGAGCCGAGGATAACGGACTGGGGGGCCAATTTCCGGAAGATCCGGAGGAGCCCGGTGTGGTCCGGCTCCATATGGTTGATGACGATGTAGTCGATCCCGGAGACTTCCGTCACGTCCTCGACCTGCGCCAGGAACTCATCTCCCTTGATCGATTTGGCCAGGTCGATGATGGCCGTTTTGTCGCCCTTGACCAGGTAGGAATTATAGCTGACGCCTTCCCGGGTGATCGGCCAGAGGCCTTCGAAGAGGTCGGTCGTCCGGTCGTTGACGCCGATCCAGAAAATTCCGGGTTTGATCTCGCGCGCGGGCATGGTCACTCTCCTACGATTTGGATGAAGACTCCGTTTGTACCACAATCGGCGTCCGACCTCAACCGAGGATCCAGAAAATCTGGGGGACGTCCCCCCTCATTTTTTACAATGACAGTCTTTTGTGGTAAAAATGCGCTGATCCAGATGGCCAATAAAAAAAACGCCGTTCTCTTCTTGCTCAAGCTGGCCTTCAGCCTGGCCATCCTGGTTTTCATTTTCACCACCCAGGCCTCGCTCGGCAAGATCGGGGACGTTCTCCGGGGCGTCAATCCGTATTGGCTCCTCCTCGCCTTTTCCCTCCACGCCTTGGGGCTTGCCATCAGCGCCTACAGGTGGCAGATTCTGGCCCGGGCTCAGGGGGATGAGGTCCCCCTCGTTTTCCTGGCGAAATCCTATCTGGTCGGGACCTTCTTCAACAATTTCCTGCCCACCCGGTTCGGCGGCGACGTCGTCCGGATCTGGGACGGCTCGCTCTATTCCAGGTCGCTGGTCAAGTCCTCGGCCATCGTCCTGGTGGAACGCTTTACGGGCGTCATCGTCCTTTTCCTCTTTGCCGTGGCCGCTTCGCTCTTCCGGCTCGATATGGCCCGCCAGGTGCCCATCATCTGGGCGGCGCTCCTCCTCGGCCTGGCGGGCCTGGGTCTCATCGCCGTTTTTTTCCTTCCGGTCTTCGCCCGCCGGCTCAGAGCGCTCCGGCTGCGCGGGTTCCCCGACAAAGTCCGGAACAAGATTCTCATCTTCCGCGAAACCATCCTCCATTACCGGACCCAGAAAGGACCGTTCCTGCGGGCCACGCTATGGGCACTGCTCCTCCAGCTCAACGTCATCCTCTATTATTTCCTGATCGGCCGGGCCCTTCATCTGGACATCCAGTTCATCGACTACTTCATCTTCATCCCCATCGTCTTGGTCATCCAGATCATCCCCGTCACCATCAACGGCCTGGGGCTCAGGGAAGGTTCCTACATCGAGATTTTCAAATATTACGGGATCCTTCCCCAGACGGCCGTCTCCTTTTCCCTGGTCGACGTCGCTTTCAACCTCATTCTCGGAAGTATCGGCGGGGCGATCTATGTCTCGCGGAAAAGGCGCCGTTGAATCCCCGCCCGGTTTGGGCTAATCTACATCCGATGATCCTCACGGCCTCCCGGCGGTCCCCCGTCCGTCAGAATTTCTTCCGGGCGGCCGGTTGTCTTGCCCTCCTTGTTCTCCTGGCGCCGCCGGGACGCGCATTTGCCCAGGAGGACATCCCCGAATTTGAAAAGCGCCTGGCCAAGATCCACCAGGACATCAAGAATCTTCGTGCCCGGATCAAAGACCTTACCGAACAGGAGTCCACACTCCTTTCCCAACTCGGGCAGATCGCCCTGACCAAAAAGCTGATCCGCAACGAGCTCGCCGCGCTCACCCTGCGGCGCGAAAAACTCTCCGCAGAGCTGGCTGAGACCCGCCGGACAATTGCCTCCCTCCGCCCGAAGCTGGACCGCGAGCAACGCTCGATCGAGAAGACGCTGGCCACGCTCTACAAGTACGGAAGGCTCAACTTCGTCCAGTTCCTGCTCCAAGCGGAGAGCATGAACGCCGTTTTCTCGGAGAGCAGCCGTCTAACAATCCTGGCCCAGTACCAGCAGGATGTCATCACCTCTTATCTGAAAACCTTGGAAGATCTCCGGAAGGCCGAAAAAGCCCAGGAAACACAGAGCGCCGAGGTAGCCGCCCTGATCAGCGAGGCCGGAGAGAAAAAACAGGAATTCGAAGCCCAGGAGGCCAGGAACAAGGCCCTCGTCCAGGAGATCCAGAGGAACAGGAAGACCTATGAGCAGGCCCTCCAGGAACAGAGGGAGAGGGCGGAACAGCTGCAGTCCCTGATGGACAAGCTGGCCAGTCAGGAGATCGTCCTCCCCTTCCGGTTCGTCCCCCTTTACGAGCGGAAAGGCAAGCTTTCCTGGCCGCTCGCCGGCCGGGTGATCAGCCGCTTCGGCATCGAGCGCCACCTCAACACCAGCACGATGAACAACGGCATCGAGATCGCGCCTTCACAGGACAACCCCATCATCCGGGCCGTCCATCCGGGAAAGGTCGTCTTCGCTGACTTCTTTCAGGGCTACGGCAACCTGCTCATCGTCGACCACGGGATGAATTACTACACCCTCTACGGTCACTGCGATGAATTCATGATCGGCAAAGGCGCGTTCGTCCGGGAGGAGCAGCCGATCGCGCTGGCCGGGGACATCGGCTCGCTCAGGGGTGTCTCCCTCTATTTTGAAGTCCGCTACAAGGCCAAGCCGCTCGATCCCTTGCAATGGCTCAAACGAAGATGATAGAATGGAGAATCATTCAAGCGTAGAGAGCCGCCGTGAAGAGAACGCGATTCATCCTGTTCGCCGTGCTTTTTGGTTTCTGCCTTCTCTTGCTGCTCGAAATGACCTACCTGCGGGGCATCTCCTCCCGTTCCGGGACCCCGAAAAACCTCTACCTTCTGGAGGCGGTCATCCGTCTCATCCGGAATGACTATCTGGAGGAAAAAGATCCCCTCCGGGTCATGGAAGGCTCATTCAAGGGAATGGTCAATTCGCTGGACAGCCTCAGCGGCTACCTTGACGCCGGGGCCACCAAAAAATACCTGGATCGCCGGACAGGGGCGCTCCAGGAACCGGGCCTGATCCTTTTCAAGAGGTATGGGGCGTTTCCTCAGGTCACCGGAATCATCGAGAACTCCCCGGCCGAAAAGCAGGGCGTGGAGTGGGGCGACCTCATCACCGAGATCGACGGCCTGTCGACGCCGGCCATGAGCCTAATGGAAGTGAACCTGCTCCTCGGAGACAGCGAGGGAAAGCCTCTCCCGCTCAAAGTGCTCCGGGGCGAGAAGACCATCGAACTCGAGGTCGAAAGAGCGCCGCTCTTCTCCGGACCGGTGAGCTTGGAGAAGCACAAGGGCGCATCCGGGATATTGAGGATTCATCAGTTCTCTCCGCCGTGCGTTTCCGAGATCGAAACGAAGATCATGCCTGAACTCAAGAAAGGAAACAGTCCGCTTGTCATCGACCTGAGAAACTGCCGGGAGGGAGATTTCGAGGAAACGCGGAAGTTCATCAATCTCTTTCTCCAGTCCGAGAGTCTGGGCTATTTCGAGAAGAGAGGAGGAGAAAAGGAAATCATGGAGTCCCCGGATGACCCGCCTCTGGCCCGTCTTCCCCTCATCGTCTGGATCAACCAGGGCACTCTCGGTCCGGCCGAGGCCGTGGCCGCCGTCCTCAAGGAATTCAAGCGCGCCCAGCTGGTCGGCCTCGCGACGCCCGGCCTGGCGGCTAGGCATGAGTTTCACCTGCTCGAGGACGGGACATCCGTGCTTCTCACCTCCGGGATTTTCTCCCTGAACTCCGGCCTGAAAATCTGGGGACAAGGCGCCGAGCCCGACATCCCGGTGGAGGCGGATGACCAAGGCTCCCTCGCCTTTCTCAAGAAAACGCAGCCTCTCCTGTCCGCGTCCTGATCGATGAAGCCCGGCCCTAACATCAAGGACGGAAAGCAGAATTCCCGGGGGGTACAGTTATATCTGGTCCTTGCTTTTCTTTCGCTCCTTTCTGTCCTCGGCTTGGATTACTTGGCGGCGCGCCGCGGAGAGAAGGCCTATTTCTTTTCTTCTCGCGTTCTCCCCGCTGAATCTCCCGCCGCCCGCCCCCTTCTGGCCGGATCCGTCCGCCGGTTCCTCGACGCTTCCGGTCTGCCTCCGGAGTCGGTCCAGGAACTCCGGGACGAGGACGGTTCTCCTCTTTTCGTCATCCAACTGACTGCGGAAAGCTATGACGGCCTGGAGCCCCGTCTGGAAGAGGAACTGAGGGATAGAAAGGCCGTTTTTGACAAAGACAAGAAAGATTTCGAAGGATGGACGTCTCATTCCTGGCGGATCGTCCGAGATGAGGGAGACAAGCTGGGGCTGGTCTTTTCCTTTCCCCGGCCTTTGCCCGCCGCGGAGAAAATGCCGCGAGAGGCCGCGCCGGCCGATAGACTGGTGGCCATCATCATCGACGACATGGGGAACAGCCTCGAAGCGTTGGAGGAAATCTGCAACCTCGGGCAGCCGATCACCATCTCCGTCCTGCCGCAAAGCGCTTATGCCGAGGAGACGGCCCGGATCGCCCACGAAAACGGTTTGGAGGTCATGCTCCATCTACCCGGGGAATCCCTGAACCACCACGAGGGCAACGACTCCACGGCCGGCCTGATCCGCTCCGGCATGAGCCGGGAGGACATCCAGGCGCTCGTCGAGGACTCCATTGCTCGCGTGCCGCACATCCAGGGCGTGAACAACCACATGGGCTCCAAGATCACCCAGGAGGAGGCGGTGATGCGCCCCATCCTGGAGACGCTGAAGCGCCGCGATCTCTTCTTCCTCGACAGCCGCACGACCGCCAATTCCATCGCCTTCGACCTCGCCCGGAAGATGGGCCTCCGCTGCGCCTACCGGAACATTTTCTTGGACGCGTCGGTGGGAGTGGAGTTCTCCAAGCGGCAGATGTCCGGACTTATCCGCCTTTCCCAGAGAACGGGCCAGGCCATCGGTATCGCCCACCCCTTTCCCGAAACGCTCCAGGCTCTTCGTGACAGTCTGCCCCTTCTGGCCGACCACAAGGTCAAGCCCGTCTTCATCTCCGAGATCATCCGCAGAGGGAAATAGCCGCGACGCCGGGGAGCCCGGGGCCGTCAGGATTGAATTATTCGGCTCTATTCGATATAGTGTATCCGAAAGAAGGAGGAAACCGATGCGAAGAAAATCACTTCTCGCCGTTGCCATAGCGGCCGTTTTGGCCTCGCTTCTCCTTCCCGCCTGCAAGGGCATCTCGCCGGAGGAGCTGAAGGCGTCTGTGGAGATCATGGAGGTGAGCTCCAAATGGGTGGAAAAGACCTACGAGCCCTGGCCGCCCAAGCTCACCCTGGTGCCGACGATATCATTCCGCGTCAAGAACGTCTCTGACAAACCGCTCAACTACCTGAATTTCAACGGCATCTTCAAGTTTCCGGACGACCAGGAAAATCTGGGGGACAATTTTCTGGCGGCCATCCGCAAGGAACCGATCATGCCCGGAGAGACTAGCCCGGTCATCACTCTGAAGAGCAACTTCGGAGTGGAGGGCAAGAGCCTGGCCTCATTCAAGGACAATCCCCAGTGGAAGCCGATGATCTGCCGCCTCTTCATCCAATCCAAGGGCTCCCCCCACGTCCTGCTCGGGGAATACGAGATCTCCCGGGAGATTGACTTCAAAGAGCCCGAGCCGGTGGGCGTCGAAAAAAAGAACGAAGAGAAGAATTGACGCCCCGGACAAGGACAGTCGATTGACCACGATCATTCCCGCCCGCCTTTTTCTCACCAAAGGCCGGGGCCAGCACAAGGAAAAACTGGCCAGCCTCGAACAGGCCCTCCGGGATGCCGGAATCGCCCCCTTCAATCTGGTCAGAGTGTCGAGCATTTTCCCGCCCAACTGCAAGCTCGTCTCCAGGGAGGAGGGGCTGAGACTCCTGCGCCCCGGGCAGATTATTTTCCTGGTGATGAGCGAAAATTCCACGAACGAAGCCCATCGTCTGATCTCCGCCGCGATCGGGCTGGCCATTCCCAATAACCCTGTCCATTACGGCTATCTTTCCGAGCACCACAGCTTCGGCCAGAACGAAAAGGAAGCCGGGTTATACGCTGAGCAACTGGCCGCCGAAATGCTGGCTACAACCCTCGGCCGGGATTTCGACATCAGCGAGATCTGGGAGGGGGAAGAAAAGAAGGTTTATGAGATTTCCGACGGACTCCTCGTCCGGACACGGAACATCACCCAGACAACCAAAGGCGGAAAAGGTCTCTGGACGACCGCCCTGGCGGCGGCGGTGTTTGTTTCCTGATCAGGGCCGGCCGAGAGGGTCGGACTTCAGGATCTTGATGTAGTTCTTGGCCTTCAGCTCGGCCAGGAACTCCTTCAGCTTCTTCACTCTTCTCTCGCTGAAGAGCTTATCGAAGATGTCCTTCCTGGCCTCTTCAAAAGTCTTGAGCCGGCTATCCTTTTTGTCTTCGAGTTTGAGGATGTACCAGCCGTTTTTGGCCTGGACCCAGGGCGTGGCCTCACCCGTCTGCAGCAGGGCAACGGCCCCTTCCAAGGCCGGGTCGAGCTCGCCCTGCTTGATGAAACCAAGATCGCCCTGGTTCTCCCTGAGCGGGCTGTCGCCGGATTCGGAGGCCACAGTGACGAAATCCTCCGCCGCCTGGACCCGGGCGCTGATCTCCGCCTTCTTCGCTTCCAGCTCCTCCGGAGTCCGGGCCTCGGAAGACAGATAGATGGCCCGCAGCTTGTACTCTGCCGGTTCGGTGAACTCCTGGGGATTCTGTTTATAATAGTTGACGCCTTCAGCTTCGTCGACGACGATCGACCGGTCCACCTCGATGGAGATCAGGAGCTGCCGCAGGATGCCCTCCTCGATCTGCTTGATGAACTGTTCATAACTGACACCCTGCTGGAGGAGAGCCTGACGAAACTGGGCGTCGGTCTCGATGTTGTTCTCCCGTTTGAGCCGGTCGATGTAGTTTTTGACCTCCTCGCCGGCGTTGATCTGTCTTTTCTTGGCCTGCTGGAGAAGCAGAAGGTCGGTGATCATGGTATCGAGTATCTGCTCTTTAGCCAGATCGAACTGCTTTTCGAATTCCTCCCCCTGAAGCTGTGCACGCAGCATCTGGTAGGTCTGGTCGTAATACTGCCGGTACTGGGACAGCGTGATGATGTCGTCATTCACGACGGCCACGATCTCTTCCACCACCTGGCCGGCGGCTGCGGCGGCGAGCCCGAATAAAACGAACAAAAGGGCCAGGCAGACGAAACGGCTCTTCATCATTTCATCCTTTGATAGGGAAAAGACAGATTCTCCGGGAAAACTCTCCATTCCAGATGCTCCGCCAGCTCGTCCAGATGCCGTGTCATCGTGGCTTCGGCCTTGAGATCAAAGATTTTCCGCCTGATGGCGGGCGCCGCATCCTCGAAAGAGATGTGTTCCGGTTCAAATCTTTTATCCAGCCGGAAGATATGGAACCCATAGGGAGATTCCACGATCGGGCTGACCTCGCCTTCGCGCATGGCGAACACAGCTTCTTCTATCTCCGCCGGGAGCTGCCCTTTTTGGAAAATGCCCATCCCCCCACCCTCGGACGCCTCCGGTCCCGCGGATTCCGACTGGGCCAGGGCCCGGAAACCAGCCTCATCGGCGATCCTCGCACGGTCCCAAACTTCAACGGCCCTGGACTCGGCGGCGAGAAGAATCTGGCTGACCTGGACGCGCTCGCCAAGGGAGAATTCCCCGGGGTTGCCGTCGTAGTACCTCCGGATCTCATCTTCTTCGACAGTGATGTCCCGCGTCATCTCCCGGGCGTATATCTCGATTTTCATCCGGTCGATCAAAGGGCCGGAGTCCGACGCCAGAAGCGCGGCTTCCTCTTCTTCCGTCAGGACTCCCGCCTCGATGTCCTCCAGGTATGCCTGTTTGTCTTGGGGCGAGACGCTGATCCCTTTATCTGCGGCCGCCCGCAAGAGGAGCCTCTCCTCGATGAACAGGTCGAAAAGATGGCTCAGGCTGGTGACGTTCAGCTCGGACTCTCCTTCCCCGACTGTTGCTCGGACATACCGGGAGAAGTCTCCAAGCAGGTAGGAGTCCGGGCCGACCTGGAGCACGACGCGGCTTTCATCCGGAGACCTACTTCGGTCAGAGGCATCCGCTCCTCCGTCCTGCTCCTTTGAGCCGCAGGCCGAGGCGAGGAGAGCAATACAGACGGCGGCCGCCGCCGGGGCGCGTCTGACCGATCTGGAGATCCGTTTGTTCATCGTCGATATCTCATGGATGAGCACTCATTCTATTATATCCGTATAACTCCTTCAAGACGGCGGCCGTTTCATCAAGGACGGCCGGGCCGGTTTGTCCGGTCAGGGGCAAGGCCATGACGCCCTGGGGAGTCAGGGCCCCGCGGCCTCTTTTCAACACCCGCGAAAGGCCGCTCAGGTCGGCCAGGGTGGAGG
>JBAUIH010000372.1:0-1587 GCA_049682755.1 Candidatus Aminicenantales bacterium | reverse complement strand
TTCCCGCGCTTCCCGGGAGGTAAGCAGGGAAGGCAGTTTTTCAGGATTTCGTGCGAGGACATCGCGCCAGTTGGGTGCGGGTTCGGGAAGTTTCACGTTTCACCTCAACGGGTTCCAGTGGATGATCGCGCGGATCTCTATATGTCAACGAAGTGTCAATACGTATCAAATCGACGTTTTGTTGGTCTCATGATCATTGAAATGTCAATTTGTGTCAAGTTGATATTTGCCCGAAATAGTCGCGGCGCGCCCGAATCCATGGCGGCTTGTTCGACTTCCAATGGATTAGGAACTGCTTACGCGCCGAGAGCGTCGATGCGCCGCGCCCGGACGCCGGCAGCGGCGAAAAGGAGGTCGGTACGATGTTGGATCTGAAGTCAATCCTGGTTTTCTCAGCGGATCCAAAGAAACTCAGCGACTTTTATAAGAAGGTTTTTCAAAAGGACCCGGACTGGGTGATGGAAGAATACTATGGTTTTACTGCTGGAAAGGCGTTCTTAACCTTTGGACCCCATGACAAAGTCAAAGGGAAGAACCCGAATCCGGACCGCATGATGTATAACTTCGAGACTCGGGATGTGAAGGGAGAATTTGAGAGGATAAAGGGACTTGGCGCCCAAGTTGTCGCCGAGCCGTACCAAATGGGAGAGAATGCCGATGGATGGATTGCGACATTTGCGGATCCGGATGGCAACTATTTCCAACTCATGACCCCGTGGGAGGCAGAACTTACAGAAGAGTAATCGATCTACAAGGTCGTCATGAACCTGCCTTTGCCGCGCCGGGGAACGTTTCCAGAAACGTCAGGATCCGGCGGGCGTTGGTGCCGATATCGCTTAACCCCACGCGGGAGACGGAGCGGATATCCAGGACGCTCCCCCCGCTTGCAGCGGGGGATATGCGGATCACGATGTCGTCCTTGAAGCCGAACCATCGGGTGGTGGCGACGGCCTCGATCCGCCGCTCCGACGGATTTCCGTCGACGATCCGCCAGTTCATCCGCCTGGCCGTTGCGAGAGCGGCTTCGTAGGTCTGAGAAGGGGAGATTCCGACCGTGAGCGACCGGATGTCGGGATACGCCGCGTGCTGTTTCGCCGCGATTTCCGGACCGCCGTACTCCGCCGGATTGGAGGCGTCTTTCCGCAGCGGGAGGATGGAGACGAATTCCGGCGGATTCTCCGTATCCGTCGTGATGTCGTGGATCATCGGGACCGCTTTCGCCATCCGGTACGAATTCCCGGGGACGCCGAACGCCGCCGCTCCCAGGACGATCCCCGCGATCGCCAGCAGGAAACCCCGTCGCCGGGTGCCCTGTCGCGCGAAGATCCCTCCCGCGGCGGATATCGCCATGCCCGCCGCTCCGATGTAAGCCCCCCAACGGAGGATCCGGAACCCTTCACGGAAATTCCACCATCCGGCGCGGGTCCCGAGTCCTGCCCCCGCCGCCGCCGCGACGGCGATCGCGGAGATGACAAATCCCGCGAGAGCCAGGTGGGACAAGGGCGGCTTCGGCCCGATCGGTTTCGGCCACCTGTTTTCGCTCCAGCTCATTTCAGGTCGATCTTATTCGCTTCGTTTGCGATCTGG
>JBAUIH010000371.1:0-4398 GCA_049682755.1 Candidatus Aminicenantales bacterium | reverse complement strand
CAATAGACCACTGGTTCAAGCCCGGGATCAACCATATGATTATCAAAAAGCTGGAACTGCAAGGATTCAAGTCCTTCCCGGACCGGACCAAGATCGTCTTCCATTCCGGGATCACCGCCATCGTCGGACCGAACGGCACGGGAAAAAGCAACATCGTCGACGCCATCCTCTGGGTCCTGGGCGGGCAGCGCCAGAAGGGCCTGCGGGGGGAGAAAACCGAAGATATCATCTTCAACGGGAACGCCAAGAAATCGCCGCTCGGCATGGCCGATGTGACCATGGCGCTCGAACATCAGGAAGAGGAGATCAGCATCAACCACCGGGCCTTCCGGTCCGGCGAAAGCGAATACCGGCTCAACGGCAAGGCCGCGCGCCTCAAAGACATCCACGACGCCCTCTGGAAACGGGCCATCGCGGAAAAGGAATATTTTGTCATCGAGCAGGGAAGCGTCGGGACGATCCTGACGACGAAGCCGGCTGAAAAAAGGGCGCTGCTCGAGGAGGCGGCCGGGACGGCCTTCTACAAGGATAAAAAGAGGGAAGCCCAGAGCAAACTGGCCTCGAGCGAGCAAAACCTCATCCGGCTGGAAGATATCATCAGCGAGGTCGGCCGGGAAAAGAACTCCCTGCAGCGGCAGGCGCAGGCCGCTGTCCGCTACCGGAAGCTCCGGGAGAAACTCAGGGAGATGACCGGATTCAACTTCCGCCGCAAGCTCGCCCAGCTCGAACAGCGGCACGGCGAAACGGCCCGCCAGCACGGCGACAGCCTGGCCCAGGAGAAGGACCTGGTCTCTCGGATCAAAACCGCGGAGAAAGATCTGGCTGAACGGCGCCGGGAGATCTGGGAGCTCGAAAAGGCCATCAAGGAGGGGCAGGAAGGCCTCTTTCAGCTCGAATCCCAATCGAACCGGACCGAGGCGGAAAAAGAAGCGGAGACCAGAAGGATCGAGCTTCTCCAGGAGAAAGAAAAAAAGGCGGTCCAGGCGGCTCAAGACCTGGAGCAGGAACTTGCCTCCCTCGAGTCCGAGAGCGCCCAGCGCGGAAAGGCCCGCCTCGAGATTGAGCAGACGCTGCAGCTGAAACAGGAAGAAGTCACCCGGGCGGCCGACGAGGGCCGGTCGGTGCGGGAAAGCTTCGTCCTTCTGGAGAAGAATATCGAAAGCCTGAAAACCCAGCAGCTCCAGCGACTCCTCGAGCTGACCGAGCTCCGGAACGAAAACCTCAAGGCCGAGAAGGAGGTGGAAATCCTGGCCCGGCAGGAAGCCAAATGGAGCGACCAGCTGAGCGAGGAAAAATCCCTTCTCCAGGCCAAGGAGGAATCCCTCGGCGCCACCGAGAATAGCTTAAAGGAAGCCCGGAGTGAGGCCTCGGAGAAAGAGAGGCTGAGCGGCGAGTTAAGGAATTCCCTGGAAGAAAAGCGGGCCGCGCGCAAGCGGTTGGAAGAACGTCTCGAAGGAGCCCGGTCGTCCCGGGAAGAAGATCGCTACCGCCTTCAGGCTCTCAAAAAAATGGAGGAAAATTTGGGCGGGACCCCATCCGAAGAGCCCGTTCCGGAAGCCCTTGGCCGGTTGGCCGATCTCATCGAAGCCGGCGTCGCCGAAACCCCGCTCATCGACGCCCTGTGGAATGAAGAAGCCGGCCTTCCGGTCGTGCCCGCCCTGGATTACCTGCGGTGGGCCGCTGAAAGAACGCCCCAGGGGCGTTATCTGCTCATCTCCCCCAAAGAAAGGTGGACTCCCTCCCCACCGCTGCCGGACGATCCCAGTGTATTGGGCTATCTGAAATCCCGGCTCCACGCGGTCCCGAAAGCCAAGGACCTCCTGGCCCAGCTCAAGGATGCAGTCATCGTCAGGGATATCCGGGCCGGCGTCGAGCTCTGGCTGCGGCACCCCGCGTTGAATTTCGTCACCCCCCAGGGAGACGTGCTTCTTTCCTCCGGACTCCTCCGGGTCGGCCGGCGCGAGGAGGGCATCTTCGCCATCGAGCAGGAGATCCGGAAACTCCAAGACCGCCTCACCCGGCTCGACGACGAAATGACACCCCTGGCCGTCGAGTTGGAGAAAAGCGGACAGGAAATCGGACTGCTCGATGAGAATGTCGCCTCTGCGGCCGTTCTCGTGGAGGAACTGAAGAAGAAAATCCACGAGCTGGAAAAAAGGGAAATCGTCGATAAGGCGGAGCGGGAAAGAACCGCCGGCAGCGTGGCTCTTCTGGAAAAAGAACTGGAGCTCCTTCGCCAAGATAAACAGAACCTGGCCTCGAAGCAGGCAGCGGCTCTCGAGGAAATCGGCCGTCTGACCGAAGAAGAGTTGGCGCTCAAAGCCAGGATCGAGGTCGAAGAAAGGGAGTTTGCGGCCAGCCGAGGAAAAACAGTAGAGGAGGAAAAACGAGCGATCGGTCTCCGTGCCGACACCGCTCTGCTCAAGGAAAGACTCGGCCACATCGCCGCCCTGATGCAGGAACTCAGCGAACGGGATGAGTCCACCAGGCAGAAGATCTCCTCTCTCCGCCGGGAGGCTGAGCAATCCGGCGAAGAAGAAACATCATCCCGAAAGACGGCCGCCTCCCTTGAGACGAGAGCCCGGGACCTCGAGGCCGAAAAGACGGCCAAACGCGCCGGGCTCGCCCAGAAGGAAGCAGACCTCCTGCAGAAGCAGACCGAAGCCGAAGACCTGGATAAAAAGCTCGCCGCGTTGCGGGAAGATCTTGAGCGGAAAAAGGAAGACCGGGTCAGGTGGGAGATCGCCAGGGCCGAAATCGACCGGGATATGGTCAACCTGGAGGAGACGTGCTGGCAGGAGCTCAAGAAGACCCTCCATGAGGTCAAAGCAGAGAAGCCGGAATTCGAACTGACCGATGCCGAGATCGAGGAGCAGCTGGCCGAGGCCGAAGAGAGTCTCCAGAGGATTAAAACCGTCAACCTGATGGCCGAGGAAGAATACCTCAGTCACAAGGAACGCCACGACTTCCTGGTCCAGCAGCGGGACGACCTCCGCCAGTCCATCGACTCCACCCTGGAGGCAATCCGCAAGATCGACGAGGAAAGCGAGGCCCGGTTCCTCGAGGCCCTCAGGGAAGTCAACAACGGCTTTCAGGAAGTTTTCACTCTGCTTTTCAAGGGTGGGAACGCCGAAATCAAGCTCCAGGATGAGACCAATCCCCGGGAGAGCGGCGTCGAGATCATCGCCCAGCCTCCCGGAAAGAAGGTCCAGAACATCGCCCTGCTTTCGGGCGGGGAAAAGAGCCTGACCAGCCTGGCCTTCCTGTTTGCCCTGTTCCGCTACCGGCCGACACCGTTCTGCATCCTGGACGAAGTGGACGCCGCCCTGGACGACGTCAACCTGGCCCGCTTCCTCGACCTCATGAAGGAGATTAAGAAGGACACCCAGTTCATCGTCATTACCCATAACTACAAGACTATGGAGGTGGCCGATTACATCTACGGGACGACCATGGCCGAGCCCAATATCACCAAGCTCTATTCGGTCAAACTGGAGAAACAGCAGGAATTGATTCAATAGACGGA
Source organism: Candidatus Aminicenantales bacterium (assembly GCA_049682755.1). Classification (GTDB taxonomy): domain Bacteria; phylum Acidobacteriota; class Aminicenantia; order Aminicenantales; family UBA8522; genus UBA8522. The sequence goes on along the minus strand of JBAUIH010000371.1, from coordinate 872 downwards.
TGAAAGTCCAGCTTTTCGTTCCCCCGGGAGGTTACTTCGCCGAGCGCTGGTCCAAGGGCTCGTCCATGCCTCCCTTGGGGCTTCTCTCGATCGGAGCCGTCCTGGAAAGAGAAGGCATCGAGGTCGAGATCGTCCCGGCCGATATCCTGAAACTCGGCTGGCGCGAGATCGAAAAGAAAATCCGCGACCGGCGGCCCGACATCGTCGGCGTGACCTCGACCACCGAAAACCGCTTTCAGAGTTTCGACCTGGTGAGGCGGGCGAAACGGGCCTTCCCTCAGGCGCTGACGGTGATGGGCGGGCCGCACGCCTCGATGGCTGCGGAGGATGCTCTCGACCATATCCCCGAACTCGACATTGTCGTCCGCGGCGAGGGCGAAGAGACGACTCTCGATCTCTGCCGGGCGCTCGAAAGGAAACGTGAGGTCAACGGCATCAGCCACGTGTCCGGAATCTCTTACCGCTCGAACAACCGAATCATCGTCAACCCTTTCCGCTCGCCCATCTTCAACCTCGATTCCCTCCCCTTCCCCGCCTTCCATCTCATTCCCTTCGAGAAATACAACTTTCGGGTCGAAGTCCCGGGACGGGGATTTCTCCCCGCCGTCAACATCATGACCAGCCGCGGCTGCCCCTTCAACTGCAATTTCTGCGCGACCCCGATCAACTGGGGTCGGGCGGTGCGGACGAGGAGCCCACAGAATGTCGTCCGGGAGATCGAATCGCACATCCAAAATTACGGGGTCCGCACCGTCCACTTCTACGACGATACCTTCAACCTCAGCCAGAAGCGCATGGAGGAGATGTCGAATCTCATCCTGGAACGGAAGCTTCCGATATTCTGGCAATGCGAGATCCGGATCGATTTGATG
>JBAUIH010000370.1:0-7022 GCA_049682755.1 Candidatus Aminicenantales bacterium | reverse complement strand
GTTCAGGGGGACGTGGTCATTCCCGTGACTATGGCCCGTTTCTTGAGGCCTTTTTCCCGCCATGGCGGGCATGTATCGTCCCCGGCATCCCGAGCGCACCGTCCTCTACCGCGTTCTTTTTCACTATTTCGACCGATTCCTAATCGAGTACGAGAGCCGCTTTGAGAAGCAATACGGCTTCTTTCGGCCCATCATCAGGGAGGTCGTCGAGCGCTATCTTGACTGCGGTAACCCCCGTTGCGGATTTGCCCGCATCCGCTGTCCCGACTGTGGGGAGGAGCGATTGCTGATGTTCTCCTGCCGCACTCGAGGATATGCTGTGCACAGCATATTAGAGGATTTTGTCCTTCCTGCCACGCAAAGCGCCTTGAAGAGTGGGGCGAGTGGATGAGAGAGGAGCTTCTTCTGGATGTCCCCCACCGCCAGGTTGTCTTCACCATTCCCAGGATGCTGCGGATCTTCTTCCGCTACAATCGCCGGCTGCTGGGCTCACTCTGCCGCTTCGCTCTCCGCTCAATGAGTTATTATATCGAGGTCGTAACCGGCAGCAAGCTCATGCCCGGGATTATCGCCTCAATCCAGACCTTCGGCGCCCGGATGAATCCCCACCCCCACCTCCATTTCCTGGTGACCGAGGGCGGGGTGGACAAAGCGGGCCTCTTCCATAAAATCCCCCGGATCGACGACTCGCGGCTAGCCGAGCTCTTCGCCCGCGAGGTTCTTGGGTTTCTAGTATCAGGAACTCCTGATGGCCGCCGAGACTGGCGGCGAGTATTTTTCGTGATTCCCTTTTTGACCGAGAGGAGAGGTCCGGGTCATTTCAGGCGCTTTGATGCGCCCCCGCTGATTTTTAGCCCGCCTGGAGCCATTCCCGACTATCCTTGACACCTCTTCGAGCCCTCATCTATACTTCCCCATGGTGGCTGGATGGCAAAATCAACATCAAGGGGCTTACTCGGACAGCGCAGCCGAAAACCAAAATCCTATAGATTGAATCACATAAATGGAGATGCTTCCGGCGGAATCTCTGTCCGGGCAGTTTCCCCCTTGCGTTTTCTCAGATCGGGTGGGTGCTTATCACCAAATTCTCCCGAGTCGAATCGCTTGACAGCAGGTCAAGAGCCTGGATTGGAGGTCGCGCTCGGCAGTCCGGATTTGTGCTCTACCCGAGACCGCCGTTGGCGAGATCCTGGGGAAACTCGGGACTCTGCTGCACGATTGATCGGACCGGAAGGGCGCGCACCTTCTCGGGGACATTAGAGCCTTAAGAGGAATTAAGGCCTTGTTGACAAAGCAGAAAAGTGTCGGCCTCTTCGCAATGTCATCGATGTGGATTAAGCCGAAGCGAGTCCTTCCTTTCTGCCTCATCAGCTCGCAGGTATTGCACGATAGATTAAAGGCAAATATTTTTTCATCGAGTATTACTATTTGCAATACTATTTGCATTTGGTAATCTAACAGGTTATAATGCAGTCGCTATGATCAAAACCCGTCACTTCTGGCAGAAATTGATCGAGGATTCTTGGATAAAGAAGTCCGTCCTGTGGATTTCCGGCGTCAGGCGAGTCGGAAAAACATTCCTTTGTCGATCCTTGCCGGACATCCAATATTTCGACTGCGAGCTGCCCAGGACCCGCCGTCTTTTGGAAGACCCTGAAGATTTTCTTGATAGCCGGAAGGGGAAAAGGCTGGTCCTCGACGAGATTCACCGCTTGGCTAATCCGTCCGAGCTGCTTAAAATCGCCGCCGATCATTTTTCCGACATCAAGATTGTTGCCACGGGTTCATCCACGCTGGGGGCGTCCACTCGGTTCAGGGATACTCTGGCTGGCCGAAAAGTTGAAATCTGGCTCACGCCCATGGTTTCTGATGACCTATTGGATTTCGGCTCCACGGACATGAAGCACCGGCTGCATCGTGGTGGACTGCCACCCTTCTTTTTATCCAAACAAACCCCGGAACGCGATTTCCAGGAATGGATGGACGCTTTTTGGGCCAAGGACATCCAGGAGCTCTTCCGTCTCGAGCGCCGTTACTCATTCGGCCGGTTTTGCGAACTTCTGTTTGCCCAGAGCGGGGGGGTATTTGAGGCCACCAGGTTTTCCAGACCATGCGAAGTGAGCCGGACGACGATCAGCAATTACCTGGCTGTCCTTGAGGCCACGTTTGTTGTCCATGTCATCCGGCCCTTCAGCACACATCGGGCGACCGAGATTGTGTCTGTGCCAAAGGTCTACGCTTTCGATACGGGATTCGTCTCTCATTACAAGGGGTGGGGGAGTCTCAGGTCGGAAGACCTCGGTTTGCTCTGGGAACATTATGTACTGAACGAAATTCACGCCAAGCTCCAAAGACGGGACATCCGGACATGGCGCGATAAGCAGCGGCACGAGGTTGATTTTGTGCTCCAGAAGAATCCCCAGGAGATCACCGCCATTGAATGCAAATGGTCAGCCGGCCAATTCGACTCAGCCAATCTCAAGGTTTTTCGTCGGTTATATCCGCACGGATCGAACCTGGTTGTCGCACAAGACGTTGAGCAGGCGTTTCGCCGGGATTATCAGGGGGCGAAGGTGGATTTTGTGAGCCTCAAAGGCCTGATCGCGGCGTTTTGACGGGTAGTCGTCCTAATGAAATTCCCAAATGGCTCACCTTCGTTAAGCAGAGAAGCGGCAAGAAAACGCTCTGATTAGCCAATAAATCAAATCAAGAAAAGAAAATGAAGTAGGGTGGGTTAACGTCCAATTTTAGAACTTTTCTGAGGCGTCACTGCGTCGCTGCTCAGATTAAATCTCTTCAGTTGATTTGAGTCTCGATTAGCTGATGAAGGGGACAATAATGGCGATCAGGCCGATGAACACGACGACGAGGATGAAGAGATTGTACGTCCTACTCATCTTCCTTCATTTGCAGCGCTTCGTATAATGGGATTGGAGGCTGTTTTGACAGTTCCTCGAGGATCTTGAGTGTTTGATTGTCGGGATTGAAAATCTTCACTAAATGTGATGTCACATCGACGATCTCAAAGGATGGGTTCTGGTAGGCAAGTTCCCATTTGCTCACAAGAATACCTACTCCGGCCTCTTGGGCTGCCTTGGGCAGCTGATCTTTGACCTTTTCAAGGATATCAGCGACTGAGGCGATGCTAAAGGCTTGGAGCATCTGAAAGCGATGATAATTGGGGCCCCAGGCTTCGCATTCTTTAATCACCGCCTCGTTTTTCTCGGCCTTGGCTTTTTCGTATTTATCCTTCCACTCCTTCATGATCGGGGCGAACATAGCGGAGCGGGCGTAGGCTATGGCGACAGCCCAGGAGTCAAATGTCCCGATGCGAACCTTTGCTGGAGCCGGCTGTAACGCCAAGAACATTGCACAGACTGCCAAAATAGTGGCGCCGACAAAAACACTCTTCACCCAACCCTTTTTCATGATAGCCTCCTTTTTTGAGATAGATGAGATGAGAGAATAACGATTTTCTTTTTTGCCCCTATCCCATCGCTAGAAATGATAAATCTGAACAAGTTCCAATGTCAAATTGTGAAGGGGATCTAAGGATCAAAGATTTCAAAAGATAACTCAACTTTGATTTTACCTTGAAAGTGGAAAATCGTTGAAAATTATACCAAACTAGGGACTTGGCAAGATGCTTATGCTAAGGGAGTTTTTATGAGGAAAAGGCAGGGTGGGCGAATATACGAATTTAGAACTTTCTGATAGGGTCTATGAGAAGGAAAACGGGGGCTATAAATCTATAAGAGTCCTCTCTTGTCAGCTCGGACGGGGCTCTTTCTAACCCTAGTATAAATAATTTGAAATAAGGAACTCACTCAACATAGAAGGCATTTGTGCTTCTACGGCTTTGTGTATAGGATGAGCAAGATAGTTTTTAAAGGCGGCTTCGCTGTCAAAATCGATAAATAGAGCTGCGCCATAGCGTGCTTTGCCTTCTACTTCTGAGGCTTGTCCCATGATAATATTTTTCGTTCCTGGGACTTGCGCAAGTGTTTCAGCAGCCTTTTTGGCAAATTCATCTCTCTCGCGCTGCCCGACCTCAGCTTTGAAATTGACCATGACGATATGCCTTAACATTTTCTCCTCCTCCAGTAAAAGCGACATTTCCGGCGATTCTCAGAGAGCATAAATCGCGACCCAGGAGATGTCAAGATAAGGTTGGGGATTGCTCATGGCGGATCAAAAAGCTGCGGGTTATTCCAGATTCATTTTTTTCAGAAGCGCTTGGAACCTCGGCTCCGGGCGCAGGCTGTCTAAAACGGGCTGAACCTTGAGACAGGCCATAAGGGATTCTCTCTCTGAATAGGCCTTTTCCAGATTCTCCAAAGCCTCATTCTTCTGTCCGAGACCCAACCAAACCAGCGCCCTCCATAAGGACCCGACATAGCGATCCTTCGACAGCCCGTCCAGCCGTTCGAGGATCTTGAAAGCTTCATCCTTCATTCCTGCCAGGCCATAAGCCAAACCCAAATAGGACAATGCAATTACAGATCCTGCGGTGAGTTCGACGAGTTTTTGAAGCGTGGCGATCGCTTCGCCCCACATTTTTTTGCTCAAAAAATTCATCGACTGATACCAATGAGCGACCCACAACTCCGGGTCCGACGCTATGACCTTGCGGAGTTCTCCGATCGATTCGTCGAAACGCCGTGCCATGAAGAGAGCCAAGCCCAGATGCGCGGGGTTGACCGGCTCGAGAGGTTCCAGTTCCCGCGCCTGTTGCATCTCCCGATGGACTCGTCAAAACGCCCCGTGCAGAATAAACAATTCCCATACCAGTGATGGGCGAGGGCATAATCCGGTTTCATCTGAATGGCCTTCAAAAAATGTTCTTCAGCCGCCGGCCAATCCCAGTCATAAAACAAGGCGATCCAGCCTAGAGAGGCGTAGGCCTCGGCCAGCTCGGGGTCGATCTCCAAGGCTTTTTTCGCCGCCATCTTGGCTCGCGAATAGGCCTGGTGGGGCGGCATGAAATCCCAGACTCCGAATAAATTGAACGTGTCGGCTATCCCCACGTGCGGCAGAGCATAACCGGGATCTTTTTCGATGGCCTGCTCGAAATACTGGAGGCCTCTTTGGAAGTCTTTTTCTTGGCGTCGATACCAGAAATAGCGTCCTTTCAGATAATAATCGTAAGCTTCGTGATCTTCCGTGGCTCGCTTGAGGATCTTTTCCTTCTCGTCTTTCAACAGTTTGAGCTTCAGGTGATCCACGATGGTCAGCGATATCTCTTCCTGAATGTCGAAAATATCCTTCATTTCCCTGTCGAATTGGCCGGACCAGAGATGGTAACCGTCCTCGACATTGACGAGCTGAGCGGTGATGCGCAAGCGCTGTCCGGATTTCCGCACGCTCCCTTCCAGAACCGCGCCCACGTTCAGTTTTTCTCCGACCTCGCGGATATCGATCTCTTTTCCTTTGAAGGCAAAGGCTGAGGTGCGGGCCACAACCCTCAGCTCCCGGATATGGCTCAGGGCGTTGATGATCTCTTCGCTCAGGCCGTCGCAAAAGTACTCCTGCTCTTTCTCCGGACTGAGGTTCGAAAAAGGGAGCACGGCAATGGATTTTTTCCATCGCGCCTCTAATATTTTTTCTGTGTCGGGGGCCTTTGCCGCGGCAATGCCGGTAGTGGGCGTGCGGGATTCTATCGCGGCCAGTGCCGCGAGGATTTCATCGACCCGCTGGTATCTTCTTTCTTTCTCTTTTTCCATGCATTTCAGGATCAAACGGCTCAGCTCTTCGGGGATTTGCGGGTTGAACTCCCGCGGGTCTTTGGGGATCTCTGTCTTATGCTTCAGGGCGATGCTTAAGGCCGTATCCCCCTCAAACGGCACACGGCCGGTGGCCATCTCATACAGGATGATACCCAGCGAATAGATATCCGACCTCTGGTCGATGTCTTTTCCCTCGACCTGCTCCGGGCTCATGAACTCTGGGGTGCCAATCATCATCCCGGCCCCCGTGATCCCTTTCCCCCGGAGCGACCGGGCGATCCCGAAGTCCATGATCTTGGCATCGCCTTCTCTGTCAATCATGATGTTGCTTGGCTTTAGGTCACGATGAACAACTCCCGATCTGTGGGCCTCAGCCAGACCTTGGCAGATTTGCTTAGCTATAGAGACGGCTGTACCCACTTCCAGGCGCTTGGACATCCGGATCAGGCTCTTTAGGTCCTCGCCCTGAACATATTCCATCGTGATGAAGTGCGTCCCTTCTGCTTTGGCAAGGTCATACATCCGGCAGACATTGCGGTGGCTGATCTTGCGGGCATACTTCAGCTCATTCGAAAACCGTTCGATGGTCTCTTTGTCTGAGGCAATTTCAGGCTTCAGCAGCTTCAAAGCCACCTTTTCCTTAATATCTGTGTCAAAGACTTTGTAGACCCTACCCATGCCCCCTTTGCCCAGCTCCTCGATGATCTGGTATCGGCCGGCGAAGGTGGAGCCGGTGGACAGTTCATGGACGGGCATCTGAAGGGTTTCTGTTGGCAACTTCGGGGACACGATACCGAATTCTGGGGAATTCGGTTCATGTCCCCGGACCAGCTGCGTCCCGCAATCAGCGCAGAACTGTTTGGTCTCGGGATTCTCAGAATGACACTTCGGGCATTTGACGGCCACTGTTGCTCCCTTCTATCAGGTGTGGCTAAAGGTTATCAAGGAATAGGGGAGAGAGTCAACTTAGCCCTTCAGCCCCGCCAGTCTCTTCCTGGCATCCTCGACTTCCGGCAGGCCGGCGTCGGCGTCCTTCCAGAGGCCGAGGAAGCGCTGATATTGGGCCTTCGCTTTGGCCTTCAGGCCTTTCCGCTCATACAGCAAGGCCAATCTGTAATGGTACTTCGGGGGGATGAGCCCCCTATATGGATCTTCAGGATTGAAAGTGACGGAGGCCATGGGGAGCAAAAACAAAAATGGGGACGGTCCAAAGAAACTGGGGACGGTCCTATTTATTCCCCTCTCCCTTGAGAGACTGTGTCACAGTGTCATTGCGAGAGAGTGGAGCGATCGAAG
>JBAUIH010000369.1:0-2903 GCA_049682755.1 Candidatus Aminicenantales bacterium | reverse complement strand
GTAGAGGCTCCGGGCATAGATGTTCCCGGAATACAGAAGCCCTGTGCTGAACCCAGCGATTTTTTCGAACTCCCGCTGGGCCTTATCGAGATCTCTGGCATAATAATGGGCGAGTGCCAGAGACTCTGTGAATGCGGCCTGGTCGTTTGTGTACGGTCCGAGCTCGCCCGGCTGCGGTAACAGGAGGCTGGCCTCCCTGAAATATTCAATCGCCTGGCTATAGTTCTTTTTCTGGAGTTCGATCATTCCCCGGAGATGATGATAGAGCCTGACCTCTTTTTTATTCATTCCTTCATCGACAAGCGCCTTGAGCTCTTCGGCCGTCCGAGCGCCCTCAGCGGTCAATCCCATCCCGAGCTGGATCAGCCCTTTAAGAAACAGCGCGCGCCTCTGCCATCTCAGCTCAGCGGACGCCTTCTGAGCGATGTCCAGGGCGATTTCGCTCTGCCTCAACGCTTCTGCCGGCCTTCCGAACCCGAGATTGGCGCCGGAGGAAGAAGTGTGGAAAACACACTCCCACCAGCTGTCGCCGAGTTTTCCCGCCAGCTCTGCGCCGCGTTCGAATTGCTCCGTCGCGTCGCCGAGTCTTCCTTTCATCAAATTGAGGGAGCCGAGAAGCGTCCTGGCATATAAATGGTATCCCAGCTCATCTGTTTCGAGAATCCGGAGATACGCTTTTTCCGCCTCTGCCAGATCTCCCCGCGCATGAGCGATGATCCCCTGGTTGATCACCGACATGATGCTCCTGGGATCCAGGGAGAGCGCGCGTTTCGTTTCTTCCAGGGCCGCTTCGTATTTGCCCTGAAAAAAATAGTTCTGAGCCAGGTCCTCGCGGAGCCTGGCGCTGTCACCAAAATACTTGATGTACAGCTCGAGGACGTCCCTGGCCCTATCGTACATCCCTTTATGTCGATAGGCCTCGGCTTGGTTGACATAGGGGAAAAATGACTGATCCTTTCTCTGGATTTGCCTCTCGTAAATTTCAATCGCCCGGTCCCAATCTTCAATCTCTGAGTAGATGACCCCCAAATTCGTGCCTCCGATGGTGTCATCCGGATAGAGCTCGAGAAGCCGGGTGTAGGCCTCGATGGCTTGATCGTAGGTCTTTTCACTCTCCCGCAGGAACTCTCCTTGGATCAACAAGCGCTCCCTCTCCGATAATCGCCCGGCCAGGTCAAAGGCCTTCTTCAGATATTTCGTTTTCTCGGAAAACATGAGGAGGTTGTTATAGGCCATGGCCATGCTTCTGTAGGCCATGGCGAATTCGGGGTCCAGGGCCAGCGCCCTCTCCATCGCCTGGATGCTTTCCCGGTATTGCCCCCGATGATGGAGGTTCCGTCCCTCGTTGTAGTATGTGTATGCTTCGGCGGAGCTTGTTGTGATCTTCCCCACTTCCTCATCGATGTCGCCGGCGATGGCGTCTTCGGACAGCCGGAGGTTCGCCTTGATCCTTCTCGTCAGGTCGTCAACCATGGATATGAGACTCTCGGCGCCCTTTCCGTCCACCGATTCGGATCCCAGGAGCTCACCCGTGGCGGCCTCCTGGAGGACCATGTTGATCCGGAAATTCTCGCCCGCCCGGGTGAAATCTCCCACAAGGATATGGCTGGCCCTTCCCTGTGAAGACACTTTCCTAAGCTCTTCTCTCGTATACGATTTGGCCTCCACAAGGTCCAGTTGTCTCAGGATGTCGAAAAGCCTGTCCCCGCTCAGAACCCGGACATATTTGGACTGGGCGAGGTCGGCGATCAAAAGGTCGGAGAGAGCGGTCCTCCAATGGTCCAGAGCCGGATCTCCGGTGTTGTTCTTGAAATACATGACCGCCAGCGACGGCTTGTCCGTTGGGGCGAGGACGGGAGCGGCTTTTTGCCGTGGAACAAGCTTCCAGATGGCCAGCCCCAGGATGACCAGCGCGACGGCGGCAAGCCCGGGAACGAGAAGTCGCCTCAGGTTGAACTTGACCGTGATTTCGCGCGAGGTGAAGGGCTTGCGTTCGGGGACGATCCTCTCTGTTGTGGGGATGCCTTTTTCGATCTTTTCGAGCTCCGCCTTCACCTCCGCGGCAGACTGATACCTCATGGCCTTGTCCTTCTCCAGGCATTTGAGGATCAGCCGGGCGAGATCGTCGGGGATACCCGGGTTGATCTGTTTCGGGTTTTTCGGCATCTCCGTTTTGTGCTTGAGGACGATGCCGAGGGCCGTATCTCCCTCAAAAGGCACGCGGCCGGTGGCCATCTCATACAGGATCACGCCGAGGGAATAGATGTCCGATGTCCGGTCGATTTCCCTGGCCTCCGCCTGTTCCGGCGACATATACTCGGGAGTGCCGATGATCACGCTCGGACCGGTGATGCCCCTCTCCCGCAGGGAGCGGGCGATCCCGAAATCCATTATCTTGGCATTCCCGCCCTTGTCGATCATGATGTTCTGGGGCTTGAGGTCCCTGTGGACGACCCCCAGACCGTGGGCTTCGGCCAGGCCTTCGCACACCTGTTTCCCGAGGCTGAGAACGGTCCCCGTGGTGAGACCCGTCGACATCCGGATCATGCTCTTGAGGTCTTCGCCCTGGACGTACTCCATGGTGATGTAGTGAGAACCCTCGGCCTCTCCCAGATCGTACATGCCGCAGACATTCTTATGGCGGATTTTGCGCGCCAGGCGGAGCTCGTTGGAGAACCGCTCTATGGTTTTGGGATCGGCGGCTACTTCCGGATTGATGAGCTTCAGGGCGACTTTTTCTTTGACCTTCAGGTCCAGGGCCTTGTAGACTTCACCCATCCCCCCCCGCCCCAGTTCTTCGATGATCTGATAGCGGCCGGCAAACGTCGTTCCTGTGGGCATCTCTCTCAAGCGAGCCTGGAGGGTCCGGGTGAGAAAGCCTGAGGTCCCGGAGGGGGCGAGAA
>JBAUIH010000368.1:0-8513 GCA_049682755.1 Candidatus Aminicenantales bacterium | reverse complement strand
ACGACCGCGGCGGCGCCGACCGTCGCCCACTGCCTCGGTGTGAAAGACGCCACGGCCCGCTTCCAGGCGGGCACCCAATCCCTCCGTCCGGCCGCCGGCTTCGGCTTGAAGATCCAGGCGCCGCGGGACTTGATCGTGGAGATCAGGGCGTCACGCTCTTCCATCGCCTGGAAACAGCTCGGACAGTTGAAATAGTGTTCTTCGAACTGCTCTTTGGCCGCCCCTTCCAATCTATTCAGGAGATAATCATCGATCTCGTCGGCATACTGACATTTTTTCATGCTCGTTCACCTTTCTCCGGTTTCAACGATTTAGTCGCCGGAGGGAAGGAAATATGGAAAAATTTCATGGCTTGATCATCTTCCGGAGGAGTTTTTGGGCATAGTTGATCCGCTCGCTGACCCGGCGGGGAGAGATGCCCAGGCGCTGGGCCACCTCGTCCCGGGACAGCTCCTGGTAATAGTAGAGATCCAGGACCTCCTTGAACTTGGGTTTGAGCTGCTGGATGGCCTCGGCCAGAATCCGGGCCCTTTCCCTGTTTTCCGCGTTCTCGCAAGGATCGGGCAGGGGCTTGGGCTCGGGGATGGCTTTGAGGACCTTCGTTTTTTGCCGGATGTGATCGATGATGCGGCGCGACGTGATCGTGTAGATGAACGTTCCGATCGAGGATTCCCCCCTGAATTCTCCCTTGGCGACTTTCTCGATCACCTGGGTGATGACCTCGTTGACCACGTCCTCCCAGTCCGGCGTCCGGACACCCAGGGATTTCTTGACCTTGAAGCTGACGACAGGCCGGTATTTGACGACGATCTCGTCGAGGTCGACTTGGGCAGACGTCTGTACCATAAATCCATTATATAGGGCGCCCAAGTCCTTAACAAGGGTGGATTTCCGCGAAAAAACTCCCCTCTATAGAGGGGGGCTACTCACCCAAACCTTCGCCTCGGTCAATTCGGGAGAAACGCGGGCATGATTCAGGCCCTCCCTGATTGGCATAGAACAAATCTCCAGTCAGAATTCAATCTTAAGGGGGCAAAAGCGACTAAAGGTATGCGAGTTAAAGATGAGAAGTCTCGTTCCCATGCCAGAAACGACGGGCTTGTCGAGGAAGCTCGAGCCTGAAAAAGAGGACCGCCTGTTTATCGAGGACCGGAGGGGCGCCCGGAGCGCCTTCCCTCTCTCTCTGAGCCAGAACGAATACATGTTCGCCCTCCGGGGGAACGAGGACTTTCTGGGATCGTCGACGAGCGCGGATCGCTATTCCTCATGGAATGGATTGAGCACCCGATTCCACAGGATCTTCATGGCCAAGGAGGCCATGAAAGACCTCAGCCATTGGTACGAACAGATCTTCCGGGATAGAGACGGGCTTGACGACAGCGGCTTCGCCGAAAAGCAGCGGTTTTTCAACTCCAACCTGATTCAGTTCATCGCCGCCACGGACGACAACGAAGATACGGTCGGACACTCCCAGTTCGTGGCCAACTACACACTCCTCCTCGCCCGCGAACTGGGCATCGAAGACCAGAAGTATCTGGTCGACCTGGAAAGAGGCGCCCTGCTCCATGACATCGGGAAGATCGGCGTCCCCGAATCGATCCTGAAGAAAAAGGGCCCGCTGACCATGATCGAGAGAGAGATCATCAAGGACCATCCCCTTCTCGGCTTCAAACTCATCGAGGGGTTTTCGTTCTTGGAAATGGCCTCGCAAGTCGTCCTCTATCACCACGAGGATTTCGCCGGCAGAGGATATCCCTACGGTCTGGCCGGCGAACAGATCCCCCTCGAGGCCAGGATCTTTTCCATCGCCGACACGGTGGATGCCATCACCTCAGACCGGCCCTACCGGAAGGGACGGAGCTTTGAAGACGCCCGGCATGAGATCGAACGGCACAGCGGCAGTCAGTTCGATCCCGAACTGGTCGAGGTCTTTCTCTCTATTCCTCAGGACAGATGGCAGAAGGCCAAACTGGATACCCTGAGGACCCTCCGTTTGCCCACCATTCACTGATTTTCTTTTGCATCCTTTCCTTGGCAATCCCGGCTTGTCCGGGACTTTGCCCTTTCGGCGGGCGGGGCCGGCTCTAAAAGCCCGGCGAGAATTTCCGCGGTGTGATAAGCCGGGACTGGGTTGGGCCCGGTTCCCAGCCCCGACCGGAGTTGGAAAAGACAGCCGGGACAGTCCGTGGCGACCATGGCCGCTTCATTCTTGAGAATGTCTTCCTTCTTCTTCCCCCAGAGATGGGCGGAGATCTCGGGATTCTTGACGGAAAAAACACCACAGAACCCGCAACACAAAGGAGGCTCTTGCTGCTCGGTCAGGTCGAATCCGAGAGCGCGCAGGAGGAAAGGCGGTTTTTCGCCGGTCCGGAGTTCGCCGAGAGAGTGGCAGGGGTAATGATAATAAACCTTTTGGCGGCCTTCGGCCTTGGCCTGAGGCCGATGTCCCTTGGAAATGATGAAAGCGGTGAAATCCTGAACCCGGCCGCTGAAGCGGACGGCCCGGGGATCGATCCTGGGATAGTGGTTCTTGAGGAGGGAATATCCAGTGGGGCAGATGGTGATGATGACATCCGGATTTTCTTTGGCGAATGAGGCCAGGTTTTGCCCGGCCAGGGCGCGGACTGCCTTGTCGTCACCGAGATGGAGGCTGGGCGCGCCGCAGCAGATCTGATCCGGAGGCACGACCACCCGGTAGCCGAAATGGGACAGGGAGCTGACAACACTCTCCCTGACCTCGGGAAAAAAATACTTGACCAGGCAGCCTTGGAAAAGATACGCTTTGGGCCCCTTCCCAGAAACATCCGGACGGGCCGGGCGCGGTTTCAGAACAGGGATCCTTTTGCCTTTCGCCCAGACGAGCGGCAGGCGTCGGAGATGACCCTCCTTTTGCCAGGCCCTTTGCAAAACGGCCAGGACGGCGGCCCCCTTTTCGGGCAGGGCCCTGGACTTGAATAACCGGGACAGGCTTTTTTCCCCGAATCCTGCGCCCTGGAGGTTCTTTATCTTCAGCAGAAGATCTCCCGTGGGAATGCCCACGGGGCAAAACTCTTCGCATTTCTTGCAATCGGCGCAGAAGCCGAGCGTCTTAAGAGATTCTCCGAGCGAACGGGTCATGGCCGTCAGCAGTGTCCCGATGCCGCCTGGATAAACGGGGCCGCCGAAGACATGGCCGCCGACGGACTGGAACACCGGGCAGACCAGCATGCAGCCGCCGCACTTCAGGCAATAGAGGATGTCCTTGAAGTCCTCGCTGTCGGCCAGCGCCAGACGGCCGCCGTCGAGGATGATGATATGGACCTCCTCGGGTCCATGGACTCCGACGATGTGCTCTTTCTCGATGTCGGTGGTCGAACTCGGCCCGGTGATGAAAGATACGTAAGAGGTCAGCTTTTTGCCCGCCGAGGCGACGGTGAGCGCCTTGAGCAATACAGCCGCCTCCTCCAGGGTCTCAACGAATTTTTCCGCCGTCACCACCGCTATATGGACGGGCGGAAGCGTCGTCGCCAGGCGGACATTTCCTTCGTTGCTCACGATGACCAGGGTCCCTGATTCGGCGATGGCGAAGTTCGCTCCGGAGATGCCGATATCGGCCTGGATGAAATTCTTGCGCATCTCCGCCCTGGCGACCCGGACGATCTCCTGGGCGTCGGCCGGCACGGCGCGCCCGAGGCGGCGGGTCAGAATCCCGGCGATCTTCTCCTTGGTCAGGTGGAGCGCCGGCGCGGTGATATGGGAAGGTCTGTCCCCGGCCAGCTGAATGATCCACTCCCCAAGGTCGGTTTCGACGACTTGGAACCCGTCACCCTCCAGGGCCGCGTTGAGACCGATCTCCTCGCTGACCATGGACTTGGACTTGACGATGAGCCGGGCCTTCTTCTCCCGGGCGACCCTGAGGACGGCATCGATCGCCTCCTCGGGACCGGAGGCCCGATGGACTTTAGCGCCGGCCTTTTCGGCTTCCTGGGTGAACCGGTCGATCAGGTCCGGCAGCCGGCCGACGTTTTTTTCCCGGATGGCCCTGGCCTTTCGCTTATAGTCTTCCCAGGGAATGTCCTTGCTGGTCTGGAGGTATTTCTGATTGTGTTGGCGCGAGGCCCGCCCCAGGGCGTCTTGCAGGGGGAGATCCTGGAGAGCCTTCCTGGCGCGGCGCCGGATTCTCAGGCGGGAGAGCAACTAGGACTCCTTTTCGCGGTCCTTTTTCCCCAGGTAGGTCTGCGGGTCGACCAGGATCTCCCGCGGCTTGCTCCCTTCCGAGGGGCCGAGGATTCCCTCCTGTTCCATCTGGTCGATGATCCGGGCGGCGCGGGCGTATCCCAGCTTGAGCTTTCGTTGCAGCCAGGAGGCCGATGCCTGACCCGTGGCCAGGACGAGCCTGACCGCCTCGCCGTAGAGTTCGTCCTTCTCACCCATGTCTTCCCATTCCTGGGCGGTCGGGGCCTTGATGAATTTGACGAGCTTTTCGTCGAATTCGGGGGCCCTCTGTTCCTTGACATATTTGACAAGCCGGGTGACTTCCGGGATGGCGATGAAGGCGCAGTGGAGGCGGATGAGACGAGGATAGTTCGGCGGCATGAACAGCATGTCCCCCAACCCCAGGAGCTTGTCGGCTCCGGCCGAATCGATGATGATGCGGGAGTCGACCTTCGAGGGGACCCGGAAAGCGATGCGGCAGGCGAAGTTGTTCTTGATCGTGCCGGTGATAACGTCGATGGACGGCCGCTGGGTGGCCAGGACGAGATGGATCCCGACCGCCCGGGCGAGCTGGGCCAGGCGGGCGATACAGTATTCGATCTCCTGTGCGCCGATCATCATCAGCTCGGCCAATTCATCGATGATGATGACGATATAAGGGAGCGGCTTGAGCCTCTGTTTTTCTTCGTCCGTGAGCTTCCCCTTTTTTTCCTGTAGGATCTTGTTGACCTGATGGTTGTGTTGGACGATATCCCTGACCTTGAGGAAGCTGAGGCGATGATAGCGTTCTTCCATCTTCCGGATGGCGTCCATCAAAACGCCGCCGGCCTTCTTGGGATCGTTGATAACGGGCGTGAGCAGATGGGGAATACCGTCATAGAGGGTGAATTCAAGCCTCTTGGGGTCGATCAGGATGAGTTTGACTTCTTCGGGGGTCGCCTTGTAAAGGATGCTGGCGATCAGGGCGTTGAGGGCGACGCTCTTGCCCGTGCCGGTGGCGCCGGCGATCAGGAGGTGGGGCATGATCGAAAGGTCGGTGATATAGACCTCGCCGTGGATCGTTTTACCCAGGGCGAAGGTCAGTTTGGAAGGTGATTTCAGGAACTTTTCCGACTGGATGATATCGCGGAGCTTGATGATCTCCCGCCTGTTGTTGGGAATCTCCACGCCGAGCGAAGAGCGCCCCGGGATTCTCTGGATACGGACGGACTCGGCCCCCAGCGCCAGGGAAAGGTCCTCGGAGAGGTTGGCCACCTGGCTGACCTTGATCCCGGGATTGGGCGAGAACTCGTAGGTCGTAATGACGGGCCCGGGGTGGTACTCCCTGACTTCGCCCTCGACGCGGAATTCCTTGAGCTTCTCTTCGATCCGCATCTTTTTCTCATAGAGCTCGCTCTTATCGATCTGCTCGGAAGGAGCGCCGGGATCAAGAAGTGTGAACGGAGGGAAGTGATAATCGCCTTTCTTTTCCATCTCGGGAAAGAGGAACTTCTCCGGCTGATCCGGCGGGGGCGGATGGACGAGGATCGGCTCCGGCTTCACACCCTTCTTCAGCTCTTTTTTCTCTTCTTTCTTTCCTTTCGATTCTTCCTCCGCACCCTCCCTCTCCGGTTCTTTCCGCATTTTTTCTTTCTTTTTTTCTGTTTCCGGGGGTTGGGTGTATTTATCAACAACCTTCTGGCGCATTTTTTCTTTGGCTTTAGATCTCCGGTAGTCGGTCACCCGGATGCGGACTTCTTTGAAGGCGAAATGCATAACCCGGCCAAAAAAAGAGATCAGCTTGCCGAGGGAGAGCTCGGTGGAAAAAAGGATGAATAGAAAAAGCAAGGCGAGCAGGAAGATGAAGGTTCCGGCCTGGCTGAGGTAAGGCATGAGGACTGAGGTCAGGAAGGCGCCAAGGACCCCGCCCGATTCGATATCGGCTCCTTTCCAGGAAAAACGTTGAAAGAGGATGGAAAACAGCCCGCCGAGAATGAAAAGCAAGATGAGACTTCCTCCGATCCTCAGCCAGAATGAACCGCTATCCCGGGGAAGAAGCGTCCGGACGCACAAGGCGCCAAGAACAACGGGAAGGAGAAAGGCTCCCAAGCCGAACACCTGGAGAACGGCTTCGGCCAATGAGGCGCCGACTTTGCCGCCGTAATTATGGACGCTTCGGGCGGATGACGAAGCACTCGCCCAGGACGGATCATGGGCATCATAGCTCATCAGGCTGATCAGTATGAAGATGGCGAAAACGAGGACGAGCAGGCCGACGACCTCGGTGGAGCGAAAACGTCGCTTCCGAGGTTCCTTCTTTTTGGCGGCTTTCTTCTTTCTCCGGGTCTTCATTGGGGTGATTATAACACAAGCGGGCCCTTTTGCTTAAGGCGGACGGCTGGAGCGAAGTCAATGGCCGAAGGAAGGCGTCCGGGAAGGGAAGACGAAAGAAAACCCGACGGAACGGGGCTTAAAACGCAAAGGCCAGGCCCGCGCCGTACTCGAATCCGCCGAGCTGGACTGAGACGCCGTTCTGTTCGGCCTTGGCCGAGGTGTATTTAAGTCTGATATTGACCAATACCGGAACGCTCCGGGAAAAACGGATGTAAGTGCCGCCCGTGATATGGATGCCATTGGTGTGGTTCAAAACCGTCCCGATCGGATTTTCCTCGTAGAAGAAGTAGAAATCCAGGCCGGCTCCGAGATAAGGGTTGAAGAGGCCGAAGGGGTAGATATAACGCAATCCCACGGTCACGGGAACGATGTATAGAATCGTCTTTTCCTTGGAGAAGGTCAGCTCCCCTTCGCGGTAGTAGTGCTTGATGTCCAGATAGAAGTTGACGTTGGAGACGATGGCGGAAGACAGGGATAAGCCGGCCATCAACCCGCCGGGATTATAAACGGCGTCGAACCGCGGCTCGTTCATGGCGTAGCCGCCGAGGGTGAACTCCACCGACCCCTGACGGATCGTCCGCTCAGAGGAGGAGAAAGCAAGGGCATTGAAAACAAGCAGAACAGCGAGGGAAAGGGCTGTCTTTTTTAGGCTCATCCGGCTTGCCAACAGCGTCCTCCTTGCAGAAATGGTTTTTAGGCAGGGGCCTTGATTGAGTCGCCGGCCCGGCCAAAAGTCCGAGCCCGCGTGAGTCGAACGTCTCATTTCTGTGGTGGTTATCATACCATGCCCGCCACTCTTCAAGCAATTCATCCTGTTGGCACTGACCTCACGGCATCCGCCTGAGGAGAAACTTCCAGAGGTATTCCTTGGGGATCCCCAGAATCTGATCTCTCCACAGTCGGTCGCATTGAGAACAGGTCTCCAGGTCGGCGATATCCCGGCGCAAGATTTTCTCCCGGAGCCGGACCAGCCTGTTGTTGTTCCAGATCCGGGCCAGACTCTCATCCCGGACGTTCCCCAGCGGGTAGTAACCGTGAAAATCCTGGGTGCAGGGCAGGACGGTGCCGTCCCAGAAGATGATGAGCGCCTGCCAGAGGAACGTGCACGGAACATATTTTTTCCCGGGCTGGGCCGCTCCGGTCTCTCCCGCCCAGTTATGGATTTCCTTGATCTCGAGGCGGTTGAGGGGCAGCCCCCGGAAATTGTCCAGGAATCGTCGGCGTTGCCGGTTGTCTGCGTCCTTGTAAAGACCCGGAAAGTTGATCAGCTCAAAGACAGTATAAGGCGTTCGGGAGCGCATCTCCTTTCTGACCTCGAGGAAGCGGACGATGTTGCCGAGCGTTTTTTCAAAGTCGGCGTTGACACGGATGCTCTCATAAGTCTTCTTGTCGTAGCCGTCGAAGGAGAAGGAGATTTGATCGAGACCAGCGGCAATGAGCTGCCGGGACTTTTCCTCATCCAGGAGCGTGGCGTTGGTGTGGAACTTGGTCCGGATTCCGGCGGAATGGATGTATTCGGTCATCCGGATGAAATCGGGATGGAGCAGGCCTTCACCGCGGTGGATGAGGTTGGCATCGAAGACGAAATCCCGCGCTTCATCGACAATCTTCCGGAAAAGGGAGAAGTCCATGAACCCTTTCTCTTCCTTCTTGAGGTCCTTGTTCGGGCACATGACGCAGCGCAGGTTGCAGATGCTGGTGGTTTCAATCCAGAGGCGGACGGGTAGATAAGAGAGAATGGTTTTTTTTCTTTTGTAGCTGAGAAAAACCTGAAGCAGCCGCTGGTAGTAGCGGACCGAGCTCACGCCGTCACCTTTCCTCTTTGACGATCAATGGACGGCTGCTTTATACCACTCCGCCGCGATTCTCGCAACTCCGGGTGAGATGGTCGAAGAGTTCTACGAATTGGCCGATGGAGAGTTGTTCGGCCCGAACCGTTTCCACGA
>JBAUIH010000367.1:0-20084 GCA_049682755.1 Candidatus Aminicenantales bacterium | reverse complement strand
CCATACTAAGCGTAAAGTTGAAATATATCGATGAATGGAATATTACCCGTAATAAAAACGCCCTGACATATAATCGGCTCTTGTCCGGCATCGATCAAATCCGAACGCCGAAAATCCGTGAAAATTCCTTTCATATATTCCACCTCTATGTCATCCGAAGTGAAAAACGCGATGAGTTGGCCGATTTTCTCAAGTCCAAAGGGGTTGAGACGGGAATCCATTACCCCACGGCCCTGCCGTTCATGCCGGCTTATAGTTATTTGGGTCACAAGCCGTCCGACTTTCCTGTCGCGTATCAAGTTCAAAGCGAGATTCTTTCTCTTCCTATGTTTCCCGAACTAACTGACGAGCAGATCAGTTGCGTGGCAAGTTCTATTAAAGAATTTTTTCAATAATAAATGAAATACGCGAGGCAAGCCATGTGGAGATGGCTGGTTTTGCACCGATGAAACCAGGCCCTGTGCAAATAAACAACTGGCACAGTCTTTCCAGACAGGCAGGGGCAAGCCTATTTACCCAGAATCATTGGTTTATTTATATGTCTATGATTTCTGGTTTATTCCTAGGGGGGGGTGGCAGCCGGAAATATAATTGTTTTGCAGGGTGATAATCAGCTCCTGAGCCTGAAGAGGTCGGTTGTATGGCGCCTGAATTATTCGTGGCTCTGAATATTCAGCCACCGTGACCTGGCCCTTGTGGGGTCTCAATCCGGGACGATGTGTTTGAGAGTCTCCGGGTCGATGGTGATGTAGAAATCCGATCCCAGGTAGAGGAGGGGCTGCACCTTCAGGGGATTGAGGATGCCCTCGGCGTTGAACGCCTGGGGATCGTGGTGGACGGCCAGGACCTCGCCGACGAAGAGGTCGTGGTCGCCCACAGGGCGGACCTCGGCCAGCCGGCATTCGAAAGCCACGTAGGCCTCTTCTATGAGCGGGGATTTGATGATTTTGGCCGGCCGCAGACCCACTGCGAATTCCTTGATTTTATCGATGTCGTGCCCGGACTTTCGCCCCATCAGCGCTGACAGCCTGACCCGGTCGAAACTGAGAAAGTTGACGGAGAACTCCCGGGCCGCGGAGATGACCTCATGGGTGAGCCTTTTTTTAGCGATCAGCACGCCGAAGAGCGGCGGCTCGAAGGAGAGGGCCGTGTGCCAGGCGCAGCTCATGAAATTCACCCGGTTTTCCGCCCGCGCCCCCACCAGCGCCACGGTGTAAGGATAGAAATACTGGAACTTTTTGATCTGGGTCTTGACGGATTTCATGGTCTAGGTCAGCCCCTTAATCCGTCCGGCGTTCTTGAGCAGCCATTCCTGGGTGAAGAGGTGTTCCCTCTTGAGGCCGAGTTGAAGGCTGATCTGGTTGCGGATCTCTCCCTCCGGAACAAAGGGGAGCAGCCGTTCGTATTTGCCGACGAGCTCCTCCTCGGCCGGGATGAGCGACTCCAGGGCGGAGAGGCGGTCCTGGCCGCTGTAGAGGGAAGGCATGGGTTTGCGGCTGATCTCTTTTCCGTCGGGATCGCGCACGGCGTTTTCGATCTGGACGACGCTGCCCAGCTTGATCAGGATTCCCGAGTTCTTGTCCCAGTGCCGCATGTGGTTGATGGAGTTCTTGAAGAGCCGCTGAGACAGGTCCTGGTGTTCGCTGAAGAGCAGGACGAAACGGAGATAGCGGTGCATCATCTCGTTTTCCATCCGGGTGATCTCGTGAAGGAGCCGGACTCCGGGGTTAGCGGCGGCCTCCGCGCTTTCCCGGAAACAGAGGGCCTCTGTGGCCCCCTCCGTCTCCATCGTCTGGATCATGACCTGGAACTGCCGGCTGTGCCGGACCTCATCAGAGGCAATATTCAAGGCCATATTCTGGAGCTTGGGGAAAGCGCCCTCTTCCCACTCCGCGGACTGATACAGGTCTGTCACCAGGTCCTCGGTCAGCTTGTCCCGCTTGAGGTTGTCGATGATCTTGGGATAGCGGATGACCTCGTCGGTCTTGAAAGACGGGTCGGCTCCCATCTGCCGGAGGATGATGCCGAGTTGCAGGCTGTGGTACATCTCATCGATGCCGATATGGATGAGCTGGGCGCGGGCATCGGTGCGCAGCTTCATAACGGGATCTTCATAGAAATACTTGCCCTTGGGCATGGAATAGGCGTGGATGGCATATTCGAAGCTCACCGCCCATTCGTGCTCCAGAGCGACCTGGAGGAAATGGATGGCATCCTCTTCGGTGTCGATGCGGCGGACTTTCTCCATGGATGCCTCCTTTTAAGCGTTTCTCCCGGATTATATCAGAATTCAACCTGTCTTCCTATCTCTCCGGGGTGTATCAAGGGGGAGGAAGAGGCGCGGAATATCACCCCCCAAACCCCCCCGGGAGGTGATTGCCAGGCGTCATTCGGCATGAAAGGATGAGGCCATCGCAGCCTTGATGGCTCAAATTCACTCTCATCCAAGGCGAAGCCGAGGTTGTGAAAAAGGGAGAGAGGGCTAAGATCCCTCTCTCCACCCCCCACCCTCCTTTCAGCTCCCTTGAGTCCAATGAGTCAAGGGAGTCTTTTTGTCCAAACGAGCCCATGCCCTCTCCCATTGCATTTTCTAATTAAAAATTGTAGTTCTATCAGGGTGGAAAACGAGATGGCCAAGGAAGAACCCGTCCCTCCGATAAGAGAAGATCTGGAGGTCGTGGCGACTTCCTACCGGGGGGAGAAGGCGCTACTGGTCCGTGATTTTCTGGGTCTCCTCCGTGACCCCGTCATCCTCCAGGGAGATGTGCTGGACATCCTCGGCCTGATCGATGGTACAAGGACCGTCCGGGATATCCAGGTCGAGCTTGTGCGGATGAAAAACGGTCTGCTGGTCGACGCCTTGTCCATCGGCCTCCTCATCCGCAAGCTTGACGAGGCCCTTCTCCTCCAGAGCGAACGCTATCTCAGCCACAAGGGAAAGGTCCTGACGGACTATTTGCGGCAGGAGGTGCGGACGTCGTCCCAAGGCGGCCAGTCCTATCCTGGGCGGCCCAAGGAGTTGAAAGAGCTCATCGACGATATCATCAGGACTCCCGGGGCGGAGGAAGATCGGGCACCCGGGGAAAGCATTATCGGGCTCGTTGCACCCCATATCGACCTCGGGATCGGCAAAAAAGTCTATGCCAGCGCTTACCGTTCCATCAGGGGACTCCGACCGCACCGGATTCTTCTTCTCGGGACCGGACACGGTCTCACCGATGCCTATTTCAGCCTGACCGAGAAGGATTACGAAACTCCTCTCGGCCGGGCGACAACGGACCGGGAGGCGGTCCGGGTGTTGAAAGAATCAGGAAGGAAGGCGGTCTCTCGCTACGACATCCACCATCGATCGGAGCATTCCATCGAATTTCAGCTCGTTTTTCTCCAGCACCTCTTCGGCGCTTCTTTCACTGTCGTGCCCATCCTCTGCGGCTCCTTCGTCCGTGAGCTGGCCGGGATTTCGCGTCCCTCCGAAATGCCTGACGTGGACGGATTCCTGGCAGCGCTGAGGGCCTTGCGGGAAGAGGATCCGGCGGGCACCCTGGTCGTCGCCGGTGTCGATTTTTCACATATCGGTCCGAAATTCGGCCACCGCGAGCGAGCCTCCTCGCTGCTTTTGGAGGCCAAGGCACACGACCATGCTCTCATCGCCGCGCTCGCCGCGGGCGACGTTTCTGCCTTCTGGGCGGAATCCCGTAAGGTGGGCGACCGTTATAATGTTTGCGGTTTTTCGACCCTGGCCGTGCTTCTTGACGCGTTCCCCGGGATCCAGGGCCGGCTGCTGAACTATGAGTTTTGGAGGGAAGAATCGACCCAGTCGGCGGTCAGTTACGCCGCGATCGTCCTCGCGGCCGAACACTAGAAGGAGGTCAACTATGACGGATTTCGGAGGCGCGGTCCAAAAAAAATCCCGATATGAGCTGGCAATTGTCGGCGTCCCTTTCGACGAGAAATCATCTTACCTTCGCGGCGCGGCGGGAGGGCCGGCCGCCATCCGGGCCTCCTCGACCGGCAAGGCCCGGAATCCGGTCACTGAATTGGGTGTTGATCTCGAGCACGACACGGTCATCGTTGACCTCGGAGACATCGATACCTCAGGCGACGTGGACAAGACCTTCCTCCGGATTGAAACGGCTGTGGCCGCGATTATCCGGAAAAAAGCCAAACCCATTATACTGGGCGGCGATCACTCAATCACCTATCCCATTCTCAAGGCCGTGGCCGGTGCTTACCGGGCGGTGGATATCCTTCACTTTGATGCCCACCCCGACCTTTATGAGGACCTCTACGGTGACCGCCTGTCCCATGCCTGCCCGTTCGCCCGGATCATGGAGAACGGATTGGCCAAGTCGCTCGTTCAGGTGGGAGTCCGGGCGGCCACCCTCGATCAGCGGACTAGGGCCAAGCGCTACGGAGTCCGGATGATCGAGATGAAAGATTTCCGGGGCGACTTGTCGCTTGAGTTTAAGCATCCCCTTTACATCTCCTTCGACTTGGATGCCCTGGACCCGGCCTTCGCCCCCGGCGTCTCCCATCAGGAGGCCGGCGGTCTGACGACGCGGCAAGCGATCGACATTATTCATCGCCTCAAGGCCAGAGTCATCGGGCTCGACATTGTCGAGCTCAATCCCGAACGGGACCCGTCCGGGATCACGGCCGCGGCCGCGGTGAAGATCGTCAAAGAAGTGGCCGGGATGATGATAAGGAAATAGCCGGAATGGCTTTGCTCCCACTCCGGCTTTTAACGCCGTTTAGGCTGGCATATGGAGGATTTTGATGATGAAGAGACTGTCGCTTTTTCTGATCGCCTGTTTTATTCCTTCGCTGCTCGCGGCGGGGCAGGCAGCGCCGTTCGATCAGCACTTCGTCGACAAGACAATGCGGATCGATTATTTCCACGTCGGCAACGCCCGTGAGGAAACCGTCACCCTGGACCGCGTTTATGAGCAGGGAACTTGGGCCGGGAGTCTGCGGAACCTCGTTGATCCCTTCGACATCGGCCGTTACGCTTACAAGGTCTACGACGCCGCTTCCGGAACCTTGATCTTCTCCAAAGGATTCGACAGCTACTTCGCCGAATACAAGACAACTCAATGGGCTCTCGACGGTCTCAAGAGAACCTACCATGAATCCGCCCTCATCCCTTTTCCCAAGGAAAAAATCAAATTCGTCGTTGAGCTCAGGGACAGACAAAACGCACTGCAGCCCATCTTTAGCGCCGAGATCGACCCGGCCGATATCTGCATAGCACGAGAAGCCCCAGCCTCGGGCATCAAGGTGTTCGAAGTCCTGAAAGGCGGCGATCCGCACCAGAAGGTCGACATCGCCTTCATCGCCGAGGGCTACACGGCCGCAGAGGAAGCGAAGCTCAGAGCGGACCTGGAGCGTTTCCGGGAAGTCCTTTTCAAGCTCGAGCCGTACAGGAGCCGTCGCGACAGCTTCAATCTCTACGGCGTTTTCAAGCCGTCCGACGAGAGCGGTTGTGACGAGCCGAGCCATGGGATTTTCAGGCAGACGGTGGTGGGTGCGACCTTCGACTCCCTGGGCTTGGAGCGCTACCTGTTGACCGAGGACAACAAGAGCCTGCGCGACATCGCGGCCCAAGTTCCCTATGATGCCCTCTTCATCATGGTCAACCACACGCGTTACGGGGGCGGCGGGATCTACAATCTCTTCTGCACATTCACGGTCGACAACCAGTGGCACGAATACCTCTTCCTCCACGAGTTCGGTCACTCCTTCGCCGGGTTGGCGGACGAGTACTACACCTCGTCGGTGGCCTACAACGAGTTCTATCCCAAGGGGATCGAGCCGCTCGAGGCGAACATCACCGCCCTCCTTGATCCCGGGAAGCTCAAGTGGGAAAATCTGGTCAGCCCTGAGATCGCTGTGCCCACGCCGTGGGAAAAGGAAGAGTACGACCGGATGGACAACGCCTACCAAAAGGTCCGTCAGGAGATCAACGCCAGGATCGCCGCGCTGAAAAAGAGGGGAGCTCCGGAGGCAGAGGTGGCCGGGGTCGAGGAGGAATCCGAACGGCTTTCGCTCGAGCATGCCCAGAAAATGGATGCCTTCCTGAGAAAGAGCAAGTTCTGGGGAAAGGTCGGCGCTTTTGAAGGAGCGGGCTATTCCAGCGAGGGGCTCTATCGGCCGGCCCTCGACTGCCTGATGTTCAGCAAGGGAGCGAAGCCCTTCTGCACGGTTTGCGAGCAGGCGGTCGCCCGTGCCATCGATTCCTACTGCCGATGATCTGACCGCTCATCCCATTTTTTTAAGAAAACATGTCCTCGTAGGAGAAGAACGCCGCGGGAACGGCATCATAAACCTGATTGGGAACGAGGCCAGGCCCGATAAGAGGTGCGGGCTGTTGTCAGCAAAAGGGGGGTTGATGATGGGAACCAAAAAGGTGGGGGCTTTCTCCAGCCCGCGCAAGAAAGCCACCGTCATTATAACATGCAAAAAGCAAAAGTAAAGCTTTTTTTTATTTTTTTTTTTAAAATTTTGACGATTGAATTTTCTTCGAAGATTTTAGAGAATAGGAGTGCGCGTTGCGCAAAGGAGTCGCGATGGAACAAAAAAAGATCGACATCAAAGTGGACGAGCAGATCGCACTCGGACACTATTCAAACGTCGCCGCCATCCGCCACACCAAAGAAGAGTTCATCTTCGATTTCGCCTTCGTCTTTCCTGATGGGCCGACGGGCCGGCTTCTCTCTCGTCTCATTCTGAGCCCGGCTCACGCCAAGAGGTTCAGGGAGGCCCTGGAATCCAACGTCCGGCGTTACGAGGAGGACTTTGGTCCCATCGTCCCCTCGGAAGCGCCGCCCTCAGTGGGTTTTGTGCATTGATATATTGACCTATTCCCAGGAGAGTGGACGATGCCGTATTTTAAAGATCAGAAGGAGATGCAGGATATCCAGCGCGCTTTCTTCGAAAAGGTCGCTTCCGACCCGGAAGTGGGCCCCAAGCTCAAGGACTTGGGATTGATTATTCGCCTCCAGGTCCATGACCCCGCTGGGAGTGTGACCATCAATGGCCGCGGAGCGGCCGGCGAAGGCCGCTATTTCGCGACGGTCTTCGGAGAGACCGACCTGCAGCCCGATATCACACTGACGAGTTCGGCGGACGTGAGTCATGAACTATGGTTGGGCCGCGTTGACGTCATCAGCGCCCTCTTCACCGGAAAGGTCAAGGCGGCCGGAGATGTCAGCCAGGCGATGAAGTTCGTGCCGGCATTCAAGCCGATCGGGGCCATTTATAAAGATGTGTTGATCTTGTTGGGGCGTCAGGATCTGGTCCCGAAATAAGGGAGAAATCGATAAAAAATAGGCTTGACATGGTCCTCTTTTTTGTAATAAATCTGATGACAAGATTGAAGCCATTGACTCAATGGTGTAGGATGGACGAGATGCTTGACGGTTCGGCCCTCATCATCGACTCTAACGAAGAACGAATTTCAAAGGAGGTATAACGCTATGGCTTATGCATTCACCAACTCAAGAGGGGTGACGTACTATCTGCATTCGAAGAAAGTCAACCTCAAGGGCGGCCGCGAGCAGACGATTTTTTATTTTGCCCGCGATGTCCGGCCCGGCGCTCAGGAAGCTGTTCCAGCCGGGTACATGGTGGTCGAGACGACAAAGACGGGGATGCCCATCCTGAAGAAAGCCTGAGAATTTCCTCGGCGAGTGCAACAGAGACGGGGATGGCCCCTGCCGAGGGCCGTCCCCGTTTTTCGTTTCCGCAGTCTCACCTTTTATAATGGATGGGTCTTTTTCTCCGCGTTATACTCTGAACATGAAAACGCGAAAGACGATTCATCTTGTCCTGTCCACTCTCCTCATCCTGGCCTTCTGCTGCGCCATCGGTTGCGGCGGGAAAAGTGAAAAGGGACGACCTTCCGGCCAGCCGGCCCGGCTGCAGATCGCTGTCATCCCCAAGGGAACGACCCATGAGTTCTGGAAATCCATCCACCTGGGAGCTCAGACGGCAGCGGACGAACTCGATATCGAGATCATCTGGAAAGGACCGCAGAAAGAAGATGACCGGGCGCAACAGATCACTGTAGTCGAGGACTTTGTCAGCCGCGGCGTGGACGGCATCGTTCTGGCTCCCTTGGACGAGCGGGCCCTTTGCCGGCCCGTCCAGGACGCCGTCAGGGAAAATATTCCGGTCGTGATCATCGACTCCGGTCTGCAGGGCAGCGATTACATCAGCTATGTCGCCACCGACAAGTACAGGGGGGGGGTTATGGCGGCTCGGCGGCTGGCTGCGCTCCTCCAGAACCAGGGCCGGATCTTCCTCATTCGCTATCAGGAAGGATCGGCCAGCACGACGCAGCGGGAACAGGGATTCCTGGATACGCTCCTGGCGGAAGCGCCCGGCATTTCAATCCTCGTTCAGGATCAGTACGCTGGGACGACGACCGAGAGCGCCTATCAGCTGACGGAGAACCTGATCAGTCGCTTTCATGATGTCGACGGCATCTTCTGTCCCAACGAGTCCAGCACCTTCGGGGCCCTTAGGGCGGTCCAGGAATCGGGCCTAGCGGGAAAAATCATCTTCATCGGCTTTGACAGCTCGCCGAAGCTCGTCCAGGCGCTCCGTGATGGGCACATCCAGGGTCTCGTCCTCCAGAATCCGGTCCGGATGGGCTACCTAGGCGTTATGCAAATGACGCTCCATCTCCGGGGTCAGCCTATCGAAAAAATCGTCGACACCGGAGTTTACATGGCAACCAGAGAAAACATGGATGAGCCTGAGATCTGGTCACTCCTTCTGCCCGATTTCTCCGCATACCCCAATATCTGAATAGATGGACGAGAGCCGCAGCCTGCTCCTCCGCATGGAGGGCATCTCCAAGCATTTCGGGGCCACCCGCGCCCTTGACGCGGTGGATTTCGATCTCCAGAGGGGTGAGGTCCATGCGCTGGTCGGGGAGAACGGCGCCGGCAAGAGCACCCTGATCAAGATCCTGAGCGGGGCGCTCAGGCCCGACCGGGGAAAAATCTGGCTGCAGGGACGCCGGTTCGCTCCGGCGAGTCCCCTTGAGACCCGGCGGGCCGGCATCTCCGTCATTTACCAGGAACTCAACCTGGCGCCCCACCTGACCGTCGAGGAAAACATCATGTTGGGCCGGGAGTGGCACGCCCACGGCTTCATCCGGCGGCGCCAGACGCGGGAGAAGGTGCGGGACGTGTTGAGCCTCGTCCACCACAGGGAGATCGCGCCGGATATCCCGGTGCGCCGGTTGAGCATGGCGGCCCGGCAAATCGTCGAGATCGCTCGCGCCCTTTCGGAGCAGGCGTGCATTCTGATCATGGACGAACCGACGAGCTCGCTTGCGGGCGAGGACAGCCAACGTCTTTTTAGCATCATCCAGCGCCTCAAATCCGAGAACGTGGGAATCATCTACATCAGCCATTTCCTTGAAGAAGTGCGGGAAGTGGCTGACCGCATTACAGTCCTCCGGGACGGCCGGC
This sequence comes from Candidatus Aminicenantales bacterium, assembly GCA_049682755.1. Lineage (GTDB taxonomy): Bacteria > Acidobacteriota > Aminicenantia > Aminicenantales > UBA8522 > UBA8522. The sequence continues at coordinate 10,602 of JBAUIH010000367.1, read as the reverse complement.
GGGTCGGCTCAGGCCGGAGCGAGGAGATCTCCCTCGACGGTGTCATCGGGATGATGGTCGGGGGCGAGGTCAAGGAAATGTTTCCTCAAGTGCCCCACCAGCCCGGCCGGGAATGTCTCCTGGCCTCTGAGTTCAAGGGCAAGCGGATGCCGGTCGCTGTGACTCTGTCTCTCCGCCGGGGCGAGATCTTCGGAATCGCCGGGCTGGTCGGTTCGGGGAGGACTGAGTTTCTGCGGGCCACTTTCGGTTTGGATATGGTCGAGCAAGGCTGGGTTAGGGTCGGCCGCGATGAGCTCCTCACAGGAGGTCCCCGGCAGCGCATCCGGAAAGGCCTTGGGCTGTTGAGCGAAGACAGACAAGGCGAGGGGCTGGCCTTGAGCCGCTCGATCGCCGATAACCTGACACTGAGTTTTTTCGCTCCTTATGTCCGGTCGGGATTTCTTCAGGTCGGCCGGCAGAAAAAGGCCGGCTGGGAATGGATCCAACGGATGAAAATCAAAGCGGCGAGTCCCAGCCAGCCCGTTCAAAGCCTCTCCGGAGGAAACCAGCAGAAAGTTGCCCTGGCGAGACTTCTCCACCAAAACGCCGAAATCTTCCTTCTGGACGAGCCGACCCGAGGCATCGATATCGTCAGCAAGTCGCAGATTTATGAATGGATGGGAGAGCTGGCGTCCCGGGGAAAATCCATCCTCTTCGTCAGTTCGTATTTTCCCGAACTTCTCGGCGTCTGCGACCGGATTGCCGTCTTCCACCGTGGCCAGCTGGTGGGGATGAGACCGACGGAGGAATGGGACGAAGAAGCGCTTCTGGCCGCCGCGACCACGGGAAGGTGTGAAGCGCTATGAAGGGACATCGATCATGAAAGACGCGAGCGGAGGGAATCCAAGGATCAAGTTGCTGGTGAATGTCCTGGGTCCCTTTCTGGGCCTCCTGCTCGTCATCCTCATCTTCTCGCTCCTTCCCGACGTCCAGGACCGCTTCCTCCGCCTCGGGAATTTCAAGAGTGTGGCCACCCAGTCGGTTATCGTCGCCCTGGGAGCTCTCGGGATGACCTTCGTCATCATCAGCGGTGGCATCGACCTCTCGGCTGCTTCCAACATCGCCCTCTCGAGCTGCGTCGTCGCCTTTGCTATCAACTCCGGCTGGCCGCCGTGGCTGGGTATCCTTGCGGGCGTGCTGGTCGGTGGGCTGATCGGGTTCATCAACGGGTCGTTGATCACCTCGCTTCGCCTTGTGCCGTTTATCGTCACTCTTGGAATGCTGGGCATCGCCAGAGGTGCGGCCAAATGGATGGCCGGGAACCAGAAGATCGACGCCCCGATCACCTGGGTGAACGAGCTCATGGCCCGAAGTCCTCGGCCGTCCTGGCTGTTGATGGCTCCGGGTGTCTGGTTGATAATCCTTTTGGCCGTGGCTACAGCCATTGTGCTTCGTTTCACCGTGTTCGGCCGGCACGTGTTCGCCATCGGCTCCAACGAGGCCACGGCCCGGCTCTGCGGCATCCGGACAAAACTGACCAAGATCATCATCTATGTCCTGGCCGGTCTGTTCTGTGGACTGAGCGGCGTGATGGAATTTTCCCGGCTGACGGTCGGCGATCCGACAGTCGCCGTCGGTTTGGAACTCGACATCATCGCTGCCGTAGTCATCGGAGGCGGAAGTCTCAGCGGTGGGCAGGGAAGTATCCTGGGGTCGATGATTGGGGTGTTCATCATGGCTTTCCTGCGGAACGGCTGCACGATGATGGGCTGGCCGAACTATATCCAGGAGATCATTATCGGTTTTATCATTGTCGTCGCCGTCAGCCTGGACCAGCTCCGCTACCGGCGCGACTCTTGAGGAAAGGGGAGACGCGTGAGAGGAGCGATGGAGCGCTTTCCCAGGATGATCCACGCCCGGGCACCTCTGCGAGTGAACGACATCGGCGGCTGGACGGACACCTGGTTCGCCCGAGAGGGCTGGGTGTTGAACATGGCCGTTGTCCCTCCCATCGAGGTCCAAATCAAGGTCTTTGAAAATGGGGAGCGGAGGAAAAAAAGGGTTCTCCTCCACACGGAGAACTATGGCGAGAGTTTTTGGATCAACCCGGACCGGCCGGCCCGCTCACCTCATCCTTTCCTCCAACATATCATCGCGCGGCTGTCCCCTCCCGAGCACCTTGCGCTCGAGGCCAACCTTTTCTCGCCCGTCCCGGCCGGAATCTCCACTGGGACATCGGCGGCGGTCTGTGTGGCCCTTCTCGGAGCGTTGAGTCTTTTGAAACGCGGCCGGGTGGTCATCAAAGATATCGTCTCCTTGGCCCACCGCATCGAGACGGAGGACCTTCGACAGCAGAGCGGTATTCAGGACCAGATCTGCGCGGCCTACGGAGGAGTGTGTTTTATCCATATGCACTGCTATCCGCAGGCCCGAGTGGAAAAACTGGATTTGGAGCCCTGTGTCTGGGAAGAGCTCAACCGGCGGCTCTGCTTGATCTACCTGGGCAGGCCACATCTGTCCTCGGCAATGCATGAGCGGGTGATCGCCGGGCTGAAGAGGACGGGGGCGGAGTGGAAAACACTCGAACGCCTCAAGCAGCTTCCGGCCTGCGCAAGGACGGCGCTTCTTGAAGGCGACCTTGGGGCTCTGGGGGCGGTCATGGTGGAGAACAACGAATGCCAACGGGCCCTCCATCGCGAGCTGGTTTCGGTCAAGGCGGACGCCGTCGCAGGCCTGGCCAAGAAATATGAGGCGTCCGGCTGGAAAGTCAACGGCGCCGGCGGCAAGGGCGGGTCTATGACCATCTTGGCGAGTCAGGACGACGGCCTGAAGAGAAGAATGCTCAGAGAAATGGTTTCCCTGGGGAAAGGAATCAGGCCCCTGCCGGCTTCGCTTTCACCGAACGGTCTCGAGGCCTGGGAAGTATAGGCTCGGGATAGTGGCATCGAAACCGTGCCCGCTCACTCCTCATACGGGTTTCTCATGCCACTACCCCTCGCCTTGGGGAAAAGAGCGGACAATCGTCGATGGACTTCCTCGGCGGCCTGTCCGGATTTCCCCCTGACGTCTACGGCTGTCACCTGTCCTTATTCCAGGACATCGAGATGCTTTTTCTCCCTGTTTTTCAGGAGGGGAGGGTTGGCACACAGTTTGCTATTGTTGGGGTGGAAGGAGAACGAAGATGAAAAAGACGGCCATGTGTTTCGCGGGCCTGGCTTTTTTGTCGATCCTCGCCTTCGCCCAGGACGGCTATTATGGAGACAGCTTTGCCCGTCTGACCTATGTCAAGGGTCACGTCGTTGTCCAGCGGGCCGGAGATCTTGGGACTGAAGAAGGAGTGGTCAACCTGGCCTTGGTCGAGGGCGATCAATTGGAGACCGGGGACGGTCGGGCCGAGCTCAGCTTCGGCCGGAAAAACTACCTGCGTCTCGACAGCGCGGCCCTGGTGGAACTCTCCAATATGCCCCGGGAGGGTGACGACAGGGTTCGGATCCATCTTCTCAAAGGGACCGTCTACCTTCGCCTCAACTTCCTCAAGGAAGAGAAGACCTTCGAACTTCACACTCCGGACGCCTCGTTCTACGCCCTGGAGGAAGGGCTTTACCGTTTTGACATGAGGGAGAACGGCGAAACCGAATTGTCGGTTATCGAAGGCTCCATGGAAGCCGCCGGCGAGGGCGGTTCCTTGCTCGTCGGCAGCCGGGAAAGGCTCATCGCCGCCGGTGGAAACCTCGGCAGCCAGACAAACTTGACATATGGGCGGGATGATTTCGATCACTGGAACGCCGACCGGGATGCCCTCCACAGCCAATATGTCTCAAAGCGCTATCTCTCCGCGGACCTCGAGGATTACGAATACGAACTCGCTGATAACGGCCGTTGGGTTTACGAGCGGCCTTACGGCAATGTCTGGGTTCCCAATGTTTATATAGATGATTGGCGCCCCTACTACTACGGCCGCTGGGCCTGGTATCCGCTCTGCGGTTGGTCCTGGGTTTCCTACGAACCCTGGGGCTGGTGTACCTCCCATTACGGCCGCTGGCACTGGAGGCTGGGCCTCGGCTGGTACTGGATCCCCCATCATGCCTGGGGTCCCGCCTGGGTGCATTGGTACTGGGGTCATGATTATTACGGTTGGGCCCCCCTGAGCTGGTACAATCGCCCGGTGGTCCTCGTCAACAACTACTTCTATGATCGCTATCACGGCGCCCACTACCCGGGCGGGTCCCGTGCCCTGACGGTTGTCCACAAGAACCAACTCCAGAACCGTCACATTTCGAGTGTTGCCCTGAGCCGAACGGAAGCGTCCAGCCTCGGCCAGTTGACGATGCAGGCCAAGCAACCCGACATCCGGCCGACCCTGCGCGGTCCCGGACTGCAAAAAGCCGTTCCTTCCAGTTCCTTGATGACGAAGCCCCAGATCCGGCCGTCGAGTTTGAGCCAGAGCGGGGGAGCCTCGCCCGGAGATTCTTCCTCCCGGATCACCGGGAGCTCGCTGGGACGGAATTCCCGGACCGTTTCGGGGGAGCGTCCCTCCGCTTCGGGTTCCCGGGTTTCCCCGGGCAGCCTGAGCCAGAGCCGCAGCGTCAGAAGCTATCCCGCTTCTCCTTCAAGCGGGGACAAGACCTCCATCACCTCGCGGTCGCGAAGAGATTCGGCCGCTTCGATCTCAAGTTCGCCGCGGCGGATAAAGACCGATACCACCGTCCGCAAGAGCCCGGTCTCCTCTTCTTCCCCTCCGGCCATCCGCTCCTATTCCTCTTCACCCCGGATCTCCTCCGGCAGTCAGCCGTCCTCCGCCGTGCAGGGATATAGCCCAAGGACCTATTCACCCGATGCCCGCATCTCCCGCTTCGGGTCGAGCTCTCCGGCCGGTTCTTCCCGGAGTTCCGGACGAGTCCAGTCCTTCGGCGAGAGCCGCTTGCGGGGATTGTCATCCAGCCCCAGCGGGCGGAGCTCCTCTTCGGGTTTGCCATCCGGATCCTTCTCCCGTCCTGCGCCAAGCGGGAGCGAGAGCTATTCGCGTCTGCGCTCCTTTTCCGGGTCCTCGTCGCGCTCCGTTTTCTCGGCTCCGAAGTCCACCTCATCATCTTCAAGAAGCGTTCGCTCCGCCTCCCCCTCGACCTCCCGCTCCTCAGCCCGGGTCTCTTCCGGTTCCCGGTCCGCTCCATCGCGCTCCTCCTCTCCCTCCTCCTCCTCCCGGGGAAGTTCCAGCGGCTCGGTCAGAAGGAAAAACTAGCGCTCTTCTCCTTGCCCCCCGCCCGATAGGCTGCGAAAGAGCGTTGGTTGGCTCTTTCGCAAATATCTTTACTTTTGCTTTTTTCAGTGGTATAAAATACTTTTCTTATTACAGTCTGGAGGTTTTACCGATGATCCTTCATGGAATCTCTCAGCGATTGCTCTTGGGTTCGATCATCCTGACGCTTGCCTTCGCTGCTGCTGTATTCGCCCAAGAATCTCCTCCGTCTGAAACCCAGGAAAAGCCGGCGGTCTCCGGCATCACCGAGTTCGAAGGAAAAGTCAGTCTGGGACTGGGCAAGTATTTCTATCTGCCCGCGGCCAAGGGATACGATGTGGTCGTCCAGGGAATGATCCAGGGTCAGGATGCCGGCTTCTTGACTGATAAAGAGGTGCGGGTCAAGGGTTTTGCTGCCAAGGATGAGCCTTCGGTCTTCGTTGCCGACAGCATCGAGGTCAAAAACGCCTCCGGACAGTACGAGATCGTTTTCACCCGGACAGAAGATTTCGCGATTGATGATTACGTCGACGCCAAGGCTAGGGCCGAGTTCGCTCCCCTGACCATCACCGCCTATAATAAAAGTGAAGAATGGGAAGGCAAAGGCAGAGTCAAGGTGCACGGCCAACTGGTCGGCCAAACCATCGTCGTTCGAGACGACAAAGACAAAGAGATCGGCAAGATCCTGGTCGACAACATCTCTGATTTTGCCAACTACTACATCAAGAAACTCCGGCTTTTCAATAATAAGTTCTGGTTCCACCTCAACGTCAAGGACACCGTTGACTTCAAGAGCCGCCGGACGACCCGCGAGCTATTCCACGCCGACATCCTCTTCGCCGGCCTCTACTGAAGCGGGATCATCTCATCCTGAGGACGGTCTGACCGAGGAGCGGGGCCGTCGCAGGGAAGTAAAGTTCTTCGTTATTCACACGCACTTTCACGTAATACTCGGTGTCCTTTCCAGTCTGAGCACAGGATACCCGGTAAATCCCCCGGGCGACATGCTCGAGCGGAGCCATCGCATATGCTCCTTTTCCCAGCTCTCTCCAATGGAAGGTCGCCTCAACCGGTTTTTCGCTCGCCAGAATGATCACCTTGAGGTCCAACGGCTCTCCCGAAAGGAGGGCCGTCCGGACCGTAGGGACGATCACCCGGGGGGGGCCATTGTATGTCCGCGGGATTTCGGCCGCTGAAAGAAGGTCGCTTCCCACCAGTTTCCGCAGCTCCTCCCCCGGCCGGTGCATCAGGGCGGGGAGGAGGTGCTGTTCCCAGTTGGCCACCGTCCCCAGTTCGCCCGTATTGCTGACCGTGGCCAGCAAGAAACTGTAGAGGTCTTTTAAGCTGCCGACCATCCGCTCCCGGATGGGAAGGAGCGTCCTTGCGGCCGCTTCCGCCCTCGTCTTTCCGTCGGCCATTGCCTTAAGCGCCTCGGCCGTGGCGTTGTACTCGGCCCAGAGGCATTCGAGGTGGGCCATCTCCTTCATGTAGAAGAAGCTGGCCAGCCAGTAGGCGAACCGCGATGCGTTTCCTTTTCCCGTTATCCGGGGATCGAGTGCCGCTAGCTCGTCCACGAATGCAAAATCCTCCCGCGCTTCTTCCCAGGGACGGGGGTCGGGCCGGATTCCGCCCGGACCGGTCCAGACGTTGAGCTGAGGAAGATGACCGTCGATGCGGGCGAGGACGGCCGCCGCCTCGACCGCCACCTCGGAACCGAATTCATGGGCGGCCCAGTCCTCGTAAAAATCGAGGACGGGAGCGTGCCGCGGCGTCTCCGGCCAGTCGGCTTCGTAATCGCCGAAGTCTCCTCCGCCGCAGTTGATCTTCTTGGAGAATCCCTCCCCCTCGACCACGATCGCGGCGATCGCCGGATAATGGATACGGTCGGCGAAATCGATCTCCAACCGTCCGTCCTCAACGGAGATGTTCCGGAAGCGGAGGTCGAGGGCGCGGTCGGCCCCGACGCGGCCGAAAATATCCACTTTTTCAGCCACCTTCTTCCCTTCCAGCGAGATATCGAACACGCGGCGTCCTTTCTCCCGGATCTCTCCTTCGCGGAATTTCAGGACGATGTCATAGGTTCCGTTGGGAACGTTCAGGTTGTAGCCGAAAACCCGGTCTCTGATGTCCTGGTAGACGGGCTGATCTCTTGTTTGAGCGACGGCTTTTTCCGGGAACGAGACGTAGACGCCGTTGACTGGGCCTTCCTCCTGGATGGGGGACAAGGATTTGCTCCACGCTCCTTGCTCCCAAGCGGCGGCGGCCAGGGCACCGATGTTCGGCGCGAGGGCGCGGGTGCGCCAGTGAATGCCGAGCAGGCCGTCGCAGCCATAGGCCAGGGCGTCGACCGCATCCTTGCGCATTCGGCCGGCCCAGAGCTGAGGCGAAGTGAGAGCCGGGTCGTCTTCGAGCCAGGGGATGGCCCATTTGGAGCGGCTGTCGATGCGGGCGAACATCGGGTCGACCGGCGCCTTGCCGACCTCGCGGTTGATACAGCTCACAGCTACCTCTTTAGGCAGCACGTGGTCGAAGAGGGTCCGGCCGCTGGGCGGTCCGAGCACCCAACCGCAGGTGGCCAGGGCGAAGGGGGACTGGATATCGGCGGCCGCGGCCAGGGCCAGCCGGGCGTCATCGACGACTCCCCGGACCGTCTTTTCGTCGGCATCGCTCCAGGTCCAGTTCTCGTCCGTCCAGAGCCAGTAGTAATCCAGAGGATAGGCTTTCCGGATGCGGGAGAAAAGACCCTTATAAACCTCTTCCACCACGGCGGGATCCCGGGGATCGAGGCCCTTTTCCAGGAGCCGCTTCTTGACCAACTCCGGGATGGTCAGCGGCATCTCCGTGCCGACGCAGGTCTTGATGCCGAGACTCCGGCCGAAAGTGAAGGCGTCGCGGAGCATGGCGCCGGTGCTGTTAAAGACCGTGTTCGCTTCCTCGGCCGTCTTGGGCTCGGGAAGAGCCTCTTGCATGACCTCGGGGCCAAATCCGTCGCTCTCGAAAAGCTCCGAGGCGCCGAAATGGAAGTCTCCGGTCCCAGTCGCCTCGTAGCCCCAATTTCCCCGCAGCGTGTTCTGGTAACTCGAGGGATAGCTGAAGCTCACCGTGCCGTCCGGCCCGCTGTCCTCGGGCAGCCCGATCCAGACGGTCGGCTCGGCGTTGGGATGGCCCTCGGGGTAGGTATGGAGACCGAAGAAATTCATCCGCAACTTGGGGAGCTGACCGAGGATGGCCTTGTATTCCTCCGCGTTCCACCAGTCGGGGCCCTCCGGGAAATCGTGGAAAGGATGGATGCCGCGGAGGCGGAAGAGCGGCCGGCCGACTTCGTCGACCGCCGGGAGCCCGACGGGAAGTTGTGCGTCCGGCACGACATCGCCGTGGAGGTAGAAGCGAACGCCCAGTTTTTCAGCCAGGCGGTAAGCGCCGTAGAGCGTTCCGGTCCCGCCGCCGCCCGCCACGAGCAGGACGGTCCTTCTTCGGTGGGGAAAGGTCTTGAGGACGTATTCCTCCGTTCCCAAAGATTCGACCTTCGCTTTGAGTTCGGAATCGGTGAAATCCGCCGCCAGGAAGTGTTCTCTTTCCAGGATGACGATGGCGTCACAACGCACTGCGGCGGCGTTCGAGCGTAGTTCGAGGGGGAGGAGCCTTCCGGTCCGCAGATAAAAATACCGCCGGACCTCCTTGGCAGCCAGTTCCTCGAGGGCCGAGGCGTCTTTGGAGATGATGATGACGGGGCCCTTCTTTAGCGCGCCGCACGATGCCAGCATGATTGCGCTCAATAGAATCAACATGACAGGAATCCTATTCCTATTCATGAGTCTCTCCTGTCCTTCGCCTCATCTAAGTCCATTGAATTCCTTGACGGCCTCAATCATGGCGATGATGTTGGCGACGGAGGTGTTGGCCTGGATGTTGTGGACGGCGTTGAAGACGAACCCTCCGCCGGGCGCCAGCACTTCCATCCGGCGCAGGACCTGCTCGCGCACCTCCGCCGGAGTGCCGAAGGCGAAGGTCGTTTGAGTATCGACGCCGCCGCCCCAGAGGACAATGCGGTCGCCGTAGAGCTTCTTGAGGCGGGCCGCATCCATCCCCGCGGCCGTGATCTGGACCGGATTGAGGATGTCGAATCCGGCATCAATGAATGACTCGATCAACGGCTCGACCGCTCCGCAGGAATGCTTGAAGGTCTTCCAGCCTGTGTTCCGATGGATCCAGTCGTTGACCATTTTATAGTAGGGGAAATAGAGCCGGCGGAAGGTCACGGCCGAACAGAACTGGGACCGTTGCGTGCCGAAGTCGGTTCCGCAGATGAATACGGCATCGACGCGATCGCCGACCACATCCCTTATTCTTTCCAGGTTGGTCAGGGCGATCTCAGTTTGTTTCTCGAAGACACGGTGGACGTAATCCTGCCGGGTGGCGGTTGAGATGTACCATTCCTCGACGTCGCGGATGCCCTTGGGACGCTTGAGGAAGGGAGCGGGGACGAGGGCGATGTCGCCTAAGGCCATCCCGCCGAAGGTGGCCATGACCGCCCGGCCTGTGGCCGCGGCCCGTTCGGATTCGGGGGCGAAATAATCGAGGTCGGGGCCGGAGACCGGGCCGAACTCTTCGAGGTTATCGGCCGGGTCGAGGCGGGCCTCGTCGATCGACTCCTGGCGGACGATGGTGTCGAAGAAGAAGCCGCCCTTGGGCATCCGGCCGCTCGCCGGAGCCGAAGTGTCTCCCTTGGGATAAATGAGCGTGTCCCCGTTGGCGTCCTTGGTCGTCCGGAAATGTTCGGAGACCAGGACCTCGAGGCCGGTGTCCAGGCGGTAAGGTTTCCAATTCTCGTTCCGGAACCCGAAGATGGTTTCGGGAGCCGGGATCCCCTCGATGTCGATGCCCATGATCGTCTGGAGGTCCTCCTCGATCAGGCCGAGCATCTGGTAGGGCTCGTAGACCTTGACCGGCCCTTTTTCCAGGCTGTAGTGTTGGCGCAGGCCGGCGATGGCGTTGACGTGAATTCCTGTTACAGCGGTCGCCCCGAAATCCACCGGCACGGCGTCGGGCTCACGATGGCTCAAAGCGGCGAGAACACGCTCCTTCGAGTTCATCTCTCTTTTCTGTTTTGCTTCCATTGGGCAATTATGGGGACACTAACCCCAATTCTCTCAAAAATCCTAGAGGCGTTTTGAATTAAGGTTAGTATCCCCATAATTTATCCCAATTTATTAGGTTATTTGTCCTCCGCTTTTCTTCCCCCTGGCGGGGGAGGATAAGGGAGAGGGAGGAACGAAAGGAGACGCTCGAGGCCGGCGGGGATGTCTTTGCCAAGATGGAACCGAAGGATCCGGCGGCCGAGAGCTCTCAAAGCCGCAAAGTCGCCTCTCGCCTGGGCGGCCTTGAGC
>JBAUIH010000366.1:0-14249 GCA_049682755.1 Candidatus Aminicenantales bacterium | reverse complement strand
GTCTCGCCCTCTGGAGCCCGGGCCGTCTTCGAGTTCCGGGGAGAGATTGTCACTGTTCCGGCGGAGAAGGGAGACCCCCGCAATATCACCAATACTCCCGGCGCCCACGAGCGGACACCTGTCTGGTCTCCCGACGGCAAGTCCATCGCCTACATTTCGGATGCATCGGGGGAATACGAGCTCCACGTCAGGAGCCAGGACGGCAAGGGCGAATCCAAACGGTACAAACTCGGTGGATCCGGTTTCTATGAATCTCTCGTCTGGTCGCCCGACAGCCAGAAAATCTCCTTGGCCGACAACTCCCTGAGCCTCTTCTGGATCGACCTCAATACGGGAGCTGTCAAGAAGATCGGCCAGGAATATTATTACGGTCCTTTTCGCGCCCGAACCACGACCACAGTCTGGTCTCCCGACTCCAAATGGATCGCCTACACTCTCAACACCACAGCGTCAATCCAGAGGATCTATGCTTATTCCCTGGAACAGGACAAGTCGTTTCCCGTCACCGACGGTTTGAGTGAAGCCGCGGAGCCTATCTTCGACAAGAGCGGCAAGTACCTCTACTTTTTCGGGAGCACCGATGCCGGGCCGGTTAAGAACTGGTTCGATCAATCCGCTGCTGACATGCGCATGACGAACTCGATCTACCTCGCGGTGCTGAGGAAAGACTTGCCTTCCCCGCTGGCCAAGGAAAGCGACGAAGAGAAGCCGGCGGAGATGGAGAAAAAGAAAGAAGACAAGACGGCCACGGAATCGAAACCCCAGGACCAGAAAAAGGATGAAGGAAAAGACGCCGAGAAGAAGGCCGAGGAAAAGCCGGAGGAGAAATTCCGGATCGACTTCGACGGCCTCGACCACCGCATCCTGGCCCTGCCGGTTCCCAGCGGCTACTACTGGAACCTCCAGGCCGGTGAGGAAGGACAGGTCTATTATCTGGAGACGAAATCCGTCGAGGGCGGTGCTCCGGTTGAAGAGCAGGGACTGGCCGGGGCCCTCCACCACTACGATATGAAAACCCGCAAGGATGAAGGCGTTGTCCCGGAAGCTGAGTTTTTCCTGCTGACGGCCGACAAGAAGAAAATCGGCTACATGGTCAAGAGCTCATTCTGGATCGTGCCCGCTGCGGGAAAACCGGAGCCGGGGAAGGGGAAGCTCAGCCTGGAGACGATCGAAGTCCGGATCGACCCGCGCGCCGAGTGGGACCAGATTTTCAATGAAGTCTGGCGGATCAACCGCGACTATTTCTACGACCCCAACATGCATGGGGCGAACTGGCCGCCCATGAGGGATAAGTATGCCGCTTTCGTCCCTCATCTGAGCTGCCGCAATGACCTTAACCGGCTGATCCAGTGGCTGTGCAGCGAGCTGGCCGTCGGACACAGTTACAGCGGGGGCGGTGACCAACTCTTCGCACCCAAGCGGGTGGCCGGCGGACTCCTGGGCGCCGACTACGCCATCGAAAACGGACGGTACAGGTTCAAGAAAGTCTTCGGGGGGCTGAACTGGAATCCGGATCTCCGTTCGCCTCTCACCGAGCCAGGCGTAGACGTCAAACAGGGCGAATATTTGCTGGCCGTCGGCGGTGCTGACCTCCGGCCCCCGACCGACGTGTACAGCTTCTTTGAAAACACGGCCGGGAAGATTGTCGAAATCAAGGTGGGGCCGAACCTGGACGGAACGGGATCGCGGACCGTTCAGGTCGTTCCCGTGGCCGACGAGTACGCGCTCCGAAACCGCGACTGGGTCGAAGGCAACTTGAAGAAAGTGGAGAAGGCGACGGGAGGCCGGGTGGCCTATGTCTATGTGCCCGATACCGCGAACTTCGGTCATATGTATTTCAAGCGCTACTTCTTTCCCCAGGCCGACAAGGAAGCGATCATCGTCGATGAGCGGTTCAACGGAGGAGGCTCGCTGGCCGACTATTACATCGATTTTCTGCGGCGGCAGTATTACGCCATGTGGGCGACCCGCTACGGGCATGATTACCGGACTCCCAACGCCATGATTCCCGGCCCCAAGGTCATGCTGGTCAACGAGACGGCGGGGAGCGGCGGCGATTTCCTGCCCTGGTTATTCCGGAAGTCCGGGCTGGGCAAGATCATCGGGAAGCGCACCTGGGGCGGCCTGGTCGGCATTCTCGGGTTCCCGGTGCTCATGGATGGCGGCCGCGTAACCGCTCCCAACCTGGGAATCTGGACCGAGGACGGCTGGATCGTCGAAAACGAGGGTGTACCGCCCGACATCGAGGTCGAGCAGTGGCCGGCCGAGGTGGCCGCCGGGCATGACCCCCAGCTGGAGAAGGCCATCGAAGTGATAATGAAAGAGCTCAAGGCGAACCCGCCCAAGAAGTTAGTCCGGCCTCCCTTCCCGATAAGAGTCAAGTAACGAGCATTCGAACAGTTTGCCTGAATTATTCATGAAACGTAGATTGAAAATTCCCGCTCCCGTCTCGTGAATCCCTCCCCAAAGTTTTCCGCAGAGACGGGACACTTCCAGGGGACACAGAAAATGGGAAGAAAATTGGGGAAAATCAGTCTAAAAGATATAATAGGAGTATTGGTATATATACGGAGAATATCCATGAAAAGTCACCAAAAATCCCACTTCCCGGCGTTCCTTGCCCGGGGAATTCTCGGGCTTTGCGCCCTGGCCCTTGTCCTCAAGGCCGGGGCATTGGCAGCTCCGGCGGCCCAGGCCTCCCCTGGGCAGGCAACCGGGGATGAAAAAATTCTCGAGCTCTCCCTTGATGATTGTATCGTCAAGACGCTGAAGAACAACCTCGGCCTAGCGGCCGAGATGCTAACCCCGAAGATGATGGACGAAAGGGTCGCCGTGGCGGGCGAGAAGTTCTACCCGATGGTCACCTTCAACTATAACAAGCAGAGCACGAAGAGCGCCTCCTTTTCCTTCCTCGACGCCTCGGACGTCGTGTCAACTCGCCAGGACGATAATAGCACCCAGCTTTCCCAGGTCCTTCCCACCGGCGGGTCGCTATCCGCGAGCCTGTACAATTACCTGAGCGATACCAACCGCAGCTTCCAGACCATAAACCCGCGCTATGGGAGCACGCTGCGCTTCAACTTCAGCCAGCCTCTCCTTAAGGATTTCGGCTTCAAGATGAGCCGCCGGGAGATCATCGTCGCCGGCTTCAACCGGGACGTATCCGAGGAGAACCTCAACCAGGTTCTCGAGAGCACCATCTACCGCGTTCAAAGCGCCTACTGGATCCTCGTTTACAGCAGAGAAAATCTCAATGTTGTCCGGCAGTCTTTGAAGCTTGCCGAAGAGCTCCTGGAAAACAACAGGATTCAGGTCGATGCGGGCATGCTCCCTCCCATTGAGCTCCTGACAGCCGAAGCCGAAGTCAAGCTGCGTCAGGCCGAAATCCTCGAGGCGGAAGCCCAGGTCAGAAACAACGAGGAGTTGATCAAGACGGTTGTCAATCTCTCGGCCGAGATGGACGATCTCAAATCCGTGAGAATCACGCCGACAGACACTCCCACCGTGGACAGGGTAGAGGTGGATTTCGACCAGGCGTTTGAAACAGCCATCCGGAACAGGCCCGATCTCCAGTCAATGCGGATCGACATTAAAAACAGGGAGTTCGACGTGAGCTACGCGAAGAACCAACTCCTGCCCGACGTCCGCCTCCAGCTATCCTACTGGAGCCCGGGAATTTCGGGTGACCAGATCCTCTACCAAGACGGCAACGCCCTTTCCGGGATCGTGATCGGCACCGTCCCGGGGAAAAGGGCCTCCGCCCTCAGGGATGCTTTCAATTTCGCTTACAAGAACACATTGATAGGAGTGACGGTGACGCTGCCGGTGAGCAACGTCTTATCCAGGGCCTACCATGCCCAGACCAGGCTGAACCTCGAGCAGGCCAAGCTCCGGATCAAGAATCAGGAGCAGGAGCTGATGCTCGAGCTCGGCAACGCCGTCCGGGCGGTGGAGACGAACTACCTGAGAACGCAGGCCTATAAGGCCGCCCGGGAATTGGCCCGGGAAAAACTCGAGGCCGAACTCGAGAAGCTCCAGGTTGGGATGAGCACCAACTACCTCGTCCTCCAATATCAAAGGGATTTGGCCAACGCCCAAACGCTGGAACTCAAGGCCTTGATCGATTACAAGATATCGCTGGCTGACCTCGACAGGGTCATGGGTGTCGGCCGCGAACGGCAAAATGTGAACGTTATCCTGGAAAGCAGGTGATCACCATGATCAAGAACCTAAAGAATCTCAGCTTAAAAAACAGACTTTTCCTTTTGGCCGGCCTGGTGATTCTCATTCTTATCGCCTGGCGCGTCGTGAAGAGCTTCACCGGCGCGTCTCAGGAAGCCGGTCAGCGCACGGGGACCGTGGCCGTCGAAATCGCCCCCATCGTCGAGGGCCCCATCAAGGATCTTGGGCTCTTTTCTGGAACCCTTGTTCCCAAATCGCAGTTCGTTGTGGCCCCCAAAATCTCCGGCAAGCTTCAGAAACTCCATGTGGACATTGGAGACCGCCTGACAAACGGTCAGCTCGTGGCCCAGATAGAGGACGAAGAATACCAGCAGCAGGTCATCCAGGCCGAGGCCGACCTCAACGTGGCCAAAGCCACCCTGGAAGAGACCCGTACCGGTGTCGAACTGGCCAGGAGGGACTTGGAAAGAGCCGAGAGCCTGTACAAGAAAAGAATCATGTCCGATTCCCAGATGGATGCGGCCACGTCCCAGTTCAACGCCCAGGAAGCCAAATTCAAGGTGGCGGCCGCTGTGGTGTCCAACCGCGAATCCGCCCTGGAAGCGGCCCGGGTCAGGCTGTCCTATACCCGGATCAAAGTCGCCTGGGATAAGGGGAGCGATGTCCGCTATATCGGGGAAAGGTTCGTGTTTGAGGGGGCCCTGCTTTCTCCAAACAGTCAGATTATCTCAGTGATCGAGCTGCAGCCGATCACCGCCGTGATATACGCCACCGAGAAGGACTATTTCCGCATCCAGACCGGACAGGATGTTGCCGTGACCAGCACCGCCTTCCCGAATCAGGCCTTTCAGGGGAAGGTGGCCCGGGTGGCGCCTCTTCTCCAGGAAGCGTCGCGCCAGGCCCGGGTGGAGATCGATATCAACAATGAAGACGGCACGCTCAAACCCGGGATGTTCGTCAACGCTGGGATCGAATTCGCCCGCCGCGACAGAGCGAAGCTCGTGCCCTACAGCTCCCTTGTCCAGCGGGGAAACCAGTCGGGAGTCTTCATCGCCGACACGGAAAATAAGAAGGCGTTTTTCAAGCCGGTCAAGGTGGGGATCGTCGAGGGGGAAAACGCCGAAGTGCTCGAGCCTTCCGATATTTCAGGATACGCCGTCGTCCTGGGACAGCATCTTCTCCAGGACGGAATGAACATCATCCTGCCCGATAGGATGTCCGGACAGGCGTCCTCCGGCCCGGCCCCCCAAAAAAAGCCGGGATGAACGCAAGAAGGAGCAAACCGTGAGCCTCTCTGAATTCTCCATCCACCGGCCGATCTTTACGATCATGTTGATCCTTGTGGTGCTCGTCCTGGGTTTTATCGCCCTGACGCGGCTGCCCATCGACCTCATGCCGGACATCACCTTCCCGACGTTGAACGTTTCCGCCTCCTATCCCAACACCGCCCCCGAGGAGATGGAGCAGATGATCGCCCGGCCCATCGAAGAAGCGATGAGCTCGGTCCCGGGAGTGGAGGAGATCTTCTCAACGTCATCCCAGGGAAGCAGCACGGTCCGGATCATGTTCGACTGGGGGACGGACCTGGAAGCGGCGGCCGACGACGTCCGGGAAAGGCTGGACCGGATCATCGGCCGCCTTCCCGAGGATGTCGAGCGACCGACCCTGCGCAAGTTCGACCCGGCCATGTTCCCGGTGCTCATGCTGGGCGCCCTGAGCGAGCTCGACCCCATCCAGGTCAGAAGGATCATCGACCAGCAGATCGCCTACCGGATCGAGCGCGTTCCCGGGGTGGCCTCGATAGACATCTGGGGCGGCCAGGAAAGGGAAGTCCAGGTCAACCTGTTTCCGGACAAGGTCAAAGCCCTCGGCCTCCCCCTGGACGTGATCATCAGCAAGATCAGGCAGGAGAATATCGACGTCCCGGCCGGGACGATCGAGAAGGGAAACTACGAGATCGTGATCCGTATCCCGGGAGTCTACACCGCGGTCGATGAGATCAAAGAGACGATCGTCGCCATCCGCGAAGGGGCGGCGATCCGGCTCCGCGATATCGCCAGCGTCGAGGATACTTTCCGCCGGGTGACCCGGGTGGCCCGGATCAACGACACGCCCGGCATAAGGATCTCCATTTACAAGCAATCGGGGAAGAATACGGTCCAGATCGTCGAAGGCGTGATGAAGGAGATCGCCAGATTGCAGGAAGACTATCCCCAGATCCAGTTCATCCCCGTCCGGGACAGCGCCAAGTTCATCCGGAACGCCATCACCAACGTGGCCTCGTCGGCCATGTACGGAGGGTTGCTGGCCGTATTCATTCTCCTCTTTTTCCTGGCCAACGTCCGGAGCACTTTGGTCATCGCCGCCTCGATCCCGATCTCGATCATCGCCACTTTCTCGCTCATCTACTTCAACGGGATGACCCTCAACGTCATGAGCCTCGGCGGACTGGCCTTGGGGGTCGGGATGATGCTGGACAACTCCATCGTCGTGCTCGAGAACATCTTCCGGATAAGGCAGACAGGGGTGCCGACGATCAAGGCCTGCACGGGAGGAACAAAAGAAGTGACCGGGGCCATTATCGCCAGCACCGTGACCACGCTGATCGTCTTCCTACCCATGCTCTTCGTCCGCGGCTCGGCGGGAATCATGTTCAGGCAACTGGCCTTGGTGATCACCTTCTCTCTGTTATGCGCTCTTTTTGTCGCCCTGACCCTCGTGCCCATGTTTTCTAGCCGCCTCCTGGCGACACCGGATAACCCGGGGAAAAAGCCGGAAGCGAAGCTGGCGCTCAAGGCCAAGGCCATATTCGCTAAAATGGAAGACGGATATAAGAAGCTTCTCCATTATTCCCTCGACCACCGCGGCGGCGTTCTCGCCGTGGCCGCGGCCCTCCTGGTCGTCAGCCTGTTCCTGATGCGGTTCGTCGGCCAGGAATACCTGCCCCAGACCGACGAGGGCGAAGTCGACGTGACGGTCGAGATGGAAGTCGGGACGAGACTTTCGGTGATGGACCAGAAGCTCCGGGAAGTGACCGCAATGGCCAAGAGTCACGTGCCCGAGGTCGCGATCCTGGAGGAACGCGCGGGAAGCGGCGGCTGGCGCGGCACGGCCAGCCAGGGAAACATCACCCTCAGGCTCAAACCCAAGTCCGAACGGAGCCGCTCGAGCATCGAGATCGCGAACGACCTGAGCCGGAGACTTTCCCAGGTATCCGGGGCACTCATCAGGACTAGGGTTTCGGGCGGCCAGATGATGTTCGGGATGCGGGGCGGGGGAGGCCAGGAGAGACTCCAGGTGGAAATCAGGGGCTATGACATGGATGTGGCCCAGGCCCTGGCCGAACAGGTCAAAAGAGTCGTCGAGACGACCCGGGGAGTGACCGACGTCAGAATCAGCCGTCTGGAGGGGACACCCGAACAGCATCTCCTCATCGACCGGCAGAAAGCCTCGGAAATGAAGCTTTCGGTCAACCAGATAGCCAGCTTCATCCAGACGGTCCTCATGGGGACGCAGGCTTCCCAGTACCGTGAAGGCGGACGGGAATACAGGATCCTGGTCAAGGTGAAGGACTCCGAGTTCATGGACGTCACCGACCTCCTCGACCTGACCATGACCAACGCCGACGGCCAGGCCATCAGTCTCAGGAACGTCATGGACGTTCAGCCCCGGCGCGGCCCGCAGCGGATCGAGCGCCGGGACCGGGAGAGGATCATCACCGTTTCCGCGGAGATCGCGGGCCGGGACCTGGGCTCCGCCATCGGCGACGTCCGCCAGGCCCTGAAGAGCGTTCCCGTCCCCCGCGATTTCACCATCGGGTTTACGGGGGATTATGAGGAACAGCAGAAGGCCTTCCGGGAGCTCCTGATCAGCATCCTGCTGGCGATTTTCCTGGTGTATATGGTCATGGCCATGCTGTACGAATCGCTGCGCGACCCGCTCATCGTCATGTTCTCCGTGCCCCTGGCCATCATCGGCGTCGTCCTTATTCTGCTTCTCACGGGGACGACTTTCAACGTGGAGACGTATATCGGCTGCATCATGCTGGCCGGGATCGTGGTCAACAACGCCATCCTTCTCGTCGACTACACCAACCTGCTCCGGCGAAGGGACAAGATGGAGATGAGGGCGGCCATCGAGGAAGCAGGACGGAGGAGGCTGCGGCCGATCCTGATGACGGCCTTGACCACCATGATCGCGATGGCGCCGCTGGCCCTGGGGATTCGGGAGGGGAGCGAGCTCCAGGCGCCGTTGGCGCGGGCCGTCATCGGCGGGCTGGCCAGCTCGACCCTGATCACCCTTATCGTCGTCCCGGTCGTCTACTCGCTTTTCGAAAAGAAAAGGGATCTCGCCTAGCGGTCCGAACCTTGGGGCCCGGCGGAGTGTTTCTTATCGAATCCGTCGAGGGTTTTGTATTTCTTCCAGAACTCACGGCTCGTCTTGGCCACGACCCCGCTCAGGGCGAACAGGGCGATGAGGTTGGGGAACGCCATGAACGCGTTGGCGACGTCGCCGATGTAGAAGACGAGCTGGATGGAAATCAGCGCGCCGATAAACCCCAGGCTGATGTAGATGATCCGGTAGACCTGGGTCACCCTGTAGCCGAAGATGAATTTCATGCATTGCTCGCCGTAATAATACCAGGCGATCAGGGTCGTGTACCCGAAAAGGAACGATCCGAGGGCAACGGTCAGGCTTCCGATAACGCCCGCCCTGGAAGCGAAGGATGTGGCTGTCAGCGCGGTCCCCTGGATCGCATCGGCGGCCTTGGTCGTCTGCCAGAGTCCCGTCGACAGGTTGATCAGCGCCGTGAACGAGCAGACGATGATCGTGTCCACACAGACCTCGGCGACCCCCATCAGTCCCTGATGGACGGGTGACTTGGCCTGGGCGGCGGCATGGGCGATGGGCGCGCTTCCCAACCCGGCTTCGTTGGTCAGGAGGCCGCGGCGGAAGCCCATCTGCATGGCCGTCTTGACCGTGTAGCCGATGGCCCCGCCGCCGAGGGCGTAAGGCGTGAAGGCATGTTCGAAGATGAGGGTCAAGACTTCGGGAATGACCGAAATGTTGGAGAGGATGACGAAGCCGCCGACGATGAGATAGAGGAAGATCATCACCGGGACGATCCGCTCGGCCACGGCGCCGATCCTCTTGATCCCGCCGATGATGACGATGCCGACGAGAAAGGTGATGACGACGGCGCTGACGATCTTGGGAATGCCGAACTGGCTGTTGAAGACCAGGGTCATCTGGTTGGCCTGCATCATGTTTCCCGTGCCGAACAGGGTGGCGAAGGCGCCGCAGACGGCGAAGGCCGGGGCCAGGATCGCGGCGAATTTTTTGTTCGAAATGCCGTTCTTGATGTAATACATAGGGCCGCCGGCGATCTTCCCGTCCGGGTACTTCTCCCGGTACATCACTCCAAGAAGGGCTTCCGCGTACTTGGTGGCCATGCCGACAAACCCGCAGACCCACAGCCAGAAGATGGCCCCCGGGCCGCCCGTCGTCAGGGCGAAAGCGACGCCGCCGATATTGCCGTTGCCGACGGTCGCGGCCAGGGCCGTCGAGAGCGCCTGGAAGGCCGAAACATCCCCTTCACGCTTCTCTACCTTTCCCTTGCGGAGGAGGCCCGCGAACATGATCCGGAAGCCGTCGCGGAGGTGCCGGAACTGGACGAAGCGCGTCCGGACGGTCAGCCAAAGGCCGGCAGCCAGCAAGATGAATAGCAGAAACGACCAGATATTATAAGCGGTCTTGTCGATCCACTGGGCGAGATTGTCCAGGAATCCTTCCATCGGCAGCTCCTTAATGGCGGGGAATCGGCGGAAGATCCAAGAAAAACACATGGCCAAACCGAAATTTGCCTCGAATCTTCGTGCCGGTCATGAACGCTATCTATAACACAATTCGTCTCGGCCGCGCAATAACACGCCAATCCAAAAGAATGGGGACGGTCCTTTTTTTCACCCTCTCCCTCTACCCTCTCCCATCAAGGGAGAGAGGTCCTATTTAATAGGACCTTCCCCATTTTTCGGGGCTGTCCGCATTCTTCTGTTTTTTCTTATTTCCTCTAGCGCTTGGCCAGGACGCCGAGCGACTCGAGATGAGGAGTGTGAGGAAAAAAATCGAAACAGCCGAGCTTGCGGAGGCGATAGCCGGCTTCCCCGAGCAAGCCGATATCGCGAGCGAAGGAGGCGGGATTGCAGGAGACATAGAGAATGTGAGGGATATCCAGGCCAACGATATGCTTCAGCGCCTTGGCGCTGAGCCCGGCGCGCGGCGGGTCGAGCACAAGGACGTTAACGTCCGGAAACTCCTGCTCCCTGAGAACCCGCTCGACCCGGCCCTCGATAAACCGGCAGTTCGTGACGTTGTTGAGGGCGGCGTTCTCGGCAGCGACGGCGATATTCGTCCTCTCGGAATCGATCCCCACGATTTCATCCACCATTGGGGAAAGGGAGACCTCGATCGAACCCGAACCGCAGTACAGGCCGAGCACTCTTTTGGCCTCCAATTCCTTGACCTCTCCGGCGATCCGGCCGTAGAGTTTCTCCGCTCCTTGCGGGTTGGGCTGAAAGAACGTCTCCGGATAGATCCTGAACCGGAACCCTCCCAAGCTGTCCTCGATGAAGGCCGGCCCGGCGACATGGGCTTTCTTTTCGAAGTCCACCAGGTCGGGGATCCGGTCGTTTTCCACCCACCAGAAACTCTGGACCTGAGGGACGTTTTTCATGAGCTCTTGGGCCGCCGCCTCCGGATCGATCTCTTTTCCACTCCTGGTAACAAGGACGGCCAGGATGTCTCCTGTGCTCTTGCTCTCCCTGAGGACGAGATTCCGCAAATACCCCGATCTGGTCGCTGGGTCATAGGCCGTCAGTCCTCTTGCTCCTGAGCAGTTGACAAGGACAGGGAATATCGCTTCGACGGCCCGGCTGAAGATGGGGCAGACGCGCAGGGCGACCGTTTGTTTCCTGTATCTTTCGAGAGGCGAGGCGCGTTCACGGAGACCCAGACAGATTGAGCCCTGTTCTTCGCCGAAGGCGAACTCCATCTTATTCCGGTAATAATAGAGGGACGGAGACGGCATGATCGGCTCGCGCTCGACGCCCTCCAGGGACATCCGGCCGATCCTCTGGAGAGTCTTGAGAAGATAAACCTCTTTAAGCTCCAGTTGCTTGGCATAATCCAGGTTCTGGAACGCGCAGCCGCCGCACTCCCCGAAGTGGGGACATGCGGGCTCGACACGGAAAGGGGAGGGGGACTCAAGACTGACGAT
This sequence comes from Candidatus Aminicenantales bacterium, assembly GCA_049682755.1. Lineage (GTDB taxonomy): Bacteria > Acidobacteriota > Aminicenantia > Aminicenantales > UBA8522 > UBA8522. The sequence continues at coordinate 2,791 of JBAUIH010000366.1, read as the reverse complement.
TCTCCCGAAACGATGTCGTCTCTTTGTTTTGACGGCCACAATCCTGACCTTGTCCCCGATGACGGCTCCGGGCACAAAGGTCACCAGGCCGTCGGCTTTCCCGACTCCCCAGTCATGGGGCAGGGCGACATCGTCAATAACGATCGCTTCCCCAGGATCAGTGAAGTCCGTCAGCAGTTTCTTGACCCGGGCGACCGGGAATCCGACGACGTTCTCATAATCCCCCTCGAGTTTTTCGACGAAGGCATCCCCGACCTCCTGGACGGCATAACTTCCGGCCTTATCCAGGAATTCGCTGGACTCCAGATAGTCATCGATTTCGCGATCGCTCAACGTCCGGAACGTGACATAGCTGATTTCGTAGCCGGTCAGGAATCTTTCGTCCTGTTTCCGGAAGAGCGCGATGGCCGTGATGACGCGGTGGCGCCGGCCGGAGAGCCGCCGGAGAATCGCCCGCGCCTCACCCCGGTCACTCGGTTTGCCGAAGATCTCGTCCCCGAGGTTGACGACGGTATCGGCGGCTATAACCAAAGCGGCAGCGTGCTTCGCGCCGACGTCCCTGGCTTTAGCCTCCGCCGCCCTCAGAGCGAACCGGAGCGGGTCTTTGTCCCGGAACTCGTCCTCTTCGATATCGCTCGGGACCACCCGGAAGTCGGCCTTGATTTTCTTGAGCAGTTCCTGCCTGCGGGGCGAATGGGAAGCGAGGATGATCTCCGTCTCTTCAGGCCTGCGATTTCTCATCCCAGACCTTGATGAGGTAGTCTTTTTGTTCTTCAAACCGGAGGGCTTGTTCTTGGACCACCGTCTCGGCCGCGTCCGTGCTTATCTCCCAGGTTTCGCGCACGAAAGAAGCCACGCGGGCATAATAGAGGGGCGTGACCACCTCGATGATCTTGAACCGGTTGTGTTTCCAGGCATGGAAGGTGGCGGCCAGTTCGTACAAGATCCGGACCCACACCGAGGTGGGAAGACGGAAATCCTTGACATCCAGATCGCTGGTCTTTTGGATTTCGGCGAAGCACTCGGCGCAGAAAATCTCCTTCCACAGGGAGGAGAAGTGCTGGAACCCGGTCTTGAATTTTTCGATCATCCCCTCCAGGTCGACCCGGATCGGCTCCGGCTCGATCGAATTTCTGTGACCGAAGGTCTCGACCGGCTCGCTTCCCCGGACGGTTTTCCAGTAATTTTCGAACCTCTCCATGAGGGCGAAAAGAATGTAGACGACCTGGCGGAACATCGGCCCCAGGTGCTGTCCCGGGTCCTTGGCGTCGTGGATCTTGACGCCGAGGTTGGACTGGCAGAGCTTGAAATTCTGGGTGATGGCGGTCGTGGTCATCCAGATGTCGATCCCGTAGCGGGCCACGTCGGTATCCCAGACGTCCTGTTCCGTGTAGAATTTGGCCTCCTCTTTTGATAAGGCGAAATCCCCGCCGATGGGTTGCCGGATCCTCTTTCCGTAGAGGGCCCGGGTCAGGTTGTAGACGATGTTGTTCGTGATGGTTCCGTCGTACTTGTGTCTCGTATAGACGGGAGCGACGAACTGGTAGCCCTTGTCGATGACTGGATCGAGGAGGTATTGGATCCAGTCGGATGTGATGCTCCTCAGGTCGGCGTCCACCACGGCGCAGGCGCGGACCTGGAGGGTCCGGGCCGCTTCAAAGACGGACCGGAGGGCCGTGCCTTTGCCGGCGGGTCCCCGGTAGATCGAGACGACCTTTTCCTGCCAGGGCTTGACCTGGAACTCCTGGGCCGTCTCCCGTGTGTCGTCGGTGGAGCCGCCGTCCGCGATAAAGATGACATTCCGGAAATCCCGGTAGTATTTGTCCAAGCCGTGGGTGACCATCTGGATGACATGGGAGATCGTCTTCTCGTTGTTGTAAGAAGGGATGCCCACCAGAATGTCGGCGTTTCTGATCTCTTCGATCCTCTTGGCAGTGTATCGGCGCAGCGCTGTGATATAAGTCATCGAGGTCTCCTCATCGGTTTCTTCTATTGTAATGAATTCCGGCCGCTTCGCTCAAGTTTTTCGAGTTGACGAGATGGTGAAGCCTCTGCTAAAGTAATGGGCAGAGCCAAGCAAGCGCCGTCTTCCTCGAATGGGCGGGGTGGCGGGCCCGCTTCAATCAATAGACATGGAACAGACATGAGCGACCGGATTCTCGTCTTCAGCGACCTCGACGGGACCCTCCTTGACCACGGTTCCTATTCGTTTGAGCCGGCCCGGCCGGCTCTCCGCCTTCTTCGGGAAAAGAGGATTCCCCTCATCATCTGCTCGAGCAAAACGCGGGCCGAGATCGAGCCCATCCGCGCGGAGCTGGCCAATACCGACCCGTTCATCAGCGAAAACGGCGGCGCCGTCTTCATCCCGGAGGGATATTTTGCCCAAGAACTTCCCTCGGCGCGAAAGGAATCTGAATACCGTGTCCTGGAGTTCGGGACTCCTTACCCGAAACTCAGGGAGGCGATCTCAAACCTGCAGGAGCGACTGCCGGGTCAGCTCAGAGGATTCGGGGACCTCACCGTTGAAGAGGTCGCGGAGCTGACCGGGCTCTCCCGGCGGGAGGCCTCACTCGCCAAGCAGAGAGAATACGACGAACCATTCCTGTTGGCCGATCCCGAATCTTTCGAGACTGTCTGCGAAACAGCGGCCGCGGCGGGTTTGAAGATCACCCGGGGCGGGCGCTTTTTCCATCTCATCGGGGAAAACGATAAGGGAAAGGCCGTCAGGCTTCTTCGGACTATCTATGAAAATGAGGAGGTCCGTTCCCTGAAGACGATCGGCCTTGGGGAC
>JBAUIH010000365.1:0-6764 GCA_049682755.1 Candidatus Aminicenantales bacterium | reverse complement strand
GGCTTCTTCTCAAATGGTTGCGCTGGTCCAATTCCTGAAACCGTTTCTGGGCTTATCCTCTGCTTGGACCCTGGGTTTGGGAACAGCGGTTGTTCTCATCTACCTCATCAGGGGCGGATTGTTCTCGGTGATCGCGACCGATGTTCTGCAGTGCGTGTTGCTCGGCGCGGGTATGGCCGGACTGTCCATCTATGTCGCCCGGATCTCTCCACCCGGCGCCGTTGCCGAGATTGTCAGCCAGACCGGCAGACCCGGCTATCTCGATTTTCTCCATGACGGGCAGAGGAACGGTCTCATCGCTCTTTCCTTCTTTCTGGCCTGGACGATCTCGCCCATCGCCTGGCAGAGGATCCAGGCAGCCGGATCCGTTCAGAAAGCCAGGAGGGGATTGCTCGCCGCAGCCGCCTCTTTCGTTTTTCTCTATGGCCTGATCGTCTTCATCGGCTTGCGCTCTCTGCCCGTCTTTTCCGGCCGTAGCCTCTCCCATCCGCTCGTATCCGAGATCATCGCTTCGAAAGCCGGCATGTTGGGCGGCGGATTGCTTTTCGTCGCCGTTGTCGCCGCCATTCTCTCGACCATGGACACGGCGATCAACACCGGCGCCCTGACCTTGACAAGGGACATTTATTGCGAGGTTCGGCGTCGAGCCCGGGCAGGTTCTCCAGCCGCCGTCAGAGCCGGGCGCCTGGCCACATTGTTTGTCGCCCTAATTGCCTTTGGTATCGCCACCCGGTTTCAGAGCATCCTCCAGACCATCGGACTGGCTTCCGAGATCATGGCCGAAGGCCTGTTCGTGCCCGGAATGGCCATGTTCATTTTCCGGAAGAAACGGCCCCTTGCAGGAGGATTGAGCCTCCTGTTTGGGGGAGGCTTTGCCATGCTTGGATTTCTCACGGCCCTGAAGGTTTGGCCCCTGTCCCTTCCCCAATGGCCTTTCTCCGTCCCTTACGGAGTCGCTCTCAGTGTCTTTGGGTTTGCCGTGGGCTACCTCATCGACCGGCTTTTGTGTTCGCGATCCAAATCAACAGTGCCGAGATAAACCGGTCCTCTTCTTATTGGCTGAGGCGAGGGGGGGGTTGGCGACAAACCCGTTTGAGGGCGGAGCGGGCATTTCTTTATTAAATCAAGGCGAGGGGGAGTGGCACGAGAAACCCGTATGAGGAGTGAGCGGGCACGGTTTCGAGGCCACTCCCCCTCGCCTATTCGATTTTGCGGCCGCGTCGTGCTATATTGAGGGACAATGTCGGTCCGGGAAAAAGCCCAGGGGAAAGCTATCGGCGTATTGGGGAGATTCTTCCTGCGCGCCTGGGCGAAAACATCCCGGATATCGGTCCTGGGCGAGGAGGAATACCAGCGGGCTAAGGGGGAGGGAAAGTCCATCATTCTTCTTATCTGGCATGGCCGCTTGATGCTCGCCCCCTTTTTTTTCCGGAAACGGAGGATCGCCGCGCTCGTCAGCCCGAGCAAGGACGGAGAGATCATCGCCCAGATCGCCCAGGGCTGGCGGTTCCGCATCATCCGCGGCTCGGGGTCGCACTCGATGGTCCGGGCCTGGATAAAAATGAAACAGGATCTGGGGAGAGGGAAAGAGCTCATCATCGTCCCCGACGGACCGCGCGGGCCGGACAGGCAGCTCAAACCCGGAGCTCTGAAGCTCGCCCAGGAGACAGGAGCCCTGCTCGTTCCTTGGAGCTATTCGGCATCGCGGAAAAAGCGGTTGAAAAGCTGGGACCGCTTCCTGTTTTTCTATCCGTTTTCCCGGATCGTGGCGATCTACGGGAAATCCCTGACCGTCAGCCCCGGCCTGAACGACGACGATTTCGAAAAGGAGCGGGAGCGCGTTGAGACGGCGCTCAACGCGCTGGACGCCGAGGCCGACTCCCACTTCCGCTGATGATTGCCCTCGCCCCCCTTTTGTGTTATATAATCGCCAAGATCGATTTTCCGGATAGGAGGGAAAAATGAAAAAAGCATCGTTCGCTGGAGTGGCTGTCCTGGCCCTGCTGATCGCCGCTTCAGTTCCTCTCTCCGCCCAGACGGCCGCGGACCATATCCGCCAGGGAGATGAGTATTATTCTCAATTCGATGATGCCAAAGCCCTGGAGGAATACCTGGCCGCCGCCAAGCTCGAGCCCGAGAACTACGAAGCCCTGTGGAAGACGGCCCGGGCCTACTTCGATCTGGGGGATCTGATGGAGCCGAAGGACAAGAGCGCCGTCGAAGAGCAACGGAAGCTCTTCACGGAATCTTACAAGCATGCCAGACAGGCGGTGAGGACGAATCCCGATGACACCTGGGGACATTTTTTCTACTCAGCCGCGCAGGGCAAGTACGTTCTGACCCAAGGAAAGAAAGATCAAATCAACGCCTCCAAAACCATCAAGGAGGAAATAGAGAAAGCCATCGAGCTGGACCCGGGAAACGACCTCGCCTACCATGCCCTCGGGTTATGGCACCGCACCATGGCCGAGATCGGCGGAGCCAAACGGCTCTTCGGCGGGATGATTTACGGGAGCATACCCAAGGGCAGCGTGGAAGAATCGGAAAAATATTTCAAGAAGGCCATCGAGCTCAACGCCGAGTATACCAACCATCATCTTGAGCTCGGCCGGACTTATCTGGCCATGAAGAATTACGACCTGGCGAAACAGGAGTTCCAGAAGACACTCGAGCTGCCGGAGACGACTTCCAAGTGCTCCCTGAACAAGAAAGAAGCGCAAGCCGAGCTCGACGCCTTGAAGAAGAAAGGCAGGTAATCGCCATTCTTGTGTCTGAGTAGAAGGATGCCAAGAAAGCTCCTCGGCGTCCTTATCACCGCCTTGGTCTGTGCGGTCAGTGCCATGGGTTCCGATTTCAGCCTCCGGATTTATGGAGGATGGAGCTATGCGGACGGGGGAGACCTCAACAAGAGCATCGCCGCCTGGCGGGACTATTATTCGGGCCGGCAAAGTGCGGTTTTTTCCTCATCCTACAATCTGGGTGCGATGCACGGAGCGCTGGAGCTCGGATCCGCGGCTGTCCTGGCGCTGTCACGGTGCTGGAGCCTCAGCTTGGGAGTCGGCTATATTACCCAGGAGAAGAGCGGACAGATATCAACCAGGTCAACACGGAATGACGGTTCCCTTCCGGAAACATGGACTGTCGATTTCGAGCAGACGACGGAACAAAGACCACGCTATACCCGGTTGACCATCCCGGTTACGCTCAGCCAGGATTATGCGGTCGTCCTGGGGACGCGCTGGACCCTGACCCTGGGAGGCGGAGGGGGCATCTACTGGGGACGTCTCGACCTTCAAGAATCTTATGATATCTCCTCCGAAAGCATCGCCGAAGAGCCCACGGCCAATGGGATCATCCAATATGTCGACCGGCTCAGGACGACAGGCGAGTACACGGAGGAATTGACGAGCACGGGATTCGGCCTGCACGGCCGGCTCGGAGTTGAATATCGGCTGTCCCCTTCCACGTTCCTGACGGCCTCTGTCCTCGGCCGCTGGGTGGATATGAAGGGATGGGAAGGGAACCGCCGTGATGCCAGCGAATGGCGGTGGGATTATGGGTTGTGGGGCGCCTATTCCGCCGAAGGAACGAACGAGCGAACCGAAAGCGGGCAGCTCTGGAGGCGGGAACTGCGCGATGATGTGACCGGGAAGTCCTACCCCATCCTGGTGTTTGGGGAGTCGGCGCCGACCTCCGGCTCCCAGCAGCCCAACATCAACCTGTCCGGAATTTCCGTGCGGCTCGGGTTGGGCTTCAGGTTCGGCGGGAACGCCTAGGCCGGAGGACGGAGACGCCGTTCAGCGGGATATGAAGATAATCACATAATCGCTCAGCATCAGGCCCTGCGGTCCGACGATCTTGAGCCAAAAAGCGACGGGCCGGCTGAGAAATCCAGGCGGAATCCTGACCACAAAGGACTCCAGGCTGCTCGATGTTTCGCTTGCCGGAAGAGGGGGAAAGTCCACTTCGGCCGTGATGATGGAGATCTCCGGGCTGGAGAGACCGATCGTTCCCCGGAGGCCGGAGACGGCCGAGTCTCCCTTGTTCTTTAACCGGATCGCGATCTCGACGGTCTCGCCCGCCTCGGCCCGGCCGTCCCCGTCGCCGCGACTTCCGCCGGCCGAATCGTCATCGATGTCGCAGCCCGACAGGGCAAGCGAGGGCCAACCGATGTCTGCCGCCAAGGCGGCATCGACGATTCCCCAGCCGTAGTCGTTGTTCGCCGCATCGTTGAGGCTGGCCGTGGACATCAAGGCTTGGCGGACCTGAGCCGGCGTCCAGTCAGGGTGGATCTCGAGAAGAAGCGCCGCGACGCCGGCCACCAGCGGAGTCGAGAACGAGGTTCCCGATCCCTCCGCATAAGTGTCGGTCCGGTCATCCCTGTTTGTGGCCCGCCAGGTGTTGACTCCCATGGCGCAGACCTCCGGCTTGATCCGCCCGTCGGCCGTGGGCCCCGGAGAGCTGAAGGAGGCGAGCTGCGCCAGGGCGTCCACCGCCCCGCAGGCGATGACGTCGAACCCGTCGGCCGGGGCGATGATATGATTCCAGGACTTGCCCCGTTCGTTGCCGGCGGCGTTCACCACCACGACCCCGAGGCTCGCCGCCCGGTTGGCGGCCCGGGTCGTGACCGCAGTCTGGCCATCCATATCCTGAAAAATATACCAATCGGTGTACCCTAATGAAGAGGAGATCACATCGACGCCCAGTCCCTCCGCCCATTCGATCCCGGCCACCCAATAGTCCTCTTCGATCGGCTGTTCGAAATTATCCGTCTCCGTCTTGGCCAGGATAAAATCAGCTCCATAGGCGGGACCGACGAGATCTCCCGGCTTGTAACCGCCGAGGATGGACCATGTCCCGGTCCCATGGGAATCCGAATAATCGTCCGGATCGGTGAAGTCCCGGGAGACATCGCCGTCGTCGTTGACGAAATCGTGTTGAGCGATCAGGCGGGCATTGCGGAAGATCTCATGACTCGTCCGAAAACCGGAGTCGAGCAGGCCGACAACCACACCTTGGCCGCTGTAGCCCAGGCGGTGGAGCGGCCAGACGTTGATCTGATTGATCTGGGTGAAGGCGCGGCCGTAGAAGCCGACGACCGGATCGGCGGCGTCAACATCGAGAGGAGACGGTGGAGACGATAATGGATCGCCCCGGGAGAACGACCTCACCAGGTCCATTTTATGGACATAGGGCAGACCCGCGATTTTCCAGATGTCGAGCGGACGGACTTCAACGCTGACCGCGTTCAGCCAGCGCGATTGCGCTCTGATTCTTCCGGCCACCCGCCGGACTCCAGCGACGTAGGCGTCCGAAAGCGGAAGGTCCGCCCGGGCGACCAAAGAGGAGGGATCAAGGACCTTGGAGCGGCGCCGGAGGCAGCGGGGATTCAGTTCGCTTTCGACCCGGGCCAAAGCGGCCGACAAGGAGCGGACGCCGGCCACCCCTTTGTCGGTGAAATAAACCCAGACGGGCAAAGCGATCCCGTTTTCCCGCCCCGAGGCCAGTTCTTCGGCCAGAGCCCAAGTGATTTTCAGTTGCGTGTTGAGACGGATGCCGGAGGAGCGATCTTCCCGGTCCGTCCTCCGTGACTGGGGAAAAAGCAACAGGGGAATGATCAGTCCCGCCAGAAGAATGCCTTTACGCAACGTTCGTCCTCCCCGGGCCTCACTCAGAAAAGACCTGCGCTTCGAAGACCTCGATCCGGGCGCCCTTCTTCCATTCGTTTTCGTCCAGTCCGGCCTTGAGACATCCGTGCCGGAGATAGGTCTCCAGGTTCCAGCCGTACTCACCCGGGACTTGAGGGAGAAGAAGACCCCTGGAAATCCCCTTGGAAACGATGATTCCGTGCCGACCGACCTCGATCTCCTTCACTTCCTTGACCGGCGTGGGAAGAGTCAGGACCGAGATTTCGATTTTCAGCCGCGGCAGTTCTTTGAGCTTGAGGGAAGGAAAGCGGAAATCCTGGGTCGCTGCCGCGACGGCCATTTCGGCGACGGTTTCGATCAGCGGTTTGCGAGGAAGGGGATAGCCGATGCAGCCGCGGAGTTCGTCATCGACCTTCAGGGTGACGAAGGCGCCTCTCTCTGTCGAGAGCTTTGTGGAGCCGTCCTCCGGCCGGCAACGCTTTCCCGTCTTCAAAAATTTCTCGATGCACCTCCGGGCCAGGGCGAGAAGAAACCGCTGCTCCGCGGCGTCGAGATAATCGTTCATTCCCTTCCTTTTGGGGGTGGGGCCATTTCCACCGGAACGAGATGGAAAGAGCCGTCGTATTCGATGACGGCGGGCCTCAAGGTCAAGCCCTTTCTCCGGTGAAGGCCGAATTCGAGGTAGAGCTTGTTGACGGCGAAAGGCGGGAGTCTTCGTTCGATATCTTCCATCCGGCCGGAGGAGGAGTAGAAGCCGATGATCTTGTCATCGAAGACGTGGCTCAAAGCGTGGTATTTTTCGACGCTCAAGAAGAGCCGCAGGGGGCAGGGATAGACGCTTTCGACGAAAAACCGGGGACCCCGGCGGTGACCGAGAAGAAGTCCACCCGTTCCGCCGCGGGATATCTCGAGGATCTGGGCTCTGAGATACCGCCGGGCCCCTTCGCTCAGATAAACATCCATCTCACTCATTATACCAAAAAATGAATTCCCCGGCGAAACCCAATATTGTCTTCGTTTTTTTAACAGATAGGAAAAACTAAGGAGTGTCCCAGGTTTGTCGAGGAGGTCATCCGGAGGCGAGCGGGCACGGATCCGCGAAGCGGAGAGCGAGCC
>JBAUIH010000364.1:0-1783 GCA_049682755.1 Candidatus Aminicenantales bacterium | reverse complement strand
CACCCTCTCCCAAACCCTCCCCCATCCAGGGGGAAGGAAAATATCCCTCAGTTCCTCTTGATGGTCACTTTTTTCGTATCCGTCCCGCCATGCTTGGACTTGACCGTGAATTCCACCCAGCTCTCGGACCCTCCTAGCTTCGCCAAGACACAGAAGCGCCGGCTGTCCTTGCCCTTGATCCGGAACTCCGCCCCCTTCTTGGAGACGACCTCGCTCCAGGCTTCCGGGTTGAGCGGATCGACAAGCGTCCTGGCCTCGGGGATTTCGACGATAATGATATTGCAGGTTGCTCTTTCTGATTTCGCACAGCAAAGGCAAACCCATTTTTTTTCATACTCGCTGCCCGCGTTTTGCCACCGCGGCGCCGCCGCACGGAGCCGTCATGGTGCGGATCCGAAAGGCCCGGTGAAAACGTGACCTGTCCGCTATCGAACATCCAAAGTCTCGGATACGAACAATACCTTCTTCTCTCTCTGGGACCGTTCAACGCGACCTCCCAGAAAATCCCCTCGGACCTTCGAAATTTCCCCAGATAAGCGCCCGATTATCCAGGAACCTCATTTAGAATCAATCCTCGGCCTTTTCCTTGAGACAAGAGAAGATGGGCTGGCACGAATGTTGCTATATTATCTGCCTGGAGGTCATCGATGCTGAAAAATTATCTGAAAATCGCCCTCCGAAATATCCTCAGGCAAAAAGGGTATTCTTTCATCAACATCGCGGGCCTTACTTTGGGCCTGGCATGTTTCATCCTTATCGGCCTGTGGGTCCGCGACGAGCTGAGCTTTGATCGGTTCCATGAAAAAAAGGACCGTATTTTCAGGATCTTGAACAAAGTCGAGAGTGGGGATCTCATTCCGAGCCCTACCTATGCGCTCGCCCCGGCGTTGAAGGAGGAATATCCCGAGGTCGAGGAATACTCCCGCGTCTGGCCTTGGGCGGAGTCGCTCATCCGGTATCAAGACAAACATTTCGAGGAGAAAAGGATCTACCTGACCGACCCTGGCTTCTTCCGGATGTTTACCTTTCCCTTCCTCCTTGGGGATCCGGAAACCGCGCTCGCCGATAGAAACTCGATCGTCCTCACGGAAACGATCGCCCGGAAGTATTTCGGAGACGGCAACGCGTTGGGTAAGGTGATTTTCCTCGATCAATACGATTCCGCGTTCGTGGTCACCGGCATTATCGAGGATGTGCCTTCCAACTCTCATATTCAGTTCGACTTCCTGGCCCGAGTGGAACTTCTGGGAGAAGATCGTCTCGCCCGCTGGCAGGAATGGATGGGTCCCTGCTACGTCCTCCTCCAACCGGGAACCTCGGGCTCGGACTTCAGCGCGAAGATCACGGACATCTACAAGAAATATGTAAACCCGGAGGCCACCTATGTGCCGGTCCTCCAGCCCCTGACCCAGGTCCACCTCCATGAGTCCGGACAGCCCGCAGGCCTCCAAAAAGTCCTCCTTTTCTCCATGATCACGATCTTTATCCTGGTCATGGCCTGCGTCAATTTCATGAACCTGTCCACGGCCCGGTCGGCCAGGCGGGCCAAAGAAGTGGGGATCCGAAAGGTCGTCGGCGCGCACCGACTCCAACTCATCAGGCAATTCCTGGGGGAAGCCTTGGTGATCAGCGCGATTGCTCTGTTCCTGGCCTTGGCTCTAGTGGAGGCCCTTCTCCCCCAATTCAACCTGTTCGCCGGCAAGACTCTGAGCCTTCTGTCGAACGCCGGCCTTTTCATGGTGCTGACACTCCTCCTCTTGATCCTGGCGACCGGATTTCTGGC
>JBAUIH010000363.1:0-6870 GCA_049682755.1 Candidatus Aminicenantales bacterium | reverse complement strand
GGCCGAGCCTGGCCATCCTGTCCAGGACAGCCGCCTGCTTTCTTTTTAGGGAGGGGAAGGCCCGATAAGGATTCAGAAGAGAAGGCGATCGGGGAACTGCCGCCAGGAAGGCCGACTCCGCCAGGCTGAGCCCGGAAGAGGGCTTGTCGAAATACAGCCGCGCTGCCGCCTCGATACCGTTGGCTTGGTTCCCGTAGGAGATTCTGTTGATATATTGGGTCAGGATCTCGGGTTTGGAAAGGCTGCGCTCCAGTCGCACGGCGAGCCAGGCTTCGCGCGCCTTTGTCCAGATATTGCGTCGGCCGGGATAGAGATTGCGGATCAACTGCTGAGTGATCGTCGAGGCGCCGGAGACGACCTGGCCGCCGCGAATGTTCTGCCAGAGCGCCCTGATCATCGAGAAAACGTCGACGCCGCGGTGCAGGAAAAAGTGCCTGTCTTCGGCCGCGATCGTTGCTTTCACCAAATGCGGGGAGACGACATCGATTCCAACCCAGCGGCAGCGGCCGCCCTCATCGGAAAGCACCTCCCTCAGGAGGAGTCCGTTTCTGTCCAGAAGCCGCAGCGAGACGACCGGCGCCGGATCCGGGATTATCCGGGGAAAAGGAATGAAGACGGTCAGAAAAAGAAGACCGGCGAGGGCAAACAAGGCGAGGCCGATTTTTCTTTTCATGGCAGGCGGGCTACGCGGACGGTTTTCTCCAGGCTCCGGCCGAATACCTCGGGCGCGTACATCTCTTTGGCGACGGTCCCGGACATGATAAAAAGCCCGGGGCTCAAGGCTCGGGCCAGATAGCGGTGGCTGTGAACCCCGGGAGGCAGAGAATCGGCGAAGAGAAGAACCCGGTCGTCGTGCATCTCGAAATGGTTGAAGCCCCGCCACCACGGCCATATCGAGGAGAGTTCTGCGGCCTCCAAAATTCTCTGTGATTCGACGCTCTCTGTCAGGAACACCGGATTCACCGCTTCGAGCCCCGCCGGCAGGGGATCATCGACAACGATGAAAAGGCTCTCCTGCGGGACGGCGACTTCAACGGTGACGACGACGAGCGCGCCAGGCGAGATGAATTCCAGCGGATTTCCGTCGAGGGACTCGAGGCGCTTCAGAACCGCGATCCCCTCATCCCGGGCGGGGAGAACGCCCCGCGGAGCATAGGTCATCCTGGCCCCGTAGTATAGAATGCCATCCCCTTTCTTCTCCGCCTGGAGCGCCAGCCCACCTCGGGTTTCAATTCCGAGCCCGGAGATGGGCATCTCCGTGCGCTTGAGCTCGCGCCGATCCCGCTTGAATTCCCCCTCGATCATGATCTTCCCGGCCAGGCTGATCTTTCCGTAAAGCTCGCCCCCCGGTCCTTCGACCTTCCGATAATAATCGTTCAAGGCATAGAACACGAAAAGGTGTTCTTGAGTCGAAAGCTCTCGGCCCGATCGCAGCTGAGCGACCAGCCAGCCGGCGATGGAAGAAAGAGAGGGGTGGTCGCTCCCGATTTCGATGAGCGTTTGCAGGATGGAAGCGGTGGTCCGAGTGTTCGAAGCATAGGTCCAACGGCTCTCCCGGCCTTCATCCTCCTCAAAATGAGCGCTCTCGGGTGTGACCTTGATCGTGTTGAGCAGCTCTTGCTTGAGCGTGTTTTGTGCCTCCGGAGAACCCTTCCCATAGAAAAGCGCTTTGAGCAATAGCGTCTTCCCGAAAAGCGGGAGGTTTTCTCTCTCGGTGAACAGTGTCTCCGCAAAAGCCGGCTGGGGCTGGTTCGCCAGGGCGAGAACGTAGAGGGAAAAGGCCTTGCTCGTCTCCCAATCGCCCCGGGTGAACGGCCAGCGCTCGGGGTTCCACTTTTCCCTGAGAAAACGATCGAGGTAAAAGAGTCCCCGTTCGAGGCGGTCCTTTTCGACGACGTATCCGTCGTCCGCCGCTTTAATCAGAGTCAGCAGCGCGTAGCCGGTCAGAAAAGGGACTTCCCTTCGCGATTCCGGCCAGAGGCCGAATCCTCCGCTGTCCATTTGATAGGCGGAAAGTTCCTCAAGGCCCCGGATAACGGTTTGGCGCATTTCCTCCGGCTTGAGCTGGGTGAGCCCAAAATCCGACAACACTTGAGGCGCGAGGACAAAGGGAAGGAGGGCGCTCAATCGCTGTTCCAAACAAAGATAGGGAAAGTCCCTGAGTCCATCGACGCTTCCCTTGAGGCTGAGGAGGGCCGAGGAAGCGGCCTGGACCTCGATTCTGCTGTGCTCGGGAAAAACATCTCCTGGAACGGAGATTGTCTCCGCGGCCGATTCACGGGTTTCCCCAAAAAGGGCGACCGCTTCGGTCGGCCGGGGAAGGTGGAGCGGGATCTCAAGTTCGAGTCCGTCCGATTCTTTAGCCATGGCGGCCCGGAATCGGAAGGAGGCCCGGCCGGGCTGCTCGGCGCGAAAAGAATAAAGGATTTCTCGACTTTCCCCCGGCCGGAGCTTGAAGCGGCGTTCCGCCAGTGAGTCTGTCATCCGGATTCCCGAAGCCGAGGCGCTGAGCAAGACGTCTCCCTCGAAGTGAGAATAATTATGGACGAGAACCCCTCCGTCAAAAGCATCGCCGACCCGGGCAAAGCGGGGGAGAGCGGCCTGGAGAAGCAACTTTTTGGAAACGCGAAAGGTCGTTTCCTCCCCGCCGAATCGGGAGTCCTTTGTCTGGGCGACGGCCATAACCCGGAAAGTCGTCAGGTTATCCGGCAGCCGGAAGGTCACCTCGACCTCGCCGAACTCATCCGAAGACAAAGACGGATTCCAGTAGGCCGTAGTCCGGAAATCTCCCCGAAGGGCGACCTCGGCGAGCGTGCCTTTCAGTATAGCGGCCTGACCTTCCCCTCCGCCGCCGCTGACGTCTTCTCCTTTCTCCCCGTAATCACGCCGGCCGACGACATGGATCCTCGTCTCCGAGGTCCGGACGGACAGCGGACGTTCCCCGTAAAACTCGGAGAATGGATCGGGGGTCTGATAGCCAATGAGATTGAGCACCCCGACGTCCACCACCGCCACGGCCAGGGAAGCCGGACACCCCGCACCCGCGCTGTCACGGACTTTGAACTTCAGCGAGACGTTGTCTCCTGGTTTGTACTCCTCCTTTTCCTTTAAAATCTCCATGGCCAAGCGCTTTTCCGCCGGGTCGACGCGGAGGTTGACATAGCCGATCTTGAAAGACGGCTTCCCCAGGTCCTGGCTCTCCTCGGCGGCCGCCCCGGACTTTCGTCCCTGGACAAGCAGCACGCTGATAAAAACATTGGGGATATGTTCAGAGCCAATCGGCACTTCAATCTGGGAAGACGTGCTTTCGATATCCAGGACCCGGCTGTCCAGGATGAATTCCCTTTCCACTGTGATCAGGGCCTTTGCCTTCTCATAGGGTGATTTCACCAAAATCCGGGCTTTTTGACCGGGCTGATAGTGCTCGGCGTCGGCGACCAGTTCGATCGAATCATCGTCCCTCCTCTCCCAGGGGACGTAATCGGGACCGGTCACATAAAAATACGTCGTCGTCGTGATCCTGTTTTTCAGTTCGTCCAGGCCCGAAGCCAGGAGGTAGTAGAAACCGGTTTTCTCGGGAGTGAACATCACCTTGACGGCTTCGTTTCCTGTCCGGACTTCCTCAGCGGCGACCTCGGCATCGTCCTTTTCGGTGAGCCAGCGGTACCGACCTCCGATTCCGGCCTGACGGACCGATCGCCATTCTCTCCTGAAGAAAGTCAATCTGATTTTTCGACCGGCCTGAAGACTGCCGTCGGGATGGGCCGCGATGACATCGACGCCTTGAGCTTCGCCTTTCCGCAAGAATGATGTCGCCGGCCGCAGTCCGATGGAGTATTCTCCGCGGTGGACCAAAGTCTGGATCCGGCTGGAGATGGAGCGGCGGCTGGGGTTGACAACCGTCGCCTCCAGAGTCGCCGAAACGGAATCCTTTTCTCTTTCAGGGCGAAGAGGATGTCGGATCCTGAACTTCCCTTCGGCGTCGAGCATCGCTTCTCCGGAGGCCGCCAAGCGACTGTCCTCAAACGCTTCCTCATCTCCCCAATCGAGTTCATTTCCGAAAACATAGCCTTGATGTCCGGGAGGGGAATAGCGCGATCGATTCAGGCGGAGGCGCCAGGATACGGGCTGTCCGGCCATAGCGCCGCCAAAAAGATAGGAGGAGCGAACTTCAGCCGTGTAATCCCGGCCGAAGACGAAGTTCTCTTTCTCGGCCCTGAGGTGAACCTCGAACTCGGCCGGACGGAAAGCTTCGATGCGGAAAGACCCGGAAAGGATATGGGATTTTTCGTCCAGGCGCTGCGGACGAAAGGCTGCCTGGATCTGATAATGGCCGAGGGACGATTCCGGCGCGGAGCTGAAGTCGAAAGCGAAAGAACCGAATTCGTCCAGGATCGCGGGGCCTTTGAAAACGGTCTTTTGAAGGGGATCGAGGATTTCGCATTCCACTTCTTTCCCGGGGGGGAGGACCCAGCCGCCCTTCTCTTTTGCGCGGACAATTCCCTTGATATGGACCTCCTCTCCCGCCCGGTAGATCCCCCTCTCGGTGAAAATGCTCCCCCGGACAAGATGAGGTTGAGGATTCCAGTCAGAGGAGATCCGGAAGCGGTAGGGATCGATTCCGGTTCCCCATTCTGAGGAAGAAAGGGCGGTGTCCCGGCCCCGGGTCGCGAAGATCCATTGCCGCGGCTCGTCCCAGGGATCCCGGCTCTTCAGCCCCAGCTCTTTCCAGCCCGGCGGGCGCGCTATTCCCTCCCGGTCTGTACTGCCTTTCCAGATGATCCGATTGAGGTCATCCCGGATCTCCACATTCGCTTCGGGAACGGGCAGGCCCGACCGGAGCTCCGTGATCCAGATGACGTTGTTTTCGGCTGAAAACTTGCCGCTGATCCCCAGATCTGTGACCTGGATGAAGGCCTTCAGATACCGTTCCCACTTGTCCTCCGGGCGGAGAGTATCGACCTGGATGAACACAAACCCGTATTTTTCAGCCAACACATCGCTGATGTCGAGGGGGACGATCCGGCGCTCATTCCTTGGCGTCTTCAAGGGCAACCCTTTTTCGACTTGAAAGAAACCCGGACGCGGAGCGAGTTTCTGGTCCGACCAGAAAACCTTGGGCTGGACAAGGAGAGGGATGATCTCATCCTTTTTCAGACGGGCTTCCTGGCAGAAAGCGCTCTCTGCGTTCAGCACGGACAGAGGGTATCTCGCCTCCCCGAAGGCCTCCAAGACAGCCGGCCCCGTGGTCATGGAAACAGAGGGAGGATAAGAAGCGGTGGAGAATTCGAAGCGGCTCTCTCGGCCGAGAGAGTTACCGAAATCATCTGTGAGCTCGGGCCCGATCCCGGCCGTATAACGCGTCTCGGGCGCAAGGGGGAGGGAAAGATAAAGTACATCGCTGCTGTAATCCCAGTCACTATAGTACTCGGGGATTTGGAGAGGCGGGTCGAAGCGGAGATGATCGACGAGGCTCTTGTACATGACCTCGTTGCTGAACTTGAACTGCAGCTGCTCAGAAGGCTTCAGGCCGGTTGAATTCGCCAGGCCTTCAAAGCGAAACTCCCGGAAAGTCTCGAAGCTGAAGACGACGCTTTTTTCCAAGGGGACCGGGCCCTCCTTTGAGCGAAGACCTTCTCGCGCTTCCACGAAGTAAGTAAGACCGGGAGAAAACCGGTCCTCCGGTTCGAGCAGGAGGGCCGTTTCCGGTCTGATATCAAGGTCGTCTTCCTTTAGTCTTTCAGCGGAAGGGTGAGAAATCCGGCAGGTGAGCCGTTTTTCCTTTCCCTGTTGATCGATTGAAACCAAGGAGAGAAAATCCCCAGCCGATTTCCTGTCCATGTCCTGGTTGAACACCAATAGGACCCGGGTGTCGAGCCTCAGCCACTTCTGTTTATCCTGGGGATAATGCCTGATGAGCCGCGGGGCGGGCGTTTGGAATGTCCAGGCATAATCCGTTTTTAGGGTCGAACCGTCAAGGGCGGTCGTCCCTGCCGGAACGAGGGCCTCGACCTTGGTGGCGGAGGGGAACCGGCGCTCAGGAGTAAACGCCAGGATACGGGAGCCCAGCCAGCGGGTTTTCCCGGAGAAAGGCGGGGTGAATTCTAAGACGGGCTGCCCTTCTCCTTCGGGAAGTGCATCCAGTGACGCCATCGGCCGGTCGAACATGACCACCACGGTCTCGATATCGCGCCGGCTGGTAGCCGTACCCTGGGGAGTCGCGCTCAAGACGCTGAGATCTCCGGAAGCCCCCACATGCAGGCGCTGTTCCTCAGGCCCGCTGTCTTTCCGGGCTCTCCTGCAACCGCCGACAAACACAACCAGAACGATTAGCCCAAACAACAGCAGAGCAAGTCTTTTCTTCCTCACGGTCCGCTCCTTTCTCCGCTATCATACTATGAGAAAATATCGCTCTCAAGCAAGACGGGGGACAGGCAACGGAAAAGGGAACGGCCCGCGGTGCGAAAGAGAAGCCGAACGGCCGAGACCGCGGCTCAGGCCAGCTCGCTGAGCGCGGTCGTCAGAAAATGCCAGAATTTCTCCACGGAACCGGTATGGACTCTTTCTTCAGGAGAGTGAGGGTGTTCGATTGTCGGTCCGAAAGAGATCATGTCCATACCGGGATATTTTTCGCCGATAATCCCGCACTCCAGTCCGGCGTGAACGGCTTTGACCTCAGGCTCTTTGCCGAAAACCTTCTGATGCACCTCTCCGAGCCTCTTCAAGAGAACAGACTGCAGGTTCGGCTCCCATCCCGGATAGCCGCCGGATTGGTTGATCCGGGCGCCGGCCAGCTCGGCAACGGCCTTGATGGTCTGGCGCACCGCCGCCAAGGCCGAGGCCACCGAGCTCCGGCTGCTGCAGATGACC
>JBAUIH010000362.1:0-3579 GCA_049682755.1 Candidatus Aminicenantales bacterium | reverse complement strand
CTCCCCGCCCGTGCCGGCCTCTTCCTCTTCTATCTTTGCCTCTTCTTCCCGCTCCAAAGGGCATAGCTACCTCCCGCTTCAGGCCGCGGCGACCACCAGATCCCCTTTGCGGACGCCCAGGTGGGCGGCCACGTGGTCGCACTTGGCCATCAGAATGTAATAAATGTTTTTATCGACCCCGCACAACCCTTCATAATTGCCCTGGCCTTTAGCGATGACGAGGTCGGCGCGGCTGAATATATCCCTAAATTCGGGCGAAGTCGTCTCCAGGATCGTCCCCGGCGCATCGTCGCCGTTGGAGATGACGCGGGCGATCCTGTCGATCCCGACCTCTCTCGCATCGTCGATCGTGGCGTCGTTGAGAACCGGCGCGCCCCGGACGGCGAAATAGACATTCGGGTGCCGGACGGTCTCCAGCAGAATCCGGTCCAGCACGATCTCGCCCGCATTGTCGCCGAGATAGAGCAGCGTTTCGGCCCGGGGAATCGCGTCCCTCAGGGATCCGGATTCGTCGACAGCTAGGACCATCGATTTCGCCCGGTCCAGAGTGGCGTTGAAATCAAACGGGCGGCTCGGACCGAAATCGATGATGTTGCCCGCGATCGCCAGCCGCAGCGCCATGGAAAAGGGGTCGGCCGCCTCGTCGACCAGTTTCTTGAGGTCCGGATAATATTCCAGCATCAGTTGGTTGAAAGTGCGCTTGATGTCGGAATAAGGGTCGGGATTTTCCAGGACGTCGCGGATGAGGCGGTGCATCTCCTTGCCCATCTGGGGCAGGGACTGTTTGAAATCGAGCCGGCTGAAGTAGGCCAGAAGGGCGCGGATGGCGGGTTCCTGCTTTTCTTTCGGCACCACTCCCTTGTGGAAGAGCGTGACCAGGCTCCCGATGGCGCAGGGGATGCAGTCGTAGGTCATGCTCAAAGAGGATTGGCGTTCAGGCTTCAATAATAATTTCCTCACTATAGACGTTGCCGGGGCGGCGATGGCTATGAGGAAAGATTATAGACCCCCGGGCTCCGGAGCACAACCATTATCAGTTGTCCCCGGCTCTTTCCTCTAGAAATGAACCTGTCGCCCGCGCACCGCTTTCTTTGCAGGCGGAAGGGGAAGTATTATAAAATCGATTCGAAGGAGGCTCCAATGCAAGAAAACCCTTTGTCGACGATCGAGAAACTCGATCCCAAGCTCATGGATCATCTGAAAGAGGCGAACGGCCTGATCTATTCCGAGGGAGCCTTGCCGAAGAAGATCAAGTTGATCATGGCGATGGCTTTTGATGCGGCCCATGGCGCCGAGGGCGGCGTCCGGGCTCTGGCTCAGGCCGCCATGAGTGAGGGCGCCACGACGGAAGAGATCGCGGAAGCCCTTCGGGTCGCCTATCATCTGTCCGGAGTCGGGGCTTTGTACACAGCTTCTTTAGGACTAAAAGGATTGATCTGATCGATTATTTAACTTGGTCTGACCCCATATGAATATTGTTGTTTTTGCGGACCTGCACGGAGTTACCTCCCGCTTTGAAAAAATCCGCCGGCTCGTCGGCGAAGGGACGAAGATAGTTTTTTTAGGCGGGGACATCGCCAGAAACGGAAAGCCGGATTTCCAGCAGGCGAACGTCAGGCAGTGCTTCGACATCCTTCTTGCAGACAAGCCGGATGTCCGGATCTATGCCATCCCGGGAAACGACGACTGGCGGATCATCGAAGAGACGATGCGGGAATTCCCCGAGGTGATCGTGCCTACCGATCGGGCCTATCCTCTCGATGACTCATATTCGGTGGTCGGCTACCCGTACGTCCCAATCACGCCGTTCATGTTCAAAGACTACGAAAAGTGGGACGACGAGCGCTATCCGGAGATGCCGCCGGACCCCGCCGAAGTGGAGCCGGCGATCGTCGCCCGCCAACTGAACCTCGAGGGTTGGGTGTCGCGCGGTCTGGAACTCTGCGACTTCCGCTTCGATCCGGCCGACCGGATAGACACCATTTCCGCCGACATGGAGAAACTCGCCCAGCTCAGCGACCCGCGGAAAACGGTCTACCTTTTTCACTGCCCGCCCTTCGGGCACTTCGATTTCAGCTTTTCGCCGGAGGGCCGGGTCCACATCGGCAGCCGGGCGATCGCCGATTTTATCCGCGAGAACAGTCCCTGGTTGACCATCCACGGCCACAGTCACGAAGCCGTCTCCGTGATGCAGGGAGAATTCACTTTTGCCGTCGGTGACAGCGTCGGGGTTTCCGTCGGCGCCGGGCACGACCCCACCATCCTCAACGGCCTGCTCATCGATGTCCCCTCGCGCTCAGCGCGGAGAATAACGCTGTGAGAAGTCTCTTTTTCACGGTTGGTGACCATTAAAATTGGCGACAGCATATTGTGTCCCCACTCCTTCACCAAAAGGGGACATGATATACTGTCCCCAATTTCGCCGAAGAAGGTACAACATGGAATCTGACGGCAGGAGCCAACCGTACAACCGGAGACGGTTTCTCGAGCATTTTACGGCGCTGGGGGTAGCGTCGGTGTTCCCGGCGATGGTCTCTAATCCCGTGCCGGCGGGCGCGGTCCTTCCGACCGAACGGCTGCCCTTCGTTCACTGCCGGCCGCAGGATTTCTAAATATCCTCCCTCCTGGTGGGGGAGGATGAAGGAGAGGGGGCAAAAGAGATTCTTCCAAAAAAGGGGACGGGATGTCCTGTCCCCATTTTCCACGGTCTGACCTCAAATAACAGACATATTTGGGTTGACATAACCTGCTGGATCGTTTCAAATAAGGGCAACATGTCTTTTATTCCATTATGGAGGAGGGATTCATGAAACGGTCCTATTTTATTATCGTCTTGGTTTGTCTCTTCTGCCTGGGCTTCATCTGCTGCGCTCCTGAGAAAGAAGAGTTGGACATGGAGCAAGTCCGGAGCGCCATTGAGCAGGCCAACCTGAAACTGGGCGAAGCCCTTCAACAGGGCGACGCCGCGGCGGCGGCGGCATTGTACACGCATGACGCCATCCTGATGCCCCATGAAACGGAAATGATCAAAGGAACGCCGGGAATAGAAGCGTATTGGAATGGCGCGATTCAAATGGGCGTAAAGAACCTCGCCCTGACCATCGTGGAGTTGGGGAGCGGCGACGAATTCGTCTACGAAGTCGGAAAGGCGGTCATGACGGTCCAGCCGGAGGGAATGGAACCGATGGAGATGGGCGGCAAATATGTCGTCGTCTGGAAAATGATGGAGGACGGAACCTGGAAGATCCACGTCGACATCTTCAACACCAACGCCCCCGCTCAGCCGCCGCCCAGCAGCTAGGTTCTGTCCGAATGGACTCTAGCGGCGCAGGCGCGCAATCGGTCTAGCCTGCGAAAGTTGAATCGAAAGATTGGTGACAGTATGTTCTGTACCTATTTTCCACAATGTTTCATAAATGCCGATTTTGAACTTTAAAGAGGCCGCTTAAGGGGCAAAATTCGCCAGTAATACCGTCTAAGTCATTTCCTTTCAACTATTTGTTTCGGTCTGACTCCCAAAAAGGGCCACTCCCAACTGACTCCCAAAAAGGCCCAAAAAGGTCGTCAGCCCTATTGAGG
>JBAUIH010000361.1:0-17688 GCA_049682755.1 Candidatus Aminicenantales bacterium | reverse complement strand
CTCTTCATCTCATGGCCGAGCGAGGCTCGCTCGTTGATCAGGTTGCGGAGCTCTCCCGGGTCGGCCAGGACGTCGTAAAGCTCGGGCCGCGGAGCATCGATGAATTTAAAGCGGTCCTGCCGGAGGCTCCTCAATTCGCTCCAGCCGTAATGATACCGGGGAAAAAAAGTCTCGCTGTAGGCGGCGGGTTCAGCCTTCACTCCCCTCTCCCGGAGGAGAGGAACAAGGCTTTCCCCCTGTACGGCCGGAGGTGCGGCGGCCCCGACAAGGTCGATCACGGTCGGCATGATGTCGACGCTGCTGACCTGGCGCGAGACTTCCCGGCCTCTCCCGGCCGCCCCCCCGGGGAGGTGGAAAATCAGGGGAACGCGGACGGCCGCGTCATAGATGAAAAATCCGTGGGCGCTCTCCTTGTGCTCGCCGAGCATCTCTCCATGGTCGGCGGTGAAGATGATCAGCGTCCGGCCCGACAGGTTCCGGGCCTCCAGGAACTCCAGGAATCCGCCGATGAGTTCATCCACATAGGCGATCTCGCCGTCGTAAAGGCTGTACGGCCCGCCTTTATACTGGGTCTTGTACGGCTCGGGGGGATCGTAGGGAGTGTGCGGGTCGTAGAGATGGATCCAGGCGAAAAATTTCCCCTGATCGTTCCCGCCTATCCAGCTTCGCGCTTCCTCTAGGACCTCGTCTCCCCTTCTCTGGACCGTGTCCAGGCTGATCTTCTTATACTTGGTGAGGTCGAAGTTATCGAAGTAATGGTCAAATCCCTGGTCCACACCCCAGCGGCTGTCCAGGACGAAGGCGCCGACAAATGCACCCGTTGTGTATCCTTTGTCCTTCAGCATTTCGGCCAGGGTGACGTGCTTGGGGTCCAGGTAGAAGCCGCCGTTGTCCCGGACGCCGTGAAAGAGCGGATAGGTTCCGGTGAAGATCGAGGAATGGGCGGGCAGAGTGAGCGGCGTCGGCGAGATCACGTGCTTAAAGAGCGTTCCCTCGGCAGCCAGCCGGTTGATGTGAGGCGTTTTGATCCTATCGTAGCCGTAGCACTCGAGATGGTCGGCCCGGAGTGTATCGATCGTGAACAGGACGATGTTGAGCGACTCCCTGAGGTCCGGAGGAATGAAGTCTTTGCCGGACTTGGCCTTGTGAACAACGAAAGAGAGCAGGATGAGAAGAAGAACGGCAAGAAAGAGGAAGAGGAGCCTTTTTTTCATGTCTTCGCGTTGTTTCTAAGTTTTTCGTCCCGGCCCGAGGAGAAACCTGCCGGGCAGTGCTCCCGTATGCCGGTCATGGTCGATGACGACCCGGCCGTTCACCAGAACATAGTCGATCCCTGTGGGATACTGCTCGGGCTCGGTATAAGTGGCCGTGTCCAGGATCCGGTCGGCGTCGAAGACGACTAGGTCGGCGAAGGCAGTTTCTCGAATGATCCCCCTGTCCTTGAGTCCCAGTTTTGCCGCCGGCATCGAAGACACCTTCTTGATAGCCTCGGCAAGAGGGAAAATCTTCTTTTCCCGGACATAGTGTCCGAGGAATCGCGGATAGGTGCCGTAATTGCGGGGATGGGGAATCCCGGAGCTGAGAGGACCCGAGGGCGCCAAGGCGGATCCGTCCGATGCGACCATCACCTGGGGATGGCGGAGGACGCGGACCGTGTTCTCCTCGCTCATGCCGAATCCGATGATCGAGACATCGCCGCCCTCCTGGACGAGGAGGTCGCAGGCGAACTCGTAGGGATCCTTATTCTCGTCGGCGGCTGCCTGGCCGATGGTCCGGCCGATGAGGCGCTTGTTCTTCTCGGTCTCCAGCTCGACAAGCAGGATATTCTCCCAGGGAGTCCCCTTGAGTTTCTCGACGACTTCGGGCTTCATCCGGCCCCTCGTCTCGGGCGATTTGAGCCTGGCAACGAAGGCTTCGTCGCCGCCGTCGAGAGCCCACTGCGGAAAGTTGATGCTGAGTCCGGTGTTGTAGGCCAAATAAGGATAGGCGTCGGCCGTGACCTCGAGCCCTCTCTCCTTGGCCCTTTCGACGAGGTCGAACATCATCGTCATCTTCCACCAGTTGGTCATCCCGCAGACCTTGAAGTGGGAGATCTGGAGGGGAAGGCCGGCCGCTTCGGCGATGGCGACGGCCTCGGCGACCGCCTCCACCACACGGATGTCTTCGCTCCGGATATGGGTGGCATAAAAACCCCTGTATCCCGCGACCACCCGGCATAGGGAGATCATCTCCTGGATGTCGGCGAATCCGCTGGGCGTGTACTCCAAGCCGCTGGAGAGTCCAAAGGCGCCCTGTTCCATGGCCTCGGCGACAATCTTTTTCATCCGCTCCAGTTCCGCCGGGGTGGGCGGACGTTTCTCTTCACCCATGACATAAGCCCTGACCGTGCCGTTCCCGATAAGGGTTGCATGGTTGAGGCCGATGCCCTCTCTCGTCAGGCGATTCCGGTAGCCTTCTAGATCCACCCAGTCAGGCTTAATCCCCTGCCTTTCCAAGGATTTTTTCTCCGCGGCGCTGAGTTCCTTTTTCCGGGGAAATTCCGAGCCGCCGCAGTTGCCGCTCAGTTCAGTGGTCACGCCCTGGCGGATCTTGCTTTCTCCCTTGGGATTCACCAAGAGCTCGATCCCGGTATGGGTGTGAATGTCGATGAATCCAGGAGTGACCACCCGCCCGGTAGCATCTATCGTCGCTCCCGCCCGGGCGGCCCGGAGGTCGCCGACGGCGGCGATCCTTTCGCCGGCGATCCCGACATCCGCCCGGAAGGCGCGGTCAGAGATCCCGTCGATGACCGTCCCGTTCTTGACGACGAGATCGAAGGGAGCCCCGTCCTGGGAGAAAAACCGGTCCGCCCGCAGACCATCAGCCAGCCCGAGGCACATCGCCGCCCGGGCGCTTGATCTCAAGAATTCGCGCCGTTTCATTAAGGCCATCCTTTCTCCGGGAAATACGGGATCGAACCGTAGCGGATTCAATTCCCGGACGGACCATATTATATCAAATCCGCAGACTCATTTTCCAAGGCCCGAATGGTTGGGTTTTCTTCGGTTCACTTCTTCTTGGCTTCCTGAGCGGCTTTCATCGCCAGGGCTTGGGCCTTGATCTGTTCCTGCTTCTGGACGATCTTCTTCAACTGGAGAGATTTTTACTCGGCCTTGAGGTCGCCTTCTCCCAGGTTGGGAGACATTCCCGCCCTGGCCAGGAAACCCTTGAGCTCCTGCTGCTTCATCAGGACCATTTGCAGGTTATGTTCCAGCTCCTTTTTGGCCTCCGCGTCTTCGGTCGCCTCGAGCTTCTACCGCAGCTTCATTTTTTTCTCCTGGAACTTCTTGCCTTCGGATACGTATATTCATTATGCTGGGCCTAGATTCTTTACAGGAGGGTGACATGAATACAGCCAGGAGACTCATCGGGCTGCTGCTGATCGTTTTCTTCGGTCTTCCGACTCTTTTCGGGATCATCTGGGCCGTAGGGATGATCAAAGCCTCGGTCTCGGCAGAGTTCCTGACCGACCTACCCCGGGAGATCATCGCCGCTGTCCCGGACAAGGCGGACGAGATTTTCCGGGAGGCCCAGGACGAGCAGGTCATCCTGGACGACAACACCCGCGCCTGGTTCCGGGCCGCGGCCAAAACCGGGATATCGCCCCGCGACCTGATGGAAAAAACGGGTCTCCTGGAATGGCTGGACGGCGAGCTGTCCGATTCCCTGCGGCAGATCGGCCGGGTGCTCAGGGGCGAGCGGAGACCCCGGCCGATCACCATCGACCTGCGGCCACTCCAGGAGGCGCTCGTCCATCCGGAGGTGGATCGTTTCCTCGAGGAAACGCTGAAAAACCTCCCGCCCTGTGACGAGCGCGGGCAGATGCTCTGGATCGATCTGGCCACAAGAGATATCCGCCGCCGCGAACTCCCTGCCTGTCAGCCGGACCTGGAGACGGCCAAGATGGCACTGGCCGAGGCCCGCCGGCGGGCGATGGAAGATATGGACAACCGGATCGAAATCTTCGAGGGCGTCCGCTCCTTCCCCTTTCTCCCCTTCGGCATTTCCGGGACGATCACCGTCCTTTCTTCTTTCCTCTTCCTTATCCCTGCCGCCTTCATCTTCCTCGGAGCCCTCGTCGCCGCCTCTTCACCCGCCGGCTTCTTCCGCTGGTCGGGAGTCTCGGTCCTGGCGGGGGGAATCCCCACGCTGCTTCTCGCTCTCGCGACAAAATTCTTCTCCCTCTGGGCGATCAAGGCGGCGCCCTTCTTCGACCACGACTACTGGGCGAGCGACCTGGGTGACCTGGTGTTGGGCAAATTGGGCTGGATACCGGAACGGATCGTCAGCCAACTCTTCTCCCCGGTCGTCTGGATCGCCGGGGTTGTCTGCGTGGCCGGGGTTGTCCTCTACGCCCTGTCTTTTACCGTGCGTGACAAGGCCCCGACCGCACAGAAGACCGTTCCTTCACCTCCCGGTCCGGCAGCTCCACCAAAGGCAGAGCCATAAAAGAGTGGGTCTGAATCTTTCGGCAACCCGCCGGAGTCGGCCCCGGGGCGTTTTATTTCGGGGCCAGGACGAATTTGTAATCGACGGCGCATTGGTAGGAGTTGCGATACCTGGCTATTTCCTCGGGGTTTTTGTTCCCGATGCAGAGCCGATAGGTTTTCCCGGGCTCGAAGACGACGCCGTCCTTTGCCCTGATCACGAGCCGATAAAAATCCTCGGTGCTGATGATGGTCGGAAACCAGCCTTCGGCCAGCGGCTCATTGTCTTCCAGGATCAGATGGTACATGTACCGCGACGGGAAATTGACCCGGATCTTGAATTCGATCTCCTGAAGCGTGTAGTCGACCACTTCGAAGTACTCGTCCTGCGGCGTCATCCCGCTATAATAGACCATGTCCGGCCTGGTTGCGCGCGTTGCGCAGGAGAGCATCCCCATAACAGCGAGAATACCCAACCCCTTGAAAATTATGCTTTTCATTTCTTGTTCCCTCTTTTTCTATTGTGGACGAATCCCCTGCGGATGTAAAGGGAGGGGGCGGCGTCCGGCTTTTAGGAAGCGGCAGGGGAGAATTTTATTCCCCCGGCCACTTGCCAAAAACCCAATGAAAGTGGTCAAATGAAAAGCATGAACGGCGTGTTCGAAGTCCTGAGGCCGGACCGGCCCGTCTGCCTGTTTGTTCACAATAACCCAGACCCTGATTCCCTGGCCTCGGCCATGGGGCTCCAATATCTATTGAAGAAAAAGGGCTTCTCCACCGTCAGGATCTATTACGACGGGTTCATCGGCCGGGCGGAAAACAAGGCCATGCTGAAACAGCTCAAAATCTCCGCTCATCAGATAACAAGGTCCAGGCCCGCGTGCCGCCGACAGTTTGTGTTGCTGGATTGCCAGCCTCACGCGGGCAATGTCACGCTGCCCGATAAGGCAGCGCCCCTGGCCGTGATCGACCATCATCCCCTCCGCCAGCGGACAAAAAAGGTCCCTTTCTGGGACGTCCGCCCCGATTACGGGGCCTGCTCCACCATCATCTATGAATATCTGGTTTCAGAGGATATCGCGATTCCGGCGCCCGTGGCGACGGCTCTGTTCCACGCCATTTTCAGCGAGACTCAGGGCTTGGGAAGAGAGGGAAGCCCGGCGGATAAAAAGGCCTATCTGGAGCTCCTGCCGCGCATCAGCTTCAAGCGTCTCTCCAGGATCCAGTACCCTCCCCTGTCCCGGGATTTTATCTCCAACCTGCTGCAGGTTTTGACCAGCGGCTTTTACTACAAGAACCTGGTCGGGGTCGTCCTGGAAGAGCTCCCCTATCCTGATTTCGTGGCTGAAATGGCAGACTTCCTGCTGCGGATAAAAAAAATGAGCTGGTCGATCTGCCTCGGGTCCTACGGAGGTCTTCTCTACATTTCCATCCGTTCGAAAAATATCCACGCCAACACGGCCCGGCTGATCCGAAGAGCCATCCCTAGATCAGGGACTTCCGGAGGCCACGAGCTCATCGCCGGGGCCAGGATCAAGATCGATAAAATGGACGGCGCCGACGTTCTGACATTGAAAAAAGTTATCGTCAAAAAGGTCCTGCGCGAGCTCTATCACGCCGACATCGAAAACCTCTTCAACCTCGTCACCAATGAGCCCATCCCCTTTTCGCCCGATTGAAGGAAAGCAGACGGCGCCTCCTTATTTCTTGAGATTCGTGCTCGCCCCCTTCCTCCTCAAAGCCCTTGCTTCGATGCCAAGCCGGCCAGGACGGGGAGCGCGGTTTACAACACCTTGGATGCCCTGCAGGAAAAGGGTCTGCGGCATAATCAGGCAAAGGGATATGGGAGTAGATTTTAAAAGGGCTGGATAACATCTTGGGCTTTATGTTCAAGCAGGAAGGAATGGACAGCCTCGAAAATTCCTTCCATTTCTTTCGATTGGGGCAAGACATCCCGGATCATCTGCAGGTAGCGGCGTTTTTCAACACAATCGACAGTCGGTCTAAAGTTGATATCAAAAATCCATCCTATTTGAAGCAGTTTAAGATCGTTCAGGTTCTTGACGTGTCTCATGTCGACAATTCTCTTATTCATTAAATCTTGATACACTTCTTCTGAAAATCCTGGCGCATCAGGGAGATCGAGTTCGAGGGCCCCATTTCGTTTTCCGTCTTTTCGATGATAATAACCGGTGACTACTTTCCAGATATCCAGTTTGTCCGCGTCACGAAGAAGTCTAGAAAAAAACAGGCGGGTTGGCGTTTCTTCCCGCGGCAAGGAAGGTCGATTGTGGTATTTTATCGATCGCAGAATCACTTCTTTTACAGCGTCATCGAATGGCTCAAGGACTCCATACTCGTTCAAGATTTTTATGCCCAATTCAGCATGATCCTCGGATTTTCCATCCATAAAAGTCTTATAACGGGCATACTGTTCAAAACGGCCGACATCATGGAGGAGCGCGATGATATCGGCCAAGCGCAATTGGTCGGCATTCAAGCCGAGTCGCTTCCCTAAATTCAAAATTTCTTTGCCGACCCGCCGGGTGTGATCTTCTTTCAAATCTATGTTTTGCTGCGATTCTATATCGTTGTATCGAAATCTCCGGACATAGCTCCAGAACCACCTTTTCAAAGCGACCACATTTTTTTTACCTACTATTATTTTCGTTTTCCTTCCTTTTTATTTTGGCGATATCCTCCAAAAGCAGACCGCCAATTTGCTTATCACCACCGCCGGAGCGTTCGTTCGTCCCCTATTTTCTTATTGTAGCCGAGGTCCATAGCTTTCCTATCCTGCGCTTATCTTTTTTCGAGGTCCTCCAGTATACTCCTGACGGCTGTGGCTTCAGGAGCCTCCGGAGCAAGTTCCAGGAACCTCTCGAAATTTTGCCGCGCCTTGGCAACATTATCGTTTCTCAGATAGAGGAGCCCAAGCTGATAGTAGGGCTGCGGAAAGGAAGGCTTGAGCGCTGCGGCTTTGAGCAAGACGGCCTCTGCCGGATCATCTTCCTTGTTATTGAAATACAAAATGCCCAGATTGAGATAAGGCTCGGCCGCCTCAGGAGCTACGGTTATGGCCTTATTGAAGATCTCGATGGCCTCTTGGTAGTTTCCTTCTCCAACATAAATCTGTCCTAATCCGAAATACGCCTCCAAAAAATCAGGTTTGAGCTCGACGGCTTTTTTCATGGCCGCCAGGGCCTTGTCGGATTCTCCGCTATGGAGGTAGGCCATCCCGAGGTTGTAGTAACCTTCAGGAAAATCGGCTTTATCTTGAAGGACCGCTTCGAAGGCGGCGATGGCCTGGTCAAATTTCCCTTCCTTGTAAAGCTCTACGCCCTGGAGGAACATGTTTTTGGCCTTTTCATTTGAAACTTCCCCGGCCAGGATGATGTCCATCGTGTATTCCTCTCCGACATTTATGGTGATCTGTTGTTGGAAGGTTTTGTAACCCCCGGCTTCAACGCTCAGGTGGTATTCACCTCCCTCTATGCCCCTCCTATAGAATTTCCCTTTATCATTGGTCTCAAAGCTGAAGCTGGCATTGCGGGCGAGCAGGTTCAGGTTCAGTTTGGCCCCGGCGATAGGATTGCCGTTTTCGTCTTTCACCGTTCCCCGGAATCTGGCATCTTGAGCAGCCAAGGACAGCCCCCCGAGGAAGAGGAGTCCGATGCTGAAAACGGCTAAGGCAAATCTCCATGATCTTTTCATTTTCCCTGCACCTCGTGATGGCCATCCATTTTTCCCAGTATACGATAAATCAAAAAAAAGAGAGGCTCCGCTCGAAGCCCCCATATTTTTTTCATTATTGCGATCTTGAGTATTGTTCTCGTGAATGAGAATGTCCGCTCATGGAACGTCCCTTCTGCGAAAGGAGAAGGTCGAAGCGGTTTTCGCTATCCTCTGTCTTTTAGAACCTGAGTCGCAGACCGAGCTGGGCTCTCCGCGGCGCCCAGATACTGCTGTACACCCAATTGCGGCCGGGAATCAGCGAGTAGTCCATCATGTCGTAAGGCATATCATCGTTCAAGAGATTGAAGACATCAAACCTGAGGTGGATAGAGAAACGCTCTTTGATACGAAACGCCTTCTCCACGTTGAGATCCAGAAGAGCGCTGGTCGGCAGCCGATGGTCGTTATCTCCCCGTTCTTCGGTCGCCACCGTTACCGACCCCTGGTTCAGCCCGTAGATGGTGGCTGCCCGGCAATACGGGGATCCTGCCTGGACTTGAAGGTTCATGCTGAAGGAGATGTCGTAGGGAAAAACATAGGTCCCTGCAACCTTAACGCTGAAGGGTCGGTCTCCCGGCAAAAGCCCCTCAAGATTCAAAAAGCTGTTAGGGTCTCTGGCCGAGGCAACGTTCCAGAGGATATTCTCGCTGTAGGTTTGACGGCTGACTCCTCTCGGATTCAATCCCCACATTTTAGATAAGGTCAGTGAAGCCGAAAGCTGCCAGCGATTGGCCATCCGTTTGGTGGCGACGAGGGAAAACATCCGGAACCGGCCATAGAACATGTCGGGATTGGTGATCTGGATATCGGGATAATCGCCGATGAGGTTGTAGACCTGCAGCGGATTTCCCGTGTACGGATCTGTTTCTGTGACGAACTCGTAGTAATCTTCCCATGTCCCGTTGAGCGGATAGAATCCGATCATATCATGGGTCCACTTCTCCAAGTAAGTCAGGCTCACTCCGAAGTTGGAGAATAACTCACGGTCGAAACCGACGGAGACTTGATCCGAATAGGGATTTTTAAGATTGGGATTGATGCTGATCAATTCAGGCGCATAAGAAGTCACCGGATCCCAGTTCTCTCCGGTCCATGAGTACATGTACCAAGTTGTTGAAGCGGGCGAAGGAGTCTCGAAATTCCCGTAAACGAGGTGATCGTAGTATCGTCCGTAGTTGAGCCTGAAAAGAGTTTTCCCGTCTTTGGTGAGCTTAAAAGCCAGCCCCAATCGCGGGGAAAACACCTTCCAGTCGACCACATTGGACTTTCCGGGAACAGTGATGCCGGTTTCGTACCAGGTGTAATTGACTGGGTCTACTCCGAGTATCGGCATATCCGGAATCGATCCCGCATTATGGTCATATCGGATTCCGATGTTGACCGTCAGCCAATCGGTTACAGACCAAGTATCGTCCATAAATAGACCGATCTGGTTGCTGGTCGCTCCATACTGATAAGGCGCCCAATCATATTTGTAATCATAGACATAAGGGTACCCATAGTAATAATAGGTATAGGTTGCGTAAGAGAGACCCGCCGAGTATCCCCCTCTATTCTTCACATCGCCACGGGCATACTGGACGCCGAACTTGAAGTCGTGGTCTCCGGTCAGGAAATCTTCGGCAAAGTGAGAGACCGTCGCGTTGACACCGTGCTTTACACTCCACATGAAGTATTCCCATGATGGGCCTCCATCCCAGATATCCGTGTTCCAGTTATAATAGCTGGGGCCCTTATAACCGGTGACGGACTCGTAGAAATCGTGACCGCCTGAATAATTGTACTTCAGTTCAAAATAGGTGCGATCACTCAGGACCCAGTTCAGGCTGAAACTCGCGGCAGGAGCAAGGCCCTTTTCGGTGGAAACTGAATCCAGGCTCAAATAGCCGGAGGTGAAGGGGTCGGGCAGGTCAAACTTCTCATAATTATAGAAACCGCTGATTTTGATATGCTTGGTGGCCTGAATCGTCGTTTTTATAAAGAACTGGGTTTCCTTGGTGGATGTATAGCCGCCGGGATCCACACCGGCCGCGCTGGAAGCATCCTTATGCAGCCACCCCGCGAAATAAAACCAGATCTTGTCCTTGATGATCGGACCTCCGAGTTGGAAGCTGGTATCATAGAATTGTTCTCTGTGGTAGGGAAATTGCTGGTCTTCTGCAAT
The DNA here is from genome assembly GCA_049682755.1 of Candidatus Aminicenantales bacterium. Lineage (GTDB taxonomy): Bacteria > Acidobacteriota > Aminicenantia > Aminicenantales > UBA8522 > UBA8522. The sequence continues at coordinate 7,323 of JBAUIH010000361.1, read as the reverse complement.
GTATCCGTTGTCCGACAGATCTTTGAGGAATTTATCCGCATTGTTTCCGGTCAAACCATCCGTCTGAAGATAACCGCCGATTTCGCCGCTGAGCTGATTTCCTCCGGATTTGGTGATGATGTTGACCGTGGCCCCCATGAAATTCCCGTATTCCGCTTTCCCTCCGATCCCGATGATCTGGATTTCCTCCACGACATCAGGATTGAGCCACGACCAGCCGGCTCCATAGTCCGGGGAAGTGGTATCCACGCCGTCAAAAAGATAGGTGTTGGAATCCGACCCTGACCCAAAGGCCACACTCCGGGAGTCGTCCGTGTTGCCCCCGTGGGACCAAACTCCCGGGGTGGAGTTCACGACATCAAAAAATGTATAGCGGAGAAACGGCAGGCTTTCCATCATCTCGGTCTGCCAGTTGGTCGATATGCCGGATTTGGTCACATCGACAACAGGATTTGTGGCCACGACCGTGACACTCTCCTCGATCACTGCAGAGGACAAGACCGCATCTTCGGTGACTGTCGCATCAACGCGGACCTGAACCTTCTCCCTCTTTAGAGTCTGGAAGCCGCTGAGGCTGAAGGTAACTTCATAGACCCCGGGGGGAAGGTTGGAGAAGAAAAAGATTCCCCGATCGCTCGCGACCGTGATTCTGGGGCCTCCAATCAGAGCCGGACTCCGCAGCTCGACACTGGCCCCGGGCAAGGTTTCCCCTTCCTCGTCCTTGACCGTTCCCCTTATGGTTCCCGTAAGGATCTGGCCATAAAGAGAACCAATAAATCCAACCAGGATGAAAACAGCCAAAAAACAAAAAATCCTTTTACTCATGATGTGTATTCCCTCCTTCAAAAGGCCATGAGAATTTTGGAACAGGGAAACGAAGGATCGGGAGCTTCTGTGGCCTAATCCCCATAGTCCTAATAGACCTGCTTTAGATTTAAAAAGGAAAGCCGTTCGAAGTCAAGATAATTTTTACGGCGGCCTTCATTCTCCTATTTTTTATGGTAGTCGGGATAGGCCGGACGCTTCGGCTTGGTCAGCGGATTCGCTGCCAGCTCGCTCATGACGATCTCGATGGCCTTGTCCAGCTGGGGATCTTTCCCTTGCCTCACGAGCGCGGGGTCAAGTTCCACTTCGACATCAGGCGGGACCCCGACATTTTCGGCGATCCAATGCCCGTCCGGGCTCCAGACGCCTGAACTCGGGGCCGACACATAGCCTCCGTCCATCAGACGCGGGCCTCCGGCGCGGCCGACCAGGCCACCCCAGGTGCGCTTGCCCACGAGAGGCCCCACCTTGGCCTTGTGAAAGTACCAGGGCATGGCATCCCCGCCCGATCCGGCGAACTCGTTGATGAGCATGACCTTGGGACCGAAGATCGCGCCCTGAGGTTGCACTTCGTCCTCTCCGTCGCGGGTGGCGACGAGGCTCATCATCTTGCGCTGGAAGCGTTCGATGATGTCCGTGGCCAGCATGCCTCCGCCGTTGAACCGCTCGTCCACGATGAGGGCCTCACGGCCGACCTGGGCGTAGAAATAGCGATTGAAATAAGTATACCCTCCAAAGGCCGTGTCCGGCATGTAGACATAGGCCGCCTTTCCGTCGGTGACCCGTTCCACATAGCGCCGGTTGTCTTCGATCCAGGCGAAATTGCGGAGCGACGTTTCGCTGCTGATAGGCACGACCGTCACCTCCCGGCTGCCCTCCATCTTCGGCTCGGGCCCGACGGTGAGGACGACCTGTTTTCCCGCCTTGGCCTCGAAGAAGCTGAAGATATTGTCCGTACCCTTGACCTCCCGGCCGTCCGCGGCCAGCAGATATTCCCCGGCCTTGACGTTCACTCCGGGCTGGGTCAGGGGCGCCTGGAACTGAGGGTTCCAGTTCTCCCCGCTGTAGACACGGGCGAAGCGGTAGCGGCCGTTCTCGACGATATAGTCCGCTCCGAGGAGGCCGGTAGAGACGCGTTCCGGCCGCGGGATGTCCCCGCCCCCTACGCCAAGATGGCCGACCGTCATCTCTCCCAGCATCTCGGCGAAGAGGTAGTTCAGGTCCATCCGCGAGGCCACGGCCTCGACAAAGGGAGCGTATTTCTCTTGCGCCTTTTCGAGATCCAGGCCGTGGAGGTTGGGATCGTAGAAGAACTCCCGCTCGATGCGCCAGACCTCCCGGTATATCTGGCGCCATTCCTCGCGCGGCTTCACTCTGATCTGAATGTCTTGCGTCGGCATGGCCTTGTCGGAGTCCCCGCCGGCCGAGGGGGGCGGTGAAGGAGCGCCCGAAGGAGGCATCGGCTTGAGCGTTCCAATCGACCAGCGTCCGGCTTTCCGGTACAAGTATTTTTTCCCGTTGCGGGCCATCTCGAAGGCATTGACGCTGCTGACGACGACATCGGACCGGCGCTCTTTGAGATCAAACCGATGAACGGATAAACCCTGGGCAAAAGGCGCTCCCGGCAGCGGTTCATCGACCGCAATCGCCAGGAGCGTTCCGGACTCTCCGGTTTGAAGGTCGACATAGTTGCGGGCCGGGATGGGAACAGCCAGGATGCGCTGAAGGATGCCTTCGAGGTCGATCTTGACGACGATATCCTTTTCCGGTTTTTTGTCTTGAGCAGACGTATCCTCGTCTTTTTTCTCCGGCTTGTCCGGTTCCTTCTTCGACTTATCGACGGGCTTCTCTTCATCACTCTCCGGCACAAAGGGCGTGGGCTCCGCTTTATCCAGGACCGCCAAATAGACGGAGCTGGTCACATCCCGGAAGATGCTGTGAATATCCGGCTGAAGGGACGCGCCCGAATCGGTGCTGGCCGTGAAATAGAGATACTTTCCCCCGGGATCGAAGACGGCCAGGCGGGCATCGCTCATGCCGTCGGTGATCTGAGTGCTCTGTCCGTTTTCCAATGAATATAAGAAAATAGCCCCCAGATAGTTGGGCAGCTGCTTGGAATAAACCAGCCACTTGGAGTCGGGCGACCAGTTCGGAGAAGCGCCGGTTGAGCCGCCTAGGAAGCGGTCCTTATCCACCTTGACCGGCTTTTTGTTTTCGAGGTCCACGTACCAGAAGTTCAGGTGACAGTCGGCATAGGCGATCTTCTTGTTGTCGGGAGACCAGCGGGGAGCGAAATAGAAGGTGGGATCTTTTTCCAGCGCAATGCGGACCGGCTCACCGCTCCCTTTCTGGTCCCGAACATGGAGCTCGTATTCGCCCGATTCATCCGAGAAATAGGCGATCTTTTCCCCGTCGGGGGACCAGGCGGGATAGCGCTCCATGGCTCCCCGGGTGTTCGTCAGATTCCGGAAGTCGCCCTTTTCCGCCGGAACCGTGATGATCTCCCCCCGGGCTTCGAAAGCGGCCCGGACGGCATTGGGCGAAAGGCTGGGCGAGGAGAGGCTGTCTCCGACGTTCACGAACTTGTCCCGGACTTCGAGCATGTCTCCGGCAATGGAAACAGATAAGGGGCTCGATTTCTGCGAGGCCAGGTCATAAAAATGGAGGGCGCCGAACTGTTCGTAAATGATCGCCCCGGGCCCGGCCGAGGCCGATTTGAGGTCGAGGCCGCCGTTATCCAGCGCCCGGGCCACTTTTTTGGTATTGACATCATAGGAAAAGAGAGTGACCGGTCCTTCCCGGTCGGAGAGAAAATAGACCTTGTCCCCGACCCACATGGGATCGTAATCGTTGGAGTCCGTCCGGGGGATTTTTTCGATGCGGGAATCGGAGAGGTCGGCGATCCAGATCGGCGTGGCCGTTCCTCCCCGGTAGCGTTTCCAGACCGTGAACGCGCGGCGGAGCGGGACATAGGCGATGCGCTTCCCGTCTGGAGAAAAGCTTCCCTCGTATCCCATGGGGAGGGGCAGTCTCTCCGGGAATCCGCCCTCAACGCCGATCGTGAAGAGCTCGCTGAACCTGGAGTAGGACGTGCGGGTCGAGGTGAAAAGGATCTCCTTTCCATCGGGCGTCCAATCGAGGGCGGTGTCCGGGGCGGGATGCCAGGTCAGACGCCGCGGCACTCCGCCTTCGGCAGGCATAACGAAGACATCCACGTTGCCGTCGTATTCACCGGTGAAGGCGATCAGGGAGCCGTCCGGGCTGAAAACGGGGTTTGTTTCCACCCCTGGTCCGGTGGTCAGCCTCTGGGCGGCCCCTCCGCCGCGGGCGACCCTCCAGAGGTCACCGGCATAGGCAAAAACGACGTGGGTTTGGCTGAGAGCGGGCTTCTGGGCCAGGATGGGCGTGTCCTGGGACGATGCAACGAGAGGTAGAATGATCAATCCAGCCAGAAGACAAAAAAAGATGCGTTTCATGAAGGGCCTCCCTTGGTTATGATCATATGCGAAAAGACTCGGCGGCAAGCAGCGAGCTGCAAAGACGATCCCATATCCATAAATACGGCTTTCTTATCGACAAGGTTCGATTTTACACGATTAAGGGCGGACTGTGAACATCAAACCGGTGATGAGACGAATATCCCAGCGCATGAACATTAGTTCTAGAACCTGGAATTTCGCGTTATCCTGATGGGCTATGCTCACCCCAGCGATTCTCCCAGTGAGTCGGGGCTTACGAGAAACGGATTGACGATCTTGATCTCGAGATAATCCTCTCCGCTGTTGATTCAACACCCCCTTCCTTGATAATCTTTAGCCACACCTGATAGAAGGGACCATAAGTGGCCGTCAAATGCCCGACCGGATGGCAGCCTATTGAACTCGCCTATATTTATTGGAAAGCAGAGAGAAAGGACGAGGCGGAGAAACTGTTTCGTGAAAGCTTACGGCGATTGCAGATGCGGCTTGAGCGGGACGACGAGAGCAGCAGCATCGGATTTTTTTTGGCGGCGATTTACGCCGTCCAGGGAAACAAGGAAGAGGCTCTCCGATGGCTCGAGATGCGCCGTCGGGTCGAACAAATGGAGCGGGCCAGTTCGAAATAGCTCAGAAGGGGCCGTCTCGGGAATGGCGCGTGCTGAATCTCGCAGCTCCCTCCCTGAATCTCGACCCCATGGCCGAAGAACTGCCCTTTTCGGTGAGAGCGGAAAGGAAGATTTCAGTTCGGAGGGCGTTTATAACCTCCTACTGCCGCGACTTTGCTCTTGCCGCCACGGAACGGTATTGGGATTTGGATGATGGATTGTGGGCCGACTTTGCCTCCGAATTCCCGCCGTCACCCGAAGAACTGGGGAAATGGAGAGCCATCATATTGAAGGCTTTCCTGGATGGAGCAAGGAAATTTTGTCAGTTCATTTCCCATTGACAATTTCCTTTCATTATTCTATAGTCCTTGTATGCTAGCGACATCCAAGGTAACAAAAAAGAACCAGACGACGCTCCCCAAGGCCGTTATCAACGCCCTGGGCATCAAGCCGGCCGACCGGATATTCTATGAGATCGAGGAAGGAAAGGTCATCCTTCACGTAAAGACAGAGCGCCTTATTGATCTGAAAGGAAAGTTCAAACATTTCGGCCGGAAACCCCGCTACCCCGTATCGGTCGAGCAGATGCATGAAGCGGTCATGGACGCGGTAGCTGAGAAGCGGGCCGGGTACGTAAGAAGTAAAAGTAAAGCGGGCGGGCGCAAAGCAAGGCAATCGTGATCGCTCTCGATACGAATGTCCTGGTCCGCTTGATCACCGAAGACGACCCGATCCAAGCTCGCGGGATTGAGGCTTTTTTAGAAAACACGGAAGGCCCATACTTCATCCCGGACATCGTCTTGGCAGAGCTGGCCTGGGTTTTGCAGCGGCGCTATGCGTTTGCACGCCCCGAGGTCGGCCATATTCTGCATGACCTTCTCAATCGCCGCGACGTCGTGTTCGAGGACGAGGAGCGAGCGCGAGCCGCTGTCCGCGGATTTGCCGAAGGATTGGACCTGGCCGACGCATTGATAATGGGAATCGCCCGGTCGGCGGGATGCGATCGACTGGCGAGTTTCGATGATGCCTTGAAGGCAAAAGCCCCCGGCTTTATCGTCCGGCCGGAATCTTGAAAGGCGGGGATCTGGAATAAGCCTTTTGATTTATGCCTTAAATTGGAAAAGAGTCACGGCAAGCAGCGCTACGGGGATTCGAACCCCGGTCTGATGGCTGAGAACCACCTGTCCTAGGCCTCTAGACGATAGCGCCGTGAGGGCTAAAATAGCAGATTCACCCGGGGAAATCAACGGACCGAACTGAGTTTTCAGATGTATTCGATGGTGGCCGGGGGTTTGGGAGTCAGCTCATAGGCCACCCGGGTTACTGAGGGAATTTCTTTGATCATCCGGCGCGACATCTTCATCAGGACGTCCCAGGGGACAGCCGTGGGCTTAGCCGTCATCGCGTCCCTGCTTTCGACCGAACGGATGATGATGATGTGGCCGAACTTGCGCTTGCCCTCTTCTATCCCCGTGCCCTTGTCGCTGAGCAGAACGGCGAAAGCCTGGAAGGGCGCGAACTTCCGGAGCTCCTCCTCGACGATTACGGTCGCCTTCCTGATCACGGCGACGCGCTGCGGTGTCACCTCTCCGAGCACCCTGGTCATAAGCCCCGGGCCGGGGAACGGCATCCGCTGATAAACGCTTTCGGGAAGGCCGAGCTCCTTGGCCACCTTGCGCACGCCGGGTTTGAAAAGCTCTTTGATAGGCTCTATAACCTTGAAGCCGAACCCCTTTTCCGGATCGATCCCGATCTGCTCCAGGATGTTGTGCTGCGTCTTGACTCCAGCCTTGGTTTCGATGATGTCGGCGGCGATCGTTCCCTGGATGAGGAAGCGGGCCCCGCTCTTGCGCACCTCCCGGCCGAAGACCCTGTAGAATGTCCGGCGGAAGGCTTTCCTCTTGGTCTCAGGGTCAACTTTCCCCGCCAGGGCGGAGAAAAACTCCTTCCGGGCGTTGACGATCTCCACCTTGATCCCGATCTTGCCGAAGACGGCGCGGACCTCCTGAGGCTCGCCTTCCCGCATCAGGCCGTCGTCGATGAAAATGACTTTGAGCTTTTCCCCCAGAGCCCGCCAGGCGAGCGCCGTGCAGGCGGAGCTGTCGACGCCGCCGGAGAGCGCCGAGATGGCTGTGGCGCCGCCCGCCGTTTCTTGAATATCGGCGATCTTTGCATCAATGAATTGCTTCGTGTTCATTTCATCTCTCCTCTCCAACTTTTCCTCGCCCAAGAATTTGGCCAATATTATCACAGGCTGATATCGGCTCACAAGCTGGAGTGTTTGAACGTAAGGATCTTTTTTATAGGATTGGCTTGGAGGCAGGGAGCCGTCCTTAGGCCCCCGTAGCGGAGGGGGGACCCATCGCTTTGATGGGGGGAACCGACGGGACTGGTTCCCCGGGGTGCGGGGGCAG
>JBAUIH010000360.1:0-1526 GCA_049682755.1 Candidatus Aminicenantales bacterium | reverse complement strand
GCCCAGCCGTCGGTCGGAGACACCATGGTGACGTCCAGCAAGGTGACGTTGGTCGGGCTGGGAACCTGGGTCCAGGTGTTGCCGTCCCAGTGCAACATCACGCCCTGGCCGGTGTTGAAGATGCCGCCGACCGCCCAACCGTCGTTGGCCGTGGCCATCGAGATGCCGTACAGGTTGGCGGTCGTCGTGACGCTGACCGTGTTCCAGGCCGTGCCGTTCCAGCGCAGGATCGTGCCATTCGTGCCGGCGATCCAGCCGTCGATGGCGGTCAGCATGTCGACATCCTCCAGCAGGTTGTTCGTCGCCGTGATGTTGACCGTATTCCAGGTCGTGCCATTCCAGCGCATGGTCAGACTGCTGTTGCTTGCATAGCCCACCGCCCAGCCATCTGTGTCCGAGAGCATGTCGATTCCGTACAGGTCGCCGCTGGGGTAGGCGAAATGACTCCAGGCCGTGCCGTTCCAGCGCAACACGGTGCCATTGTCGCCGACGATCCAGCCATCCGTGCCGGAGACCATAGCGATGTCCCACAGCATCCAGGCCGTTGGGGGCACGGTCACCGAAGCCCAGGTGTTTCCGTCCCAGTGGACGATGGCCGGCGAGTCGCCGTTGTCACTATCGCCACCGACGGCCCAGGCGTTTCCAGGGTCCAGGATGTCGACGCCGCTCAAGTCATAGTTTGCAGGCCTGGTCAACTGGCTCCAGGTCGTGCCATTCCAATGCAAGATCATTCCGCCAGCGGTGAAACCTTCGCCCACGATCCAGCCGTCGGTGGTCGAGAGCATGTCAATGCCGTTGTAAATGTAAGGCCCGCCGGGATTGGGTACTTCACTCCAGGTCGTCCCATCCCAGTGCAAAATCAGGCCGGACTGGCCGGAAGCCCAGACGTCGTTGGCCGCGACAACGCTCACGGCGTCGATATTGGAGCTGGCCGGGTTGGCGGCCATACTCCAGTTTGCGCCGTCCCAGTGCAGGATCGTGGCTAAGTAACCGACGGCCCAGCCATCGGTAGCCGTGACCATGGCGACGTCCATGAGGTGATCGCTCGTCGGGCTGGTGACAGAGCTCCAGTTCGTGCCGTTCCAGCGCAGGATCAGTCCGGAACTGCCCACAGCCCAGGCGTCATTGTCGGAGACGGCAGCCACGCCCCATAACGCGGCGGTGGTCGGGCTGGTCAAGGTGTTCCAGTTCGTGCCATTCCAACGCAGAATCGTGCCGTTCGCTCCGACGGCCCAGGCGTCGGTCGTCGAGCGCACGGCAACGTCGTACAAACTGCGGCTCGTCGGGCTGCTGGCGGTCGACCAGGTCGTGCCGTCCCAGCGCAGGATCGTGCCCAGCCAGCCGACGGCCCAGCCGTCGTTGGGCCCGCTGAAAGCAACACCGGACAGCCCGTTCGTCGTCAGGTTGGGTGCCAGGTTCCAGCGCGTGCCGTCCCAGCGCTCAAGCAGGCCGCCGGTGCCGACAGCCCAGCCGTCAGTGGCCGAAAGCATCGCAACCGAGAACGCTTCGTTATGGCACGGCTCGAC
>JBAUIH010000359.1:0-5473 GCA_049682755.1 Candidatus Aminicenantales bacterium | reverse complement strand
CTCGTTCGTTGTCCGGACGGCCTCCGCCACCCGCTGGCCGTTGATATCCACCAGCCAGACGGACGCGGAAGCATTCGCGGCGGGCTGGAACGGGCCGAGGTCCTGTCGTCCTTTGTAGGCGAGAACTTTCCAGTAGATCTTCTGACCGGGCCGGTAGATGCTCCGGTCGGTATAGATGAGCGACCTGGAAATGGTCTCCGGCTTTGTCCGCGTATGCAGGTAGAGATAGGAGGATTCGAGCACGATATCAGGACCTTTCCTGGCCAGGAGGAAGAAGGGGCCGGATGACTGCTTCCGCGGTGCGAAATGGACGTATCCTTCATGGTTCGTGACCCGGGTCTCTATCAGGGTGTGACCTCTTTGCCAATCAAAGGCGTAGAGATCGACATCGGCTGCGGACACTGGATTTCCCGTTTTTCCCGAAAGGACGAGGGCTTCTGCCCCATCCTCGGTGCCGTCGCGCTTGAGCAGGACAATGTCGGCCAGGATGATGGGCAGCGCCTGGAGGTGGTTCTTCCGGCGGGCGAAATCCTCGCGGGCCGAAGCGGCGACCAGATAGAGACCCGGCGCAAGGTTGTCCCGTATGTCCACAAAGGTCCGATGGTCTCGGAAATCGGGGGTCGCTGGAAGTTCAATCCCCCATTCGGCGACCGGTTTTTCCTTTTTCAGGATCTCCTCGGCCTCCCGCCGATCCGGCAGAATGTTGTAATCCTTGGAGGTTCGGATACGCTCCATAATGTCCACTGGAAAAGCCCGGAAGAAGAGCCGGTTCAGGTTCCGGTGGGTCACCTGGATGGACCTCATTCCGGGGGAATCGGTCTTCATCATATCGACCGAGTATTCTGGAGCTTCGATACTCTTGACAAGGTGGAGGCAGCGGCGGCCGCCGGGGGAATCCGGGAAAGCTTCAGCACCTTGAAGGGCAATTTTCCGGGCATCGACGAGAGCGTTGGGCTCCTCCTTCGCCCGGGTGAACTCGGCCAGAACCGCCTGGCCCATCGCCCACCAGGGATATTTCCGGTACTTGGGGAGGAAATCGGAGAGACGCTCGCGGATAAGGGACCGGTCTTCCTCCTGAGTGAAAGAGCTGTGAAGGGCCTGGAGACGCTCGATGGATGCTTCCAAAGCGGCTTCGGGGCGGTCGCTGCGGCGGCACCAATCCTCATGCTCCCCCAGCAGGACATGGAGCTTTTCCAGGGGATGGGCGGAGGGAGATTTGAGTATTTCGGGGACGATTTTTTCGGCGGCGGTGTCTCCCGCAAGTTTTTCGAGATCAAGCAGGAAGGTTTCGTTGCTGTGCCGCGGCGTCCAGGAACGGGTGTCAACAAGGACCCGCGCCATCAGATAGACAACGGCATCGCGGAGGGTATCGCGGATTCCGGGAGGATAATCGCCGGAATGCCAGAAGTCAGGGAAGTCTCCGGCTTTATAGTCATCGAGGCGGTCGCGGTCCTCCCAGACTCTAAGGAGGGCGCTCCAGGCTTCCACGAAGATCTGGTCTTTTGTCCAGGCCTTAAGGTCCACGGGGCCTTTCGCCTCGACCCTCTCACGGCGGTTGATCTCCCAGGAAGAGGCGGCGTAGTAAGTCATAAGGGAGTCGGCGAAAAAGAGTTCCAGCATGTCCCGCTGGACAGGGTTCTGCGGCCAGGATTCCTCTTTGAGGAAGCGGACAGAGGTCTCATAGCCGTGAAGGGCGGTCCGGAGCTGGACCTCCTTGATGAGCGCCCAGGCCCAGCCCGCGTCGTCGCCTGTGGCTTTGGCCTCTTCGCGCAGACGGGCGGCCTCTTTCGCCGCCGCCTCGAACTTCTGCTCGTCAATGAGCCGGTCGAGCCGCTTGCGGTCCGGCTTTTGCGGGTCGCCGGGTTCAATGGAGGAAAATAAATGACGCCCGGATTCCAATCCTGAGGGCGCCCGATCAACCATCGAAAGGTTTGTCGCGGCGGCCAAAAGCCAGGGGACCACGAATAAAAAATGCAGCTTGCGATAGCGGGGAAAACGCGTCCCGCGTTCTTTCCCTATCCAATGTCCAAGGTTGAGCTTCTTGATGGCCATGCATTCCTCCCGGCGGCTCCTCCGAAAACGCCGCGATACCGCTCCTTTAATAATACAACAATCTCCTCACCTGTGATTCCGATTTGTGGTGACGGTAATTTATGGTGACAGTATATTATGTCCCCATATTGAAAACCTGTCGCCAATTCACAATGATTCAGAAGATAAGTTTCTCGATCTCAGCCAGATAATCCCTTGTTTTAGCGAACTGGCCCGCGTTGCTGAGGATGATGATCACGCCGTCGTCATCCAGGTACCGGCTGAAGGCGGCCCGGAAGCCGAAGTCGTTGGCGCCGCCGTGCCGGACAACTCTTTTTTTGTCCCTGGTCAGAGCGACCACCCACCCGTATCCCTCACCGATGGACGGCTGAGTCTCCCTCTGGGCCGTGAACGCTTTTTTCTTGGCCGCGTCGTTGAGGATTTTTTCTCCCTTGAGCGCCAGGTGGAACTTGAAGAGATCCTCGGCCGACATGACCAAGCCGCCGTTTCCGATAAGGGCCCAACTGATTTCCGGCCACATCAGCGGCGAGTTGATCTCTCCCAGCTTTCTATCGCCATAACCCACAGCGATATCTTTTTCCGTCCAGGACGCCTGACGATAGAATCCGGCGGCGGACATTCCCGCAGGATCGAAGACCGCCTTCTTCAGGAATTCTTGATAGGTCAAACCCGAGGCCTTCTCGATAATGACGGCCAGCAGCGTGTATCCGGAGTTGGAGTAATCGCTTGCTTCCCCCGGCTTGAACTTGAGCTCTTGGCTCAGAATCCGCCGGACGGCTTCCTCCCGACTCATCGCCTCGAAATCCCCCCTCGTGTCGTGATATTCGAGGAGACCCGAGGTGTGGGTGAGGAGATGGTGGATGGTGATATCGCTCTTGTCTTTTGGGACGCTCTCGAAAAATCGGCCGATCGAATCGGAAACCGACAGCTTGCCCTGTTGTTCCAGGGCGAGGACAGCCGTGGCCGTGAACGGCTTGGTGATCGAGCCGATATCGAAGACGGTCGTGGAGGTGACGGGCCATTTCTGGGCAAAGTTCGCCCATCCGTAGCCCTTTTTGATGATGATCTTCCCCCATTTGGCGACAAGCGTGCTTCCGGAAAATCCGGACTCCGCGGCATCGGTCATAACGGCATCGATCGCTCCCCCGGCGTCACCGCTGACAACGGCTGCCGGATCCTGGGCCGCAGCGCCCTCGCGTAACGCTTCGGGAAGCTCGGGCGGCGCGGCCGGCCCGACCTCGATCCCCGTCACCGCATAGGGTGGATCAGGCTCCACCGTCAGCGCCAGACGAAAGATCTCACCCGACTTCCTGCTTTCCACCTGAGCCTCCACCGCATACGGACTTTCCAACTTGATCAGGGCGATCTCGAACCCGCCGTGCCGATCGTGAATTCTCCCAAAGAAGGCAACGTGTTCCGAAACAGGAATTTCCTCGAGGAAAGGTTTCGCGAAAGCGGCGGCCGCCGCCCTCATCTTTTCCTCATCGCCGGATTCGATGGTGGCCAGGATCTCGCGGAGGCGTGCTTCAGCCGGAGGTTTCGGCTTCTCTGATGAAGCCTTCAAGGCACCCGGTTTTTGCGCAAAAGCCTGGCCCGATATCAAGATCAAGGCTAAGCCGACACCCATGAGGACGGGAGCCGGCCATGATCTTCTGATTCTCATCATTGGCTCCTTCCTGAAAAAGACGAGAATACGGGGACAGTATATCAATTTTCGGATTCAGAAAAATAGGCGGCCTGACAATCCAGAATAGAGATTCGCGGATGGAGGCGTGAGCTCGATTGACTTGCCCCATATCCTCTGTTATATAAGCGGTGCTCAGAGAGGCGATATCAACGGCCCTGGGGCCATGGCCAATAAGAACCGGGCATCGAAAGGATGATCTTATGAACAAACCAGCTTTGGTGTGCGGGGCGGGTGGCTTCATCGGCAGCCACCTGGTCGAAAAGCTCAAAAAAGAGGGCTATTGGGTCCGCGGCGTGGACCTCAAATATCCTGAATTCTCTCCCACCGCGGCGGACGAGTTTTTAATCCTCGACTTGCGCGAACAGCCGAACTGCGAAAAAGCAGTCCAGGCTCCCGACGGTCGACCGTTCGACGAGGTCTACCAGTTGGCCGCCGACATGGGCGGCATGGGATTCATCCAGGCTGCCGAATGCGAAATCATGCGGAACAGCGCCCTGATCAATATCCACATGGCCAACGCGGCGGCGGCCGCCGGAGTCAAGCGCTATCTCTTTTCTTCATCGGCCTGCGTCTACAGGGACATGAAACCCGAAGAACCGGAGCTCTCCGAGGAGGAAGCCTACCCGGCTCTTCCCGATAATGAGTACGGCTGGGAAAAGCTCTACGCCGAGCGGATGGCCATGGCCTACGGTCGCAGCTTCGGGATGGTCGTCCGGATCGCCCGCTTCCAGAACACCTACGGCCCTGAGGGCACCTGGGAGGGGGGCCGCGAGAAAGCGCCGGCCGCCTTCTGCCGCAAGGTCGCCGAAGCCGAGGACGGAGGGGAAATCGAGGCCTGGGGCGACGGCACGGCGATGCGTGCCTACACCTATATCGACGACCTCCTCGACGGGATCCGCCTGTTGATGCAGTCGGACCTGGAGGACGGGGTCAACATCGGCCGCCGGGAGTACATCTCCGTTGACGAGTTGGCCGGGACCGTCGCTGCGGTGGCCGGCAAGCGCGTCAAAATAAAGCATATCCCCGGGCCCGTGGGTGTCAGCGCCAGGAATTTCCGGGTGGACCGCATCTCCACCCTTGGCTGGACCTCTAAGATCTCACTGAAAGAAGGCCTTTCCCGAACCTATCCCTGGGTCAAAGCGCAGGTCGAAGCCAGGAAAAAATGAGACCCGGCTGGGACTATCTGATCGTCACGGCGGCCAACAAAGACCAGGCCAAGGCCTACGAAGAACAGCTCCGTATCCGCCGGGACCTCGGGTTGATTCATGGCGTCAAGGATGTCCTCGTCGTATCCGATCCGGAAGGACGCCGCATCGGGAGCGGCGGAAGCACTCTCCTCTGCCTCCTCGAAGTCATCAACCGGGAACTCCGGGGCCGGAAAAAGGATCTGGTCTCACCCGACGCCTGGGAGCGGGTGCTGCGCCGGCTTCGCGTCTTGATCGTCCACGCAGGCGGAGACGCCCGCCGCCTTCCGGCCTACAGCCCTTGCGGCAAGATTCTTATCCCTGTGCCGGGTGAGTCCGACAGCGCCCTGGGATTCACACTCATCGACCGGCAGCTCCCCCGCTATCTCTCTCTGCCGGCTCCCGCGGACGGCTCCGGCCAAACCGTCATCACGAGCGGCGACGTTTTCCTGGATTTCGACTCTTCCCGTGTCCGGTTCGGCCGCCGGGGCATCACGGCCGTCGGATGCCCGGCCGATCCCAAGCTCGCCTCTGCGCACGGCGTTTTCTG
>JBAUIH010000358.1:0-12821 GCA_049682755.1 Candidatus Aminicenantales bacterium | reverse complement strand
GGCCGGGATCCTTGTTTTGCCGACGGGGGGGACGGGCGCTGTTTTTTGCCATGCAGATCTTTTGGGCCCGCCTAACCCTAGTGTTCCTATAATCTTTATAGGATTACTGTATCACTACCCGGAGGTCGATGTCAAGCGGCCGGACCTGATCCTCCCCTGTCCTCGATTGGACTTGTATTCAATAATTCAAGAAATATTTGGTCAAGAAAGCGATGAGCAGGCCATAGCCAAAGCTCATGAACGTGCCGATGATGATATATTCGGCCTCCAGCCTTTGTTTGATGTCTTTTATCTCACCGAACCGGAAGATTGACTTCGCCGCTATCAGGAATCCCACGCCTTCAGGATGCCCGGCCAGAACAAGGAGGAAAATGATGGCGCGTTCAAGCTGGCCGATTAATTTTCCTCCCTTTTCAAGACCGCGCGACAGCCTGGCGTTCTGGGACACGGCTGGGCCATTTTCTCGGGCAATTTCTTTTAGCAAGGGTTCCACCGCAATGCCGATGAGAACGCCCCCCGCCCGGGTTGCGGCAATGGCGCCCGCGAGCACGATAAGCAGCCGCGTCCACATATCCCCAAACAGGATGGTCCAATAGAGCGTGGGGCTATATTGCTCAGTCATCCAAATCGACAAGGCTATCAAGAGGGCGATATGGGCAGCTTGGTCCAAGAGGAAAACCGCCAATATCCGGGTTTTTATCCTGGACTTGATGAAATCAAGAAGAGCATGCCCGAGGAATACGGCCAGAGGAAGGGTCCAGATTTCCCAGGCTCCGCAAAGCACATAGCTTGCGGCGCTGACGATCAGGGCATGTTTCAGGAGAACGAAAATTTTTGATTTATTCTCGGCCGTTTTGCCGGTCTGAAATACAAAGTCGGCAAGGAAATGGGCGGCGATGAGTGCGCCGGCCAAATCCCGAAACTCCGAAAGCATCGGCTTAAGCTCCTTCGTAATTCACAAGCCTAAGGGCTTGTTTCGCACAATTACAAGCCATGCAGATTGTTTTTTAGCCTTTTTTCAAAGTATTCTATTCCCTTTTCGACGGCGTCCCAGCCGGCACGGCTCAGATGCTGCGCCACGGCCTGCTGAGTGACCCTCTTTTCCCATAATTTTTCCGCGATCTCTTCCTGTTTCATGCCCCTCAGCGCCCCCGATATGGCCAATGCTTGCTTATCCGTCCATCGGGTGGCTATGGCGTCCATCAGCCGGACGATGGTATCGAAGGTCTCCGCGATTTCATCATTCTTATGGTCGAAACACATATTGGCCGTCTTGGACTTGTTAAGCCTGTCCAACGCTTCGCCCGACAGAATATAAGCTTCTCCGTGCCCCTCTGAAACCCGGGTTTTGGGAATCGAGTCGATATCCCCCACCGCGACGGCCATCCTGGTGTCCAGATTGGGGATCGCCGTTTTCGCGCGGATCGTCGCCCGATAAAAAAGGGACAAGCGGAGGGCTTTGGCCGGGTCGATCACGAGCATTTGCCAGCTGTCGCCCCTGAAGATATCGACGTCGAGCGGGACGATGCCTTTAAAAGACTCCCGCAGAAGCCGTGAGGTCTGTTTCATGACCGTATGGAGCCTGTCCCAGTCTTTGGGAGCCAGTTTCGACGAAGCGATGAAATCACCCGTGATGACCGCGCACTTCAGTTGTTCATTGTGTTTGCCGGGCATAGAAGCGCTCCTCTCGGAAAACAAGCGTTTTTGCTTGTATTAGTATAGTACAAGCTCGGACGCTTGTAAATATAAACTTGGGGACAGTATATCATGTCCCCCATTTCGCGGGAAAATGGGGACGGTTCTATTTTCCATGCCTCCAATGCAAAATTTAGACAGCCGCGATCTCCTCCGGAAATTCAAGGACCACGCCCGCGCCTTCGGCGCCGAGATCGTCTCCGAGGACGCCATCGATTTCAATTTCTGGAAGGCCGAAGCCAAAGAGATCGGCGGAGAAAAAAGTGTCGAGAGAATCAGGATCGCCACCGAGGGGGGCGAAGAGGACATCCCCGTCATGGGCTGCTTCATCTTCCGGGAGAGCCTCGCTTCGCCCCTGTTCGCCAAGGCGGGGCTGAAGCTCGATCACCGTCAGTGCCTGGCGGTCGACCGCTTCCAGAGGACGAATCTCGAGGGCGTTTTCGCCGCGGGCGACATCAACTGCGGCGGCATGCAGGTGGTCACGGCGGCCGGGGAGGGCGCCGCAGCGGCCATGCAGGCCATCGTCTACCTCCGCAAAACCGGATAAAATCTATGGGGTCAGGTCTCAACGATCAAAAAATCCCGGCGCCATGCTGCGAATTGTTGAAGGTTGAAACCTGACTCCTATGGCGGATTTTGCGTCCTGGAATTAGGGCTATTGTCCCCCGGAATTCCGGAGTTCACTATTCGTAACGCAACGACCGGGCCGGGTCCGCCAGGGCGGCCTTCACCGCCTGGAAACCGACGGTCAACCAGGCGATGACGACCGACAGCACCCCCGCCAGGAAAAACCAGCCCAGTTGGGAGGCGAGTTCGATCCTGTAGGCGAATCCGCTGAGCCAGCGGTTCATGGCCAGGCAGGCGACCGGCCAGGCCAGCAGGTTGGCCGCCAGGACCCAGCGAGTGAATTCCCCGGACAGAAGACGGACGATCCCGGGAGTCGAGGCGCCCAGCACTTTGCGGATCCCGATTTCTTTCGTCCGTTGTTCCGCGGCATAGGCGGCCAGGCCGAAGAGCCCGAGACAAGCGATGAAGACCGCCAAGGCACTGAGGACGCCGAAGAGTTGCCTCTGCCTTTCCTCCGAACGGTAGAGTCGATCAAAGACGGTATCGAGAAAATAGAAATCGAACGGCAGCTCGGGGTAGAGCCGTTTCCAGGTCGCTTCGACGAAGCCCAGCGTCTCCGGGAGGTCTTCCCCCCTGAGCTTGATCGAGACGTACCTGTTCATGGAAGTGCTGAGGAAGAAATTCATGGGCCGGATGGCGCTCCGGAGTGAGGTGAAATGGAAATCCTTCACGACCCCGACGACGGTCCAGTAGGATCTGTTGTTTCCCCAGACCTGGATAACCCGCTTCCCGACGGGATCGGACCAGCCCATGCGCCGGACCGCTTCCTCGTTCAGAAGAATTCCCCTCGGCGACTGGGGATCGCTGCCACGTGCCAGGTCCCCGGGGAACTCCGGCGAAAAGTTGCGGCCCGCCGCGAGCCCGATCCCGTATGTCTCCAGAAAATCGTAATCGATGCGATTGAACATGATCTCGATCTTTTCCCCCGGAGCGGCCCCTTCCCAGGTCACGTTGTTGTACATGCCGATGGAGCTCGGAAGCTGTTCCGAGCCGGTCAGCCCGAGGATCCGGGGGTCTTGAAGGAGGGCTGTCTTGAGCGGCGCGAGGTCGCGGACGACCGGCCCGGAATGGGTCCGGAGGACAAGAACCTGGTCTTTGTCGAAGCCGAGGGGCTTGTCGTGGACATAGCGAAGCTGGCGGCCGAAGATCATGGTTGAGATGATCAGGATGACCGAGATCGTGAATTGGCCGACGACGAGGAGCTTGCGGAAAAGCGATCCCTTCGCTCCCCCCTCCCTGAGCTTTCCCTTGAGGACCCGGACGGGTTTCAGTCCGGAAAGATAAAGGGCGGGATAGCTCCCGGAGACGAGGCCGGTGAGGACAGTCACTCCCAGGATTAGGAGGACGACGCCTTGGCGGCCGAGATCGGAGACGGAGACGAACTGGCCGGTGAGACGGTTGAGGAGCGGGACGGCGAGAATGGCGATCGCGAGGCCCAAAACAAGAGAAAAGGCGGCATAGAGAAGGCTCTCTCCGATGAACTGGCGGATGAGCTGGCCCCGGGCCGCTCCGACGACCTTGCGGAGGCCGACTTCCTTGGCCCGGCGGGCGGAACGGGCGGTGGCCAGGTTCATGAAGTTGATGCAGGCCGTGAGGAGGACGAGGATGCCGCAGGCCAGGAAAATC
The DNA here is from genome assembly GCA_049682755.1 of Candidatus Aminicenantales bacterium. GTDB lineage: Bacteria > Acidobacteriota > Aminicenantia > Aminicenantales > UBA8522 > UBA8522. The sequence goes on along the minus strand of JBAUIH010000358.1, from coordinate 8,873 downwards.
CGGAGCGTCCGGATGTCGCCCGTTCCCCCGGAGGCGCGCGGATGGAGGTGGGCCCTGGCCAGCTGTTCCAGCCTGACGATCCTTTGGTCCCCTTCAGTGAGGTGGGGCCTGAAGACCCCCATGATCTTCTCCTCCATTTCCTCGGGGTCGTTGCTCTCGGTTAGCAGGACATAAGAGCGGATCTGCTGGCTGACCCAGTTGTCGAAGAAACCGTCCGAGTCCGGATAGATCGCCCGGATCGTCTCCATCGAGACAGGATCTCCGGGGCAAAATCCGTGGTCGGCGGATGGTCGGCGATGACTCCAGTCACGGTAACATCGAAGGCCGCGCCGGCATCCACGGTCAGGGTTCGCCCGATGGGGTCCTCATCGCCGAAATATTTATCCGCGATGGATGCGGTGATGACGGCCGAATAGCTCGCCGCCAGGGCGTTCCCCGGATCTCCCTTGAGCATGGGGTAAGTGAACATCGTGAGCGCACCGGGATCCGCGAACGAGAAGCCCTCCTCGTTGAAGTGCCGTTCGTCCCGGGCGACGAGGGCCCGTCCCCGGGCGAAGAAACGGGCGAAGTCCTGGACCTCGGGAAGCTCGCGGTGGAGGGCTTCGGCGAGAGGGACCGGCGATGTGGACGCCGTGAAAACCCGGTCCCCGAGGTTTTGTTCGATGACGAGGCGGTAGATGCGTTCGGCGTTCCGGTGGTGCTTCTCGTAGCGAAATTCGTATCCGACGAAGAGCAGGATGAGGATGAACATGGCCAGGCCGACCGACAGCCCGGCGACGTTAAGGAACGAATATCCCTTGTGCTTCCGCAGATTCCTCAGGGTCGTTTTGAAGGCGCTTTGGAACATGATCACTCACCTCGTCGTTTATCTTGGAGTCAGACCGGGTCGCTGACCGACCAAATTCTGATCCTTCCCGTTCCTATATACGCGAAACCTTGTCTCGGAGTTGCCCTAAAATTTGGTGACAGCATATCGTGTCCCCTTTCTTTTAGAGGTTGATATGCCGCGCCCGATATTGTACTCATAATGAGAGCATGTATCGCCGGGATCAGGAACACCCCCGGTCAGCCGGCAGGCTGATCGGCATACTCCACGGCGTCGGCGAGGTCCTCCAGGGGAATGTCGCGCCGGAGGGGATCATCATCGAGTCCTGGACCCGGGGTCCGCTGGCGGAACATATGGGCGGGGACCCGGGGATGACCATCGTCCCCAACCTCCTGGTCACCGGCATTCTGACCTTGATCTTTTCTCTGGCCGTCATCGTCTGGTCGGCGGCGTTCCTGGAGAGGAAGAGGGGCGGCCTGGTCCTACTTCTCCTCTCCGTCGGGATGCTCCTTGTGGGCGGAGGTTTCGGTCCTCCGACCCTGGCGATTTTGGCAGGCGTGGGGGGACTGGGGATTCATGCGCGGCACACATGGTGGCGAAAGCACGTGCCCGGAGGAGCCCGGCGGTTCCTGGCCAAGCTATGGCCGTGGATCTTCGGCGTCTGCGCGGTCAACGGCATCTTCCTGGTCATTGGCCATGTCATCCCTGTGTTTTTCTTGGGAGTGCGCAACGCCGCCTTGTTTACCGGCAGCTTCTTCGTCGCCGTCGTCACCCTTCTCCTGAGCATTCTCACCGGCATCGCCTACGACATCGAGAGAAAGAACCGGCGGGGAGCCGCGGCGCCCCTGAGGGTGCGTCCGACAAAACACTCGGGTGCTAATCCCACGTTTTGAGGCGTGAGACCTGTTTTATCCGGTCGAAATCGGAATCGTTGTGGAGGAGATAAAGGTCATTGTCGATAGCCGTCTGAGCGATCAGGAGATCGATGGAGCTTCGGAGGGCCATCCCTTTGCGGCGTAACTCAAATGACATCCGCGCGGCCCGGGCGATGGACTCGCGCCCGTCTTTGAGGTCGTAAAAAGCCTGGGATTGGAGATACTCACTGAGCCGCTTAAAGTCCTTTTCCGTCGCTGCGCCCTGAAGGACTTCCAGGAAAATAAGCGGGCTGATACCGAAAGGGATCTCCCGGTCTATGACCTGGAGAAGTCTTTGAACGGCGGGGTTGTCCTCTCCTTTGAGAAAATCGATGAGCGCCGAAGTGTCGACGAGGATCACCGGGACCTCAGCTTTTTGTGATCATAACCGGTGGCGAATTTCACCTTTCCCCGGATCTCCCGGAGGTCCCTTTTCTTCAGGTTGCGGACGAATTCCTCAAGGGCTCTGTGGACGATGTCCCGCTTTGTTCTTAACCCTGAAAGCGCCAGGGCCTCTTTCATCAACACGTCATCAATCATGATGTTGGTCCTCATTTTTACACCTCGATGTACACATCATAAGGTGCAAATCTGCATCTGTCAAGGGATGGCCGGCGTCACTCATCCTGTCTCCTCCAGACGGCGTCGCGCAAGTGAAACTGCCCATGGTTTGTGGAGTATACGACTGGGTTTCAAACAAGAAGACGACGGAGATCCTGAGACAATCTCATCCTCTGAATCGGTAACGGTATGTCACCTTCCGAACTTGCCCCAAGGAGAGGGTGTAAAATGGGGGACACCATATATTTTCACCCATTTTTCATTCGTAGCGGAGGCTGTCGACGGGGTTCGCCGTGGCGGCCCGGAAAGTCTGATAGCCGACCGAAAGGAACGCGATCCCCAGGCCCAGCCCTCCGGCCATCAAGAATAGCCAGGGGTGGATGGATGTCCGGTAGGCATAATTTCCAAGCCATCCCCGCATGACCGTATAGGCAATGGGCCAAGCGATCACGTTGGCGACCACCACCAGCTTGGCGAAATTCAGCGAGAAAAAGGAGATGATCATCAAGCGCGACGCCCCCAGCACCTTGCGGATGCCGATCTCCTTGGTTTTTTCCTCGGCCAGATAGAAAGAAAGACCCACCAGGCCGAGGCAGGAGATGAAGACCGCCAGGGCGGCGAACGGAAAAAGGATCGACGACAGCCGCCGCTCGTTCGTGTACATCCGGCCGAAGGCCTCGTCCAGGAATGCGTACTCGCAGGGGAAGCTCGGGTTGATCTTGCCCCAGGTTTCCTGGAAGTGTTTGATCGCCCCGGCTGGATTTCCCGGCCGGAGCTTCAAGAGCAGGTAGTTCCGGTTCACTCCCCAGTCTCCCGCGCTCAGCACCATCGGCGCGACGCTGTCGGCCATGTGCCGGTTGGTGAAATCCTTAACGACGCCGATGATCGGACCGCTATGGTCCCAGAAACTGATCCGCAGGCCGATGGAGTTCTCCACTCCCATCTCTTTCATGGCCGTCTCGTTGATGATGAAGCTGTCGGCATCCGCGCGTTTTTTGCTGCATCAGATGGTAAACGACATTCTCCTCGGACATGCCCAGGTCGCGGTTCATCAGGTAGGAAATTTGGGAATTGACGACCAGCGTCCCGACGATGAGCAGGGTCGAGAGGGCGAACTGGAAGACGACCAGGATCTGGCGCAGCCGGACGCTTCTCCCGCCGCGATGAGCGCCGGACCGGATGACCCGCGCCGGCGGGAACGACGACAGGAAAAGAGCGGGATAGAGGCCGGAGATAAAACCGGCGACGAGGACGATCGCCAGGAGTCCGAGGACGAGGTCGGCCTGGGCAAGGTCCAAGGTCAACCGGCACCCCGCGATCCGGTTGAAATAGGGCAACGCCAATCCCACCAGAAGAAAGGAGGCGAGAAGTCCCAGCCCGGAATGGAGGAGGGATTCGCTGAAAAACTGGCGGACGAGCTGCCCCCGCGACCCGCCGAGCGTCTTCCGGAGCCCGACCTCCCGGGCGCGCCCTTCGAAGCGGGCCGTCGCCAGGTTCATGAAATTGACGCAGGCGATGAGCAGCACGAACACGGCGATCAGGGAAAAAACGCGAACGTAGCGCATCGCGCCGTCCGAACCGTCGGGGTTAAAGAGATGGATCCGGGAGAGTTTCTGAAGGTGGAGGACCTGGTTGCGCTCGGGCCGGCGCTCGTTCAGAAAGCCGGCGATTTTCTTTTCGAGAAGCTCGGGGGAGCTTCCCTCTTCGAGAAGAAGATAGACTTGATAGTTCTTGGCATTCCAGTTGGCCTCTATGGGAGCCAGGTCGACGTTGAACAGGGGATAGGATTGGAAGGCAAAGAAGAAATCGAACTGGAAATCCGATTCCTCGGGGATATGGACGACGCCGGAGACGACGAGGTCAGCCCGGCCGCTGAGGTTGAGGACCTTCCCGATGGGATCGTCATCGCCGAAATATTTTTCGACCATGGTATCCCGGATGACGACGGATTTCGGGTCGGCAAGGGCGAGGGCCGGAGTTCCCTGGACAAAAGGAAACGAGAATATATCAAAAAAGGCGGGGTCGACAGTCAGGAAGCGAGTTTCGGTATGCGCTTCGTCCTCATACCGGACGACCATATCGTCCGGACGGAAGCGCGAGACGGCGGCAATTTCCGGGAACTCATCTTTCAGGGCGGGGCCCAGCGGAAAAGGAAGCCAGGGGTGGACGCGGATGGCGTCGCTCAAGTGGTCGTCCATGATCGCCCGATAGGTGTTTTCGGCGCGGGTGTGGAAGCGGTCATAAGAGAGTTCGTTCCGGACCCACAGAAGGATCAGGATCGAGCAGGCCATTCCGGCGGCCAGACCGGTGATGGTGATCAGGGAATACCATTTCTGGCGGCGCATTTTCCGGAGGGACACCTTGATGGAATTGAAAAAGAGGGCCGGGGAGAATCCGGCCGACCGAGAAAAGGGAGGCGCGAGGAACCCGCGCGTCCTCGTTTTGTGATACTCGGCCCCGATTCTCTCCAGGCACTCGAGCGAGCCGGTCACGGCGCCGAACGCTTCTTCCGGGCTTTTCCCTTGCCCGACGAGGTCGTCGACTTCGTCCCGGACGTGGGCGACGAGCTCGGCGACAGATCCATCCTCGAGGGCATCGCTCCGTCTGAGTCCGCGCGCCCATTCCGAGATGGCTTGATCGAGATCGAAGGGATCGATGCTGGAGGCCGTTCCTCTTGAACGGCTGATATGGTCTCTCCAAGGGTCGCGGGCCGGGCGCTGTTTCTTTCTCATGTGACCGCCTCCGACTTTTTCCACAGGCGGGCGAAAACATCATGGACCGTCAGCCATTGGGCTTTATCCCGCTCAAGTTCCAGGATTCCGGTTTCGGTCAGCCGGTAATATTTCCGGAGCCGCCCCACACCGGACGATTCCCATTTCGAAGCGATAAAACCGTCCTTCTCGAGGCGGTGGAGGACGGGATAGAGCATCCCGAAGGACCACTCCAGGTGGCCGCCGGAAAGAGCGCGCATCTTCCTGATGATTTGGTAGCCGTAGCTTTCGCCATCCTGGAGGATAGACAGAAGCAAAGGTTTCGTTGAGGCCGCGATCAGCGCTTTTGAGATCATCATGGGCTCCTCGGGGCTTTATATATAGCAGTGCTATATATGCAACAATCGTGCCAGGTTCACTTTCAGGGGAGAAGATCATCCCGACTAGAAAAGCGAGACCCGGACTGTCCGCTCCTGCACAAGGGATGTCCGCTTGCGGACGCTCCTGCGGACGCTCCCAATCCGGTGACAGTATATTGCGTCCCCTATTTCTCACCCTCCTCCGCGGCCTTCTTCGGCCGAAATTGATGATGCCTCGTCTCAATAATCAACAAATCCCGGTGCCAGCCTGCAAATTACTGAATCTTGAGACAAGAGACCTCCCCTACACCAATTCTGGGAATAGGGCATTATACTGATCCCCTGAGAAGGTGGACACCTCCAAGAGTTAGAGTTTATACTCACTTTAGCAGGTGGCATGGTGAAGTTGTGGAAGTGGACGCCTGAGGAGAAGATGGCGATCACGATCGGGGCGTTAAAAAAGCCCAAGAGTTGATCTCCGGGAAGCGGTGAAGCTGATGCGGGAGAAAGGGGAAAGTTTGAAATCAACATGCGAGGCGCTAATGATAAGGCGAAGCGGCCAGTATCGGAGACCGGCAAAGAGAACGACCTCGGCCATGAATCAGGTTCTTGCAGAGAAGCTGACCGTTGCCTATAAAATGGCAGCTGAAATGATAATTGGAGGAGAATAAAATGTACTTCATTACAAAAAAAATGGCTTTCTGCTTAATGTTGTGCGTGAATTCAGTTTGTTTTTCCTGTTCTGAAGTCCTGAATAGTGAAAATCGGGATTTACTGAAGCTGGTCAGCACAACCAATGCCGGCAGTGTCCCCTATGGTGTGTATGCAGAAGATGGATATGCTTTGATCACAAATAATAATGATCTGCTGATTTTCGATATTCATGATCCCAAAGCCCCCCAAAAAGTCGGGGCGGTGGGTACAGGAGTTACATTTGGGGTGACGGTTATGAATGGACTGGCTTTTACTATTGGTGAGAGCGGGCTTTTCATTATCGATATAAGTGATCCTGCAAATCCGAAGAAACTCGGAGCACTGCAATTACAGGGGGAAGGAAAAAGTATCTGGATTGAAGACACCCTGGCCTATATCGCCACTTCGGCAGGATTGGAAATTATTGATATAAGTGATACCACCCGACCATCCCTAGTCAGTCACAGCAGTGAGGGTCCTGCCCGGGGGATTGCCCTTGGAGATAGCATTGCCTATGTAGCAAACAGAATCAACGGCCTTGAAGTTATAGATGTTTCTAGCCCAACTGATCCCCAAAAGATAGCCACTATCCCAGGAACAAGCACTGCATGGAATGTCCATGTTCATGAAGATTACCTGTTTCTCGGCCGTCATCAAAATGGGGTCGAGATTTTTCGCATAACGGACAGAAAAGATCCCCGGAAAATTGGAAGTTTTTGCGATGACGACGGAGGTGAAGCGCTCAGTGTCCGGGGTGATAAAGATTATCTTTATGTTGCTGATAACTTTGGCGTTGAAGTATTGGATATTCATGATCCCGCACATCCCCGGCAAATTGAAGAACTTGGAGGACTCGGCTGTACGCATGATATCTTTGTTGAGGGAACACAGATCTTTATTGCATCGGTTGAGCAAGGACTCATCATTCTTGAATTTACTCCCGAATAAGCACATGGAAATATTAATAAAAAAGGCGAGGTAATATATGAAAAATGCAATGACATATGCGGTCTCCCTGAGAAGGGGGACACTGTATACTGCACCAAATTACTCTGATATACTGATACCAATTCAGATAAACCACAGTTGGAGTGAAAAATGGCCAGTATTGAATCGACTACAAAAAATCTGAAGACGGAAATCCTGATCGTGGGCGGCGGCCCGGCCGCCTTTTCTGCCGGGATCTATGCCGCGCGGGCGGGAAGGCAGACGATCATCCTCGAGGGCCGGGCAGGATCGCGCCTCTCCATCGGCTACGATATCGAGAACTATCCGGGATTCCGGTCGATCAACAGCCGCGAGCTGTTCCAGAAAATCAAGGATCATGCCCTGGCGTTCGGCGCCGAGATCGTCTCCGAGGACGCCATCGATTTCAATTTCAGTACCGAAACGAAATACATCGTTACGCGGGCATCTCTCATTGAAGCCAAGGCCGTGATCCTGGCCACCGGGAAGCCGGTCCGGAGGGAGAAGATGATCCCGGGGGAGGAAAGGCTTCTGGGCATGGGAGTGAGCTACTGCGCCACCTGCGACGGTCCCCTCTACCGCAGCCAGCCGGTGGCGGTGGTCGGCCGCACGGCGGAGGCGGTCGAGGATATGTTGGCCCTCCACCAGCTCGGAAGCGAGGTGCACTGGATCCCCGGCGGCGAAGCGGCGCCGGAAGTTCCGGCCGGGCTGTCCGAGAAGGTCCGCGGCAAGAGCATCACCATCCACTGGAAGGCCGAAGCCAAGGAGATCTCAGGCGAACAAGGCGTCGAGAGAATCAGGATCGTGAGCGAGGGGCGCGAAGAAGACATCCCTGTCTCGGGCTGCTTTATCTACCGTGAGAGTCTCACTTCCCCACTGTTCGTCAAGGCGGGATTGAAGCTCGAACACGGGCAGTGCCTGGCCGTCGACCGGTTCCAGAAGACGAGTATCGAAGGCGTGTTCGCCGCCGGCGACATCAGCTGCGGCGGCATGCAGGTCGTCACCGCGGCTGGCGAAGGCTCCGTAGCGGCCATGCAAGCCGTCGTCTACCTGCGCGGGACCACCTGAATTTGGTGACAGTATATGGTGTCCCCATAATTAACGGGAATTGTCCATTTTTTCACCTTCTCCCAAATCCCCCTCGTTAGAGGCCCTGCCGCAAGCGGGATTTGTCATCGCCGACATCCGCAGGAAGCGCAGGATTTTCTCTCCCCGGACTGTGGGGACACGATATACTGTCACCGGTTTTTCTTGACAGGCGGCGGGCGGGGCCATAGGATGAATTTGTCCGCGAGACGAAACAAAAACAAGGAGGGACAACAATGAGCTCTGAAACGAAAATCCACGGCGAAAAGTCTGTGCACGGAGCTATGGACCGCCGCGAATTCCTGGAAAAGCTGGCTTCGCTCGCCGGCGGGACGGCCGCGGCGGTCGTCGTCCTGCCGGCCTTCGAAGTCAAGGGCGAAGGCGGCGGCGCCGCCGCTCGTCAACTCATCCCCGCAGACGATCCGCGCCTCGAGACGGAATATATCAAGTATCCGGCGGAAAGCGGCGAGATGCGGGCCTACCTCGCCCGGCCCAAGGGCGCGGACAAGCTCGCCGGCGTCATCGTCATCCACGAGAACAAAGGACTCATCCCCCACATCGAGGACCTCGCCCGGCGCATGGCGCTCGAGGGATTCGTCGCCGTCGCCCCGGACGCCCTGAGCCCGTTCGGCGGCACGCCGGAAAACCCCGACGAGGCGCGTCCCCTTTTCCAGAAACTCGACCGCGAAGCCAACACCAAGAACTTCGCCGCCGCCGTCGCCTACCTCAAGACGGATCCCCAAGCCACAGGGAAAGT
>JBAUIH010000357.1:0-9327 GCA_049682755.1 Candidatus Aminicenantales bacterium | reverse complement strand
ACGACCGTCCCCGATTTTGCTAAGCCCGGGATTCCGGGGCGATCAGTCCTGAACTTGCCAATCCCTCATTGATATCGTGGCTTATGCTTCTTGATCTCTTTAATCATTGCGGCGAACCGTTTCCCGGCCGCTTTTTCCAGCTGCCGGCGCTTTTTCGCGTCCTTTTTCAATTCCATGAATCGCAACTCGCGGCGCAGTTTATGATAGCTTTCCAGCCGTCGGCGATCGAGGACGCCGGCTTCGACAGCGGCCCGGACCGCGCAGCCGGGCTCTTGTTCGTGTCGGCAATCCGGGAACCGGCAGCGGGCCGCCAGCCTTTCGACGTCGTCAAAGGTCTTATCCAGGCCCTCCTCATCCGTCCAGAGCTGCAGTTCCCGCATTCCAGGTGTGTCTATCAGCAATGCGCCTCCGGGAAGCCGGACGAGCTCCCGTGCGGTCGTCGTGTGCCGGCCGCGGCCTTCGTCGGCGTCGCTCATCGGGGCGGTGGGAAGCCGCTCCTCACCGAGCAGGCGATTGATCAGGGTGGACTTGCCCACTCCCGAGGAGCCGAGAAGGGCTACCGTTTTCCCCGGAACAAGGAACGGCTCAAGATCTCTCCATCCGTTTTCGGCCATGGCGCTGACGGCGACGACCGGCAGGCCGGACGCGATGTTATGGACTTCGGCGATGACCCTCTCGAGGTCCGGACGAAGATCGGCTTTGTTGAGAACGATGACGGGGTTTGCTCCGCTCGCCCACGCGGTCGTCAAGTACCGCTCGATCCGGCGGAGGTTGAAATCGCCGTCCAGGCCGCTGACCAGGAAGACCGTATCGATGTTGGCCGCGGCCACCTGGGCTTCGACGGCCTCACCCGCGGCTTTCCGGGTGAACGCGCTGCGGCGCGGCAGGATGGCGTGAATGAGGGCCAGGTCGTCCCCGGCAGGCTCTGCCGCCACCCAATCGCCAACAACCGGGAATTCGGCTTGATTTGCCGTCAGGTGCCTGAACTTGCCCGAGACGACCCCCGGCCATTCACCGAAAGGGGTCACCAGCGTGGAACGGTCACGGCCTTGTCTGACGACGCGGGCCGGGAAGAGTCCCCGCTCTGCGTAGCCTTTGAACTGCGCGGACGAGCCTTCGTTCCATCCGTAATCTCTCAAGTCCATCTTGTGCCCTCCAGCCGCCGCGCTAGGTTTGATGGGGTTTGATTATGACCTTAAGGGCGACCTGCCCTTCGATCACCATCTGGAATCCGCGGGCGATGTCCCGCAGAGGGAGCCGGTGGGTGATCAGCGAATCCACTTCGATGGACCGGTCGGCCAGGAGATTCAGGGCCTCCTGGATATCCGGAGGCCCGCAATAATAGGAGGTGAGGACGCGGACTTCTTTGGTCCAGAAGTCGTTGATCGGGATGACGACGCTTTTCTCCGGCCCGGGCACGGCGAAAAAGACGACTGCGCCCCCCTTGTCGACGCAAGCCCAGGCCTGATCGACTGCGGACATTGCCGACGTACACAGGACGACCACATCGGCCTTCCTGCCCAGATGTTTGATCAGGCCGCCGGCAACGTCGTCTGTCGCCCCGATGGTCAGATCCGCGCCTGCCGCCTTCGCCAGGGCCAGCCTCTGTGGATTGGTGTCGGTAGCGATCACCCGGCAATCTTTCCTTCCGGCCAGTTTGACATGGAGAAGTCCCGACATCCCGGACCCCAGGATGAGGACGCTTTGCCCGCCGCTCAACCCGGCCAGTCTCTGTGCTCTGACGACGCAGGCCAGAGGTTCGATGAAAGTGGCCTGGTCATAAGATATGAAATCGGGCAGAAGATAAGTGCCCTTCTCCACGAGTATTTCCGGGACGAGGATATATTCGGCGAATCCGCCCGGCAGCCTTTCCTTGACTTCCGGGCACTGCGGGAAATGCCCGGCGAGGCAGTAACGGCAATGCAGACAAGGGACCTTCGGAGCGATGAAAACCCGGTCCCCAGGCCTACAGCGTTCAACTGCAGCTCCCGTCTCGACGACCTCGGCCCCGATCTCATGTCCCTGGACGAACGGTGCCCGCGGTAGCCTGTACCATTCGACGATGTCGCTACCGCAGATACCACAGGAGATCACCTTGACCAGCATTTCCCGGGGACCCGGGCGCCGGAGCGGCACTTCCTCAATCCGGATGTCCTGGTTGTTGTACCAGACGGCGGCCTTCATGGTCCTCGCACCACCAGAAGTTTCTACCATTATCCTGCGATATCGATGGTTATCTCTGGCGGGCGAGGTCCTGGTAAAGCGCAAAGGCCTTGTCCGGAGTCTCGCCGCGATGGACGACGGCGCGAACGGCCTGGATCATGGCGGTCGGGTGTTCTGACTGGAAGATGTTGCGCCCCATATCGACTCCGGCCGCCCCTTCCTGACAAGCTCTGTAGGCCATAGTCAGGGCCTCGAATTCCGGGATCTTTTTTCCGCCGGCCATGACGACCGGCACGGGGCAGGAGGCGGTCACGGTCTCGAAACCGCCTTCGACGTAGTACGTCTTGATGACGTGGGCGCCGAGCTCGGCGCAGATCCTCACCGCCAGCCGGAAATAGCGGGCGTCGCGCTTCATCTCCTTTCCGACCGCCGTGACGGCCAGGGTGGGGATTCCATAGCGGGTGCCGGCATCGATCGTCTTCGTCATGTTGAGGATGGACTCTTTCTCGTGCTCGCCGCCGACGAAGACCTGCACGGCCATGGCGCAAACGTTCAGCCGGATGGAGTCCTCGATGTCAACCGCAATCCCCTCGTTGGAAAGCTCTTTCAGAATGCTGGTTCCGCCGGAGACCCGGAGGACGATTGATTTCGGCGCGGAGGGCGGGACGATGGTCCTCAGAATTCCCCTCGTCAGCATCAGGCTGTCCGCATAGGGAACGAGAGGCAGGATGTTGATGTCCACCCGTTCCAGCCCGCTGGTCGGTCCCTGAAAATAGCCGTGGTCGATGGCCAGCATGACCGTCCGGCCCGAGGTTGGGCTGAAGATCCGGGCCAGCCTGTTTTGCATCCCCCAGGCCAGGGCTTCCGATCCCTTGAGGAAAAAGGGCGCCGCTTTTTGAGGCGTCTCGGGGTGATAGTGTTCAGTCTTCTTTGAATCATCGGCTTCCGGCATGTTCCTCCTCCTTATTGCTCCGTTTGCGGTGTCGTCCCGTCGGCGACGTTAGGGGGACATTTTGGTTTTACAGCAGCCACTGCCAACCTAGCATATATCAAGAGATGAGGTCAACACATTGGGGAGCCTCCCCTGAGGTCCTTTACTTTTTCCGGGAAGTCGAATAAAACACAGAACCAGTGGGACAAACAGCCATGGTTCCGGCAAACGCGGAGAATCAATGAGTGAAACGGACGGGGCTGTTGACGAAGCCGGCCGGCCGACTCTTCTCCGGACCCTGGGTGTAGTGGATGGCATCGCCATCCTGGTCGGTATCACCATCGGCGCCGGCATCTACTCTACGCCCCAGATCATCGCCGGCTATCTCGGATCTTTCAATCAGATCATCTTCCTCTGGATCGCCGTCGGGATATTCGTCTATATCGGGGGGTTGATCTACGCCGAGCTGGGGACGCGGCTCCCCGAGGCCGGCGGGGAGTATGTCTACGTCAGCCGGGCGTTCGGCCCGTTCGCCGGATTCATCTTCGGCTGGTCCCAACTCTTCATCATCCGGACGAGCCCGGCGGCCGGACTGGCCATCGTCACGGCAGACTACCTGGGCTATTTTGTCAGGCTGAGCGGCCCAGCTCACAGGCTTATCGCGGTCGCGGTGATCATTCTGCTGGGCGCGCTGAATACCAGCGGCATCAAAAGAGCCAGCCTTTTCCAAAAAGTCTTCACTTTTTATAAAACTGTCGGGCTCTTCATCCTGGCCGTCGGCGGACTGATCCTGGTTCAAGGACACGCCGGCCTTCTCCATACCCGGGTGGAGCCGACCATGAACCTTGGTGCGGCCGGCAACCTCGTTGCCGCTCTGCTGATGGTGTTTTTCGCCCACACCGGAATGGAGCGCTTGGGATATTCGGCCGGGGAGATGAAGAATCCAAGGAAAACCATCCCGGTGAGCCTCTTCCTGGGCATTGCGACGCTGGTCGTGCTCTATTGCTTAACCAACCTGGTCTACCATCGGACGCTGGGCATGGAGGGCGTCCGCGGGAATACGATCGTGGCCTCGGCCACAGCGGTTAAGCTGGCCGGCCCGGCGGGTGCCATCTTCGTAGCCATCCTGGTCATTGCCTCGGCCACCAGCAGCATCAACGGGACGATGATGACCGCTACTCGCGCCTATTACGCCATGGCCAGGGACCGGCTCTTTTTCCGCTGGCTGGACCACATCCACCCCCGCTTCCGGACTCCCTCCCGGGCCATCATCGCCCACTGCGTCTGGGCCATCGTCATCCTCTTCTTGAGGGGAACTTTCGAGGTGATTGCCGCGGGCATGGTCTTCGGAGTTCTCATCTTTTGGGCCCTGAACACGTTCGCCCTGTTCAAGTTACGGATGAAGGATCGGGGAGGAGGGGGTAGTTTTCGCGTCCCCTTGTATCCCGTCCTTCCGGCCGTCTACCTGGCCGGAATCCTGACCTTCCTGGTCTTCCGGGCGGCCACGGACTGGCGAAGATCGCTCGAAGATATCGCCTTCATCGCCACCGGCATACCCTTCTATTTCTTTTGGGCAAGCAAGCGGAAAAGCGCCGAAAAAGGGCCGAAATTGACATAAAATGCTGTTTTGACTATATTTAATGTTCCCCCTTCTGAGGACTTGCCTCCATGGCTGAAAAAGACCCAAGCCCCATCGACAAAATCTGCTTCATCGCCCCCTCGACCAACCTGCCCGCCAAGAGCAAACCCTATCTCGACAGCCTGGTTGGGCTCTTGAGCAGGGCCCTGGGGGCAACCGATGTTCACCTGAGCCCTTATCTTTTTACCAGTCATAAATTGATCAAGCATATCACCGCTTCGGCCGAGGAGCGATCGAAGGAATTCAAGACGGTCATCCGGGAGTATGACCTGATCGCCTCGGTGGCCGGGGGGACGGGCGCGGAAGATCTCGTCCTCAAGATCGACCGGGCGGATTTCCGGATCATCAAGGAGCGCCGGCCGATATTCATCGGTTTTTCCGATTTTACCTTTCTGCTGAACGAAATCTATTTCCGTTGCCGTGTTCCCGGGATCATCTTTCCGTCCTTGAGATTGACAAGGGGAAATTCTCAAAAGATCCTGGCCCTTTTGGCGGGAGGCGAGGCCGCCTATCGCGGGTCGTTCTGGCTGACCGCTCCGCCGCCCCGCAAGATTTCGGGGATCCCGATCGGGGGGAACCTGACGACCTTCGTCAATTTCTTGAACCGGCGGGAACCGCCCCGGCTGAACTGGCGGAGACACATCCTCTTTGTCGAGGACCTCGGGATTGACCTGGAGGACCTCCACAGGCTGCTGGCGGCTTTGAGGAGGCACAAGGTTTTCAAGGGAATCAAGGCGCTGGTGATCGGCTCCTTGAGCGCCGGACGGAATCCTCTAAAAGTGAAAAATTTTCAGGTGAAAGCCCTGGTCTTTATCACGGCCTATCTCTGCGAGGTCATGAACAGGCGGCAAAAACTGGGCCGTCCCCTGCCGATCCTCGTCGCCCCTGATTTCGGACACAAGAAATTCCGGAACCTGCCGGCCATCCCTTTGGGCGGCCATGTCAGTATCGCCAAATCGAAGAAAATGACCTTCCGGCTGTCAAAAAAGCCGCGGACCTGACCCCCTTCTTCCTTTATTGCCTTTTCGAACTGGATTCGTTAGCTTGATTTATTCAGAAGAATAAAATATTCCCTCTCCTGGGATGGGAGAGGATCGGGGAGAGGGTGCTTATTTTTCGCTTGATATTTGTGAATAGACCGGACTAATTGTTGGACAGACCGGCTCCCCGGCGCATCTCCGCCAGGGATTCCGCGAAGGCGCGGCGAAGCCTGGTCAGCGCTTCGATGTTGGGTGTCCGGTCGTCGTTCCGGTAAAGCTTTTCGTTGGTCTCTTGGAGCAGGGCCGGGACCCTGTTCCCTTCCCTTTTGAATGAATTGACCGAGTGCTCGGCGCAGATGTGACCGTAGGTTGTGTGATATTCCGATGTGTTGACCGTAACCTTCACCTCGGGCAGGCGTTTTTGCAGCGCCTCGGCATAAGCTTCAATGAGCTTATCCGGACAGAAATAGCGGGGTCGGCCCTCAAGTTCGGTGATCTGATAGTTCATCAGGTCGATCTGGTTGTCCGACATCCCCCGGGCGGAGACGGTGGAATGGCCGTCCAGGAGTAACTGCTTGCCGCGTCCGATCTCCTCGCTGATGGCCTGATGAAAAGGACGGAGGTATTTTCCGGACATGAATTCCCGCAGTCTTTCCTCCGGCTCCCGGCCGGGCCGGTAAACGGGGATTCCCCGCACGTCCTTCAGAGGAACGCTGTCCTCCAGGATATCCGGGTGTCTGTTGCCTTCGAGGATGAGGCTGCAGTAAGGGAAGACGATCTGCCTGTTGCCGATGAGGTCGCGGAAATCATACAGCCAGTTGGTGTACCAGTCGACGTTCCTGACCAAACCCGCGAAATCGTCGGACAGGGAGTCCAGGGGGATTTCCCCGGGGATGACGATCCCGCTGTGGGGGATGACGACGAGCAGCTCTTTGAATTCCATGCTCATCAGCGGACCATCGGCCGATCGGGACGAACATATCATACCCTCCCGGAGGGGTCAACGATCTCCCAAGCCAATCCCCGCTTTTAAGATGCATGCCGAGCCGGACAGCTCCTGTTCCGCGGCCCTGGCCGGCTCCATGGACCCAAGAACCATTCCTCAGGGCCACAGAGGCCGGGGCCGGCCTCCTGCATCCAGGGCGATTACGGGGAAGAAGACACTTGTATGGTGCCGCCAAGTGTTGATAAAGTGCGTCCCAGTGCGTACAATCCATTAAGTTTAAGGAAGAGACTGGTGTTTTTTTCATCCTCGCGGACGACGCCTAATTCTGACGCAGCCCGTTGTATGGATGAAGAGGGAAGATTTAGCCCGGCCTTCCGTCTAAAAAGAGTAATGCCCAGGTTTTTATCAGTCCTCATAACGGCGGCGGTTATCCTGGTGCTCCCTCTCTCCCCCTCGGACCTTAAAGCAGTCCGCGTCGACAAGGGCCCGCATATAGACGGCTTCCTGTCGGATCCCGTCTGGCAGTCGGCCGAGGCCTTCACGGGCTTCCGGATGGCCGTGCCCGAGCCCAACGGGAACCCCACAGAGAAGACCGAGCTGAGGATCCTGTTCGACGATTCGAACCTTTATGTCGGCGTCTTCTGCTATGACAGCGAATCCGCTCGCATCGCCGCCAATTCGCTGGCCCACGATGGAGGAGGAGACCAGGCTGGCACGGGCTTCAGGCATTTCCCCCAGAGCGAGCGCGATGACGTCATCCGCGTCCTGATCGACCCTTTCCAGGACAAGCGGACCGCCTACATCTTTTTCGTCAATCCCCGCGGCGCCCGGGGGGAAGGGTTGATCTCGGGGGGAGAGGCCAGCCTCAACTGGGACGGCATCTGGGAGGCCAAGAGCCGCATTCTCGAGAACGGCTGGAGCGTGGAAATCAGAGTCCCGTTCAAGACCATCTCCTTCAAGCCGGGTCTGACCGTCTGGGGCATCAATGTCGAACGCGCCATCGCCCGGAAGCAGGAGACCATCCGGATGTCAGGGACTAACCTGGACAGCAACTTCAACAACCCGATGGAAGCGGCCGGTCTCGCTGGGATCGAGGGAATCAAACAGGGTCTGGGAATCACCTTCCGGCCATTTGGCCTCGTCGACAGTCTCAAGGACCATTCCGGGCCCAGCGGAGCCGTTGTGGACGCCAACGGCGGTTTCGACCTTTACAAAAACTTCACGCCCAACCTCGTGGGGGTGGTCAGCTACAACATGGATTTCGCCGAGACGGAGGTGGACGAGCGCCGCATCAACCTGACCCGGTTCCCCCTCTTCTTCCCGGAAAAGCGCATGTTCTTCCTGGAGGGCTCGGAGACGTTCAACTTCAGCTCGAGCATCAGTTTCCGTCCTTTCTTCAGCCGGACGGTCGGGCTCTACGAAGGCGAGCAAATCCCGGTTCTGTTTGGCACCAAGCTTTACGGCAAGGTCGGCAGGACGAACCTGTCCGTCTTCGACGTCCAAACCAAGAAATACGGGGAGCTTCCGGGCACGAATTTTTTCGCCGCCCGGGTGACCCAGGACATCTTCGCCGAGAGCAAGGTCGGCTGGATCTTCACCAACGGCAGCCCGTCGGGTGAACAGAACTCCTTGGCCGGCGCGGATTTCCAGTATTCGTCGTCGAAGTTCCGGGGAAATAAGAACATCATGCTGGCCGCCTGGGCGGCTTACAATTGGAATGAGCAAGAGGAAGGCCGCCACCACGGCTTCGGCTTCCGGGCCGACTATCCCAACGACCTCTGGAACATCCAGAGCACTTACGCCTATTACGGTGAGTCCCTTGATCCGGGGATGGGATTCATGATGCGGCGGGGCATTCAGACGGCTTACGCCAGGATATCCTTTCAGCCGCGACCGGGCAACGGCCTTCTCGGCAAAATCGTCCGCCAGTTCTTCTTCCAGGGCAGCGCGGATTATTACTGGGACCTGGCCGGCAATCTGGAGACCCGCCGTCTCCAGTTCACACCCCTCAGCTTGAACACGGAGAGCGGCGAACGCTTCGCGTTCGAAATCAACGCCAACCGTGATGTTCTGCCTTTCGACTTCGAGGTCTCCGAGGGCATCATCATTCCCGCCGGCCCCTACGATTTCACGTCCTGCCAACTCAACTTCAACACCGCCTCCTACAGGCCTTACATCTTCGACCTGAACTACAATTTCGGCGAGTTTTACTCCGGTCATTACGACGATGTGAACATCGGGTTGGAGATAAAATACAGGGGCTACCTGAACCTGGAGATGGACACCAACCTGGTCAGGGGGAGACTTCCGGAGGGGTGCTTCAGCGAGAACGTCTATCAGGTCAAAGCGGACATTTTCCTTTCACCCGACCTGGGGCTGATGAACTATATCCAGTACGACGACATTTCCAAGCAGTTGGGCTGGAGCGCACGCCTCCGCTGGCAGATCTCGCCCGGAAACGAGATTTACCTTGTCTACAACAAGAACTGGGAGAGGCGCTGGGACCCGTTTAGCCGGTTCCTGCCCATGGAAGAACGCGGCGTCGTGAAGATCTTGTTATCGATCAGGCCCTGAATATAATGTGGGGAAAAGAAGCTTCCCATGGACTTGCACTGGCTTGACCTGACCATCTTCGTCCTCTTCTTCGCCGTCGTTATGTCGGTGAGCA
>JBAUIH010000356.1:0-28365 GCA_049682755.1 Candidatus Aminicenantales bacterium | reverse complement strand
GATCGATGGTCCGGATTTTGATCTTCTGGGCCAGATATTTGATAGCCCCGTAGCGCAGCAGGTTCTCGACGCTTCCGGGCGGCGGGCCAAAGCGGTCCCGGATTTCCTCCCGGATCTTGTCGAGCTCCCCCAGCGTCTCTGCCGAGGAGACGCGCTTGTAAAGGTTCAGCCGCAAATTGATCTGGGGTAGATAGTCCTCGGGTATTCGGATATCCACCCGCAGGTTGATCTCGCTTTTGATCTCCTCCGGCTTTTCTCCTTTGAGCTCCTTGATCGTCTGGTCCAGAAGCTCCATGAAGTAGTCGAATCCCACGGCCTCCATGGTCCCGTGCTGCTCAGAGCCGAGGAGATTTCCCGCTCCTCTGATCTCCAGGTCTTTGGCCGCCAGCCGGAATCCCGATCCCAGGTCGCTAAATTCCTTGAGCGCCTTGAGGCGTTCCCTGGCCAGTGGAGTCAGCTCGGCAAACTCCGGGACGAGAAAATAGGCATAGGCCTGGCGGGAAGACCGGCCCACCCGTCCCCGCAACTGATAGAGTTGGGAGAGGCCGAAAAGGTCGGCCCGGTCCACGATCAGCGTGTTGACCAGAGGAATGTCGATGCCGTTCTCGATGATGGTCGTTGAAATGAGCACATTGCTCCGGCCGTTGACGAAGTCTAGCATCCTCTTCTCGACCGCGGCGGGCGGCATTCTCCCGTGGATGGAAGTGACCCGGGCCTGAGGGACGAGCTTCATCACCATCCCGGCGATCTCCTCGATGTCTTCAATCCTGTTATGAACGTAATACACCTGGCCCTGCCTGTTCAGCTCCTGGCGGACGGCCGCAGCGACGATGCCTCCGTCGAAGGGGGCAACTACCGTATGGATGGCCAGCCTGTCCTTGGGCGGCGTTTCGATCAGGCTGATGTCGCGGAGTCCGGAGAGGGAAAGGTTCAGGGTCCTGGGGATGGGCGTCGCGGTGAGGGTCAGGACATCGATGTTCGCCTTCATCTGTTTGATTTTTTCCTTGTGTTTCACTCCGAAGCGTTGCTCTTCGTCGACGATCAGCAATCCGAGATCCCGGAAGTGGACGTCCGGGGAGAGAATCCGGTGGGTTCCGATGAGGACGTCCACCCGGCCTTTCTCCGTATCCTCGGCAATCCTCTTCTGGCGGGACCGTGTTTGCAGCCGGCTGAGCGCCTCGATTCTCAACGGGAAGAGGATCATCCGGTTGCGGAAGGTATGGAGGTGCTGGCTGGCCAGGACGGTCGTCGGGCAGAGCACGACGGCCTGCTTGCCGTCCATGGCCGCCTTGAAGGCTGCCCGCATGGCGACTTCGGTCTTCCCGTAGCCGACGTCTCCGCAGACGAGGCGGTCCATCGGCGAATCGGATTCCATGTCCCGGACGACGTCCTTGATTGTCCTCGACTGGTCCTCGGTCTCTTCGTACTCAAAGGTTCTTTCGAACTCCGATTCCCATGAGCCCGACGGGCTGAAGCCGAATCCTCTGAGGGCTTTCCTCCGGGCGTAAAGCTCGAGGAGCTCTCTGGCCATCTTCTCGATGGCCTTCTTGGTCCGCTCTTTCGTTTTCTGCCAGGTCCCGGTGCCGAGCTTGTCGAGAGGAGGCAAAGTCGTCCCCAGCTGGGAGTACCTCTGCACGAGGTTGAGGTCCTCGACAGGAACATACAGCCTGTCCTCGTCCTGGTAGGAGATCTCGATGAATTCGCGGTCCCGGCCATCCACCGCCAACCGGATGAGGCCGCGGAAGACGCCGATTCCATAATCGGCGTGGACGACATAGTCGCGCTCGCGCAGGTCCTGGAAGTGGGAAACGAAGGCCCGCCGGGCCGGCCGGCTGACGAGGACCTTCTCCTCGGTGAAGACGTCGCGTTCCGAAAAGACGGTGATCCTCTCCGGCGGGTAGCTCCACCCCCGCTCCAGATCGCCGAGAAGAAGCAGGATCTCCGCGGTCCGGGGCGCGGCAAAGGGGCTGATCTCCTCCCGGGCCCTGACCTTGTTCTGGGAAAGGAGGGTGGCGACCTTCTGACGGACCATCGGGTTGGAAAGAAAAATGGAGCAGCGCTCTCTCTCCCGCTGCAGCCGCTGCAGATACTTGATGAAAAAAGGGATCTTGTTGTCGAACCGGGGCACAGACCGGAACGGAAAATCATAAAAATTCTTCCCGTTTTGGGTAAGAAGCTCCCCCAGGAATACGGCGTCCCGGCGGAGATTCTCCCAGAGCGCGGGGGGGTAGATGTCCCCGGGGGGAAGGCTCGAACCCTTGCCCCGGCACAATTCTTTGTACTGGGCATCCAGAATGTCACAGGTCTCGTTCCACTCCTTCTCCACCTCGTCCGGGTCGGCGATGATGAAAACCGCGTCCTTGAGGTAGTCAGTGAAGGGAACGAATCGACCTTTCTCGAGGAGGGCCAGATAGGCAAAGTCCGGGGGAACGTCTCCCTCGGGGAGTGAGTCCTGTTTCCTTTTGCGGTCCCGTCCCGCCGGAAAAGATCGGGCCGTGGGCGTTTCCGTCCACTTCCCCAAGAAATCCGGCGAACCGGGAAATTCCCGGAGGGAAGGGACCAGGATGCGGGAAATCCGGGCCAGCGAGCGCTGGGTGGAGGGATCGAACTCCCGGATCGATACGACCTCATCGCCGCTAAACTCCAGGCGGCAAGGATTCTTTCCCCAGGGGGAAAAGACATCGACGATCCCGCCCCGCCAGGCGTATTCTCCCGCCGAGGCGATGAGCTCCTCTTTGGCGTAGCCGAATTCCCGGAGAGCTTGAAGCAGTCGGTCACGATGATGTCCCCGGCCGGCTTCGATTTCCAGGAAAAGGGCCTCCCGGTCTGTGGGCCCCGGAATCGGCTTGAGCAGGCCGAACAGGTTGGTCAAGGCCAGAAATGGAGGGCGTCGTCCGAGCCTGAAGAAGAATTTCATCCGCGATGACACCGCTTCGAGAGCGGGCGGGACTCCGTCGTAGGGGCTTTCCTTCAATTCGGGAAGAGTCTCAAGGCCGGCCGAAAGCGAGAACTGCGAGAAGTAGAAACGGCAGTTCTCTTCCAACCGGGAGAGCGACCGGGCCCGCGGCTGGACCAGCACGATATTTTTCCCGAGATTCTGGGTGAGGACGGTTAAGAAATAAGGGACGGCCGGACCGACCGGGCCGGCGATTCTGATCCCTTTCTCGTTCCGGCGGAGATCATCCAGCAGTCGGCGAAAAAGGTCGTTTTTTTCGAGAAAATCCAGGCTCATGGGTCAACGGGATATTATACCTTATGTTGGCCCGAGCCTTCCTTAGATTCTCCACCAGTAGGAGAATTTCACGAAGACGTTGTAACTGGTCCGCTCGAAGCGCCGGAAATCGTTCTGGAAGTAGTTGGTGTCGACGCCGATAAAGAAAACGGTCCCCGGCCGCAGGACATAGCTGACCAGGAAGCTTCCGAAAACCTGATCGTAGAAAAGGTTGTAGTCGACGATCGCCCGGAGCGAAAGGATTTTGGAAATCTGGTAGGTGGTCCGCTGGCGGACGACATTGTAATCCCAGAGCCTTTTCCCTCCCCTTTGTTCCCAAAAGGTGCTCTTGCTGAAATCAAATCCCAGCTGGAGGCGCTTGCTTGGCTTGAAGTTGAGGAACAGCCCGGACGTGATGCCCCAGCCGAGGAAGGGATCGTCGGGATCGTAGTTGATCTCATCGCCGATCTTGAAAAAAAGCCCGAAGGGCATCCAGCCGATGATGTTGTTCTCGGCCTCGATAGACAGAGAATTTTTCTTGAAATCGATGCCCTCGTACCTCTCCATGGAATTCTCGAACTCGATGAATGCCCGGTTGAACTCGGTAAAGCGGAGCTGAAGGTTGGTCCGGACATACTTGTCCTGAGCGTCGCTCCCGAAATAATCGTCACGCCTTCCCACGCGAAGGCCGAAGTTGACCTGGTTCAGGAATTTTTTATCGGGATAGAGGGTGAAGGAGGTATGGGCTCCGTAGATCTTGTAGTCGGTCCGGTTGACGAATCCGGAAGCGGCCTCGAAGTCGGGATGAATCGATTCCCAGAAGGCGCCCGCTCCCCAGTGCTTGGTGAAATAATAGAAATCTGCGTATAGAGCGGGAGCCAGCTCGGTTTCTTCGCCTTCGAACCGGGTCTTCGAGCCGACGGCCTGGAAGCTGAAAAAATACTTGTTCTTGAAGCGGAGCTGGCCGTCGAAACCGGCGACCCGGTTGTAGGAGCCGTCGATCTCCTTGTCGGTCAGGCAGAACCCCAGGTAGGATTCCTTGAAGACGTCGGCCTTGAAACGGACGATGTTGAAAAGGGCCTTTTGGTCGGTGTCCTGAACGTCCCCGTGAATGTTCCAGAGGCTCTCCGTGGGGTTCATATCGTAAGCGGAGAGAATCCCGTAGGTCACCCGTCCGAACTTCCCCGTCGCCTTGACGCC
This sequence comes from Candidatus Aminicenantales bacterium, assembly GCA_049682755.1. Lineage (GTDB taxonomy): Bacteria > Acidobacteriota > Aminicenantia > Aminicenantales > UBA8522 > UBA8522. The sequence goes on along the minus strand of JBAUIH010000356.1, from coordinate 23,954 downwards.
GCCGGCGGGGTCGATGATCCGGCGCGTGTAAACCATCTCAATTTCCGGGAACTGGAAGATCTCCATTCCTTCCATGAAGAAGGGCCGTTTCTCGGCATAACGCAGGGCATACCTCAGGTTGACATCGATCTGGGGGGCGTCCGCCTCGATGTGGCTGAAGTCGGGGTTGAGCGTGAAGTCCAGGGTGTGGTCGGAGCTGATCCCGTATTTCACGTTCACTCCGGGCTGAAAGTTAAGCCCCTGGCCCTCGCGCTTCAGCGAAGTCGCGATGGGCATGATCTCGAGGTTCCTGCCGCGCTCGACGCGTCCTTGGATCGAGAACTGTCCTCCCTGCATCAACAGCCCGGGTATTTCGCGCGAAAACGTCGGCCAGATGATGACCTCGCCCTTGCGGGGGATGTTGCGCCCGAGGACGATGTTCCAGACTTTCTCCTCTTGGTCCGGAAAGCGCAGGCTCTTGAACGGGATGGCCATCTCCACGGAATAGCCCTGATCATCGATCTTTCCCCCGGACTCGAAGACGGTGTCCCAGCTGGTGTCCATGTTGTCGTTCCCGCCCTCCTCCATCCGGATGGCATCGATCTGAATGCCGATGGGGTTGACGAAGAACGAAAAGGCACGCCTTTTTTCATTGAATGTATCCAAAAAGATGATGATCCAATCGTCATCAAGACAATTGTCACGGTTGGTGACGCTGGCCCGGATCTTCCCGGGCTCGGAATCAAAACAACGGAAGGCCAGGTAGAGGTTTTTTTCGTTGTAACCTAGATAGGCGATCGTTTTTTCCGAAGGAACCCCACTTTCTTTGGGAGAGAGCTGGACGAAATCCTCGATTTTGAGGGCTTCCTGTTCCCAAACAGGGTTGTCCAGGACGCCGTCGATCTTGGGCGGGTTGGAGAGTTTAGGGATGACCAGTCGCTCCGAATCGGCACCGAGGACGGTGCCAAACCCGACAGAAAGGCAAATCAAGACCAGGCCGGCGGCGACTTTCACTCTTTTCATGGGCGTATCCATCCTTGTTCGTTTCGTTTGGCCATCTCCGCCTGTCCATCCAGACCTCACTCTGATAGACGAAAAGAAAGAGGAAAAGGTTCTATGAGAGGCTATTTTTGGGGAAGGGGCGAATCCAGTCCGGCGCCCAGGATGCGGCCCTCTCCGGAGGGGCTGATTTTGAGGGTAACCTCTTGTCCGGCCACCCGGCAGCGGAAAAGCTCATGACGTTCGCCTGTGTTCTTATCCCGGGCTCTTCTCCGCCACAGAATTTTCTCGACCGGATATTCCTTAGCCCCGACCACGATCGCCCTCGGCGTCTCCTGGCCCTTGTATCCGGAGTAAAAGATGATTTGAACTTCAGAATTTATATCCGTCATACGATTTCTTTTTTATCATTATAAGAGGTATTCCTTGAACCTGTCAAAATCAGCTTTCAAACCGGCGATACAATCCTCAATACGAAGGAGAACGGGTGGCGCGGCGCCAATCCCCGATCGGCTGAGCGAAATGGTGGTGGGTGGGCGGGTCTTAAGCGAAGACGGAAGGGATGCGCGGGGACAGGTCCCGTTCTCATAAAAACAATATGTTGTCAAAGCGAAACGCCCTGAATATAATGAGGCCACTCCATGGAGGAGGAAAGCATGCCGAAAAAAATTTCTTCGCCTCAGTTCGCCGGCATCGTCATCCTGGGCGCGGTTTGGGGGTTCTCCGAAGCCGCCCTGGGGCTCGGCCTGAAGAGGTGCGCGGCGGTCGCCTCCGGCTCGATCATGACGGCGGTGGCCCTCCTGTTCATCGCCGCAGCCTGGGTTCTTGTCGGCCGAGTCAGCGGCGTCATTCTGATGGTCGCGCTGGCCACCTTGATCAAGCTGTTCGACGCCCAGCTGCTCTCCCTTCCGCTTATTCACGGGGCGGTGGCCAATCCTATATTCGCCTTCTGGATGGAAGCCCTGGCCTTCCTGGTCATCATCGTGCTCCTCAAGAACTCGCTCCTGACAAAGCGGTATGGGCAGGCGGCCCTCGGCGGAATCGCCGCTCTCCTCGCCGTCAACGTGTTCCCCCTGGTGAGGTTCGCCACCGGAATCCCGGCCTGTGTGGTTCCCGGAACGGCTTACCCGCTCTCTCTCTATTACCTTCCTTTCGCCGTCGGACTTTCGCTGGTCACGGTGCCGGTCGGATTCTGGCTGGGCGAACGGCTCACCGTAACCGAAGCCCAGCACGAGGCGTTCATTCTGGGGAAGGCCTTCCGGTACCTGGTCTCGCCCGGCGTGCTGATCCTGAGCCTGCTCGCTATTGCCGCGTTTCGGTTAGCCGGCTGAGCGGGCCTGGATCAGATCAACAGGAGCGCTGCGATGCGAAATACACCCAAGAAAAAGGCAAAGACCGTCAGCCGGAGGGATTTCCTGAAAGGACTGGGAGGAGGGGCGGCGGGCGCCGCGCTGGCCACGCGAATAAAGGGCCAGCCCGCGGCGGCGGAACAAACGGGGACGGACCTTCCTCCGGCCTTTCTCTCCAAGACCGTATCTTTCAGCGTCAATGGAAAGTCCGTTTCGGTGGACGCAGAGCCCCGGCAGACGCTGCTTGAAGTCCTGCGCGACAAGCTGGAACTTACAGGAACCAAGAAGATCTGCGGCCGGGGGGAATGCGGCGGCTGCACCGTCCTGCTGGACGGCCGGGCCGTATATTCCTGTCTCTTCCCCGCTGTCCGGGCCGCCGGAAAGAAGATCACCACCATCGAAGGACTGGCCGAGGGCGAAACTCTTCACCCCGTCCAGCAGGCTTTCATCGAAAAGGACGGATATCAATGCGGCTTCTGCACGCCCGGTTTCATCATGTCCACGGTCGCCCTGTTGAGCCAGAATCCTTCCCCGTCTCCGGGAGATGTTAAAACCGCGCTCAGCGGAAACATCTGCCGCTGCGGGAACTACGTCAAGATTTCCGAGGCCGTGGCCGCGGCCGCCCAGAAACTGAGGAAGGCTTGAGATGAGAAAAGACGATCATTTGGAAAACATCGACCTTGACTATCTCGAGGTGGCCAAAGGCAAAGAGCCTCGCGGCAAAGAGGTGCCGTCTCCGGAGCCGGAGGATTTCTATCTCATCGGCCGGCCGACTCCCCGGATAGACGGCCGGCTCGTCGTCACCGGACAGGCCATGTATACCCATGACATCCAGTTCGAGGATATGCTGATCGGGAAGATCCTGCGCTCCCCTCACGCGGCGGCGGAAATCGTCAGCCTCGACGTCAGCCGGGCCCAAAGCCTGCCCGGCGTCAAGGCCGTTCTCAAGCTCAATGACAGCCGGGTGAGATACGAAGGCGATCAGGTCGCCGCCGTGGCGGCCGTCGATGAGGCGACGGCGGAGCAAGCGCTCCGGCTCATCGCCATCGAATACAAGCCTCTGCCACATGTCGTCACTCCAGAGAAGGCGATGGCTGAAGGAGCTCCCCAGGTCCGCGACTCGGCCAACGTGGAAAAACTCAACGAATACACGCGCGGGAATATCGACCAGGGTTTCGCCGAGGCCGACCTGATTTTCGAGCGGACCTATAGGACGCCCGTTGAAATCCATCATCCGGCCGAGACCCACGGCAGCGTCGCCCGTTGGTTCGGAGACGAGCTGACGGTCTGGGATTCGACCCAGGCTATTTTCGCCGTCCGTGACGGGCTGGCCAGAGCCCTGGGGATTCCCGCGACCAAGGTCCGGGTGATCAAGAGATATATGGGCGGGGGGTTCGGCAGCAAGTTGAGCCTCAACGATCACACGGTCGTCGCCGCCCGTCTGGCCAGGGAAACGGGCCGTGCGGTCAAGTTGATCCTTTCGCGCAAGGACAATTCGCTCTGTGTGGGCAACCGTCCGTCCACCCTGATTACCATCAAAGGCGGAGTTAAGAAGGACGGGACTCTGACCGCCCTCTTTATGACGAATCACACCTGCGGCGGTGTGGCCCGCGGAGACAGGAGTTCCGAGCCGTTGATCGATATCTATAAATGCCCAAACGTGAAGGTTGAGGAATTCACGGTCTATACGAATACGGGCGGCTCGCGGGCGACAAGGGCGCCCGGACACGTGCAGGGAACCTTCGCCTTTGAAGGATTCCTGGAGGAGCTGGCCGCCGAGCTGGGCCTCGATCCCCTCGAGCTCCGCAGGAAAAATTACACCGCTTCGAACGAAGGAGGAACGGGGATCGTTTACTCCTCCAAGGGTCTCAACAAGTGCTACGATTTGGGTTCAGAGAAGATCGGCTGGGGCCGGAGAAATCAGACGCCGGGCGATGGTCAGGGCAGAAAGAGGCGCGGCCTCGGCATGGCCAGCCAGATCTGGTGGGGGGCTGGAGTGCCCGGGACCCTGGCCGACGTCAAGCTCCACCGCGACGGGAGCGTCGAGGCCATCAGCGGAACCCAGGATATCGGCTGCGGGACGCGTACCTACATGGCCACCGTCACCGCCGAAACGCTCGGCCTCGAGCCCCAGGACATCACCGTCAAGATCGGGGACACGACCTATCCCTGGGCCCCGATTTCGGGCGGAAGCCTGACCGCACCGTCGGTCGCCCCGGCGGTCCGGGACGCCGCCCTCAAGGCGGCCGAGCACTTGAAGGGGATGGCCGCCAAGAAGCTGGAGGTGCCCGCCGCGGACATCGTCCTCGCCGGCAAGAAGCTTTCTGACAAGAACAACCCGGAGAAGGCCATCGCGTTCAAAGAGCTCGTCCGGGACCTTCGCCGGGAAACCGTCTTTCACGGCGAGCGCGGCGACCTGCCGGCGGGGTTCGCTTACAACTCCTTCGGGGCCCATTTCGCCGAGGTCGAAGTCGACCTCGACACCGGCCGTATCAAGGTCATCAAAGTCGTTGCCGTCCATGAAGTCGGCCGGGTGCTCAACAAGCTGACCGCTGAAAGCCAGGTCATCGGCGGAGTGACCCAGGGGATCAGTACAGCCTTGTTCGAGGAGCGGACGATTGACGAGAACACCGGAAAAATGGTCAACCCGAACTGGCAGAACTACAAGATCGCCACGGCCCTGGATATGCCGGAGATCGTCCCCGTCTTCGTGGACCTCGTGGATCCGAGAATCAACAACCTGGGCAACAAGGGGCTGGGCGAGCCGCCCCGCATCCCCATCTCCGCCGCCCTGGCCAATGCCGTCTTCAACGCCATCGGCATTCATCTCCGGGAGATCCCGATGACTCCGGACAAGGTGCTGGCCGCTCTTCGGGAGAAGGAGACACGCTCATGAACAATTTCCGCTGGACCGAACCTCAGACTATGGAACAGGCCGTCGCCCTGCTCGCCAAGGGAGAAGGAAAGGCCTATCCGATGGCCGGCGGGACCGACATTTTCAGCGAGATCAAGGAAGGAGTTGTCGAGCCGGAGCTCATCGTCGACCTCAAGGCCATTCCGGGCCTGTCTTCCATCGAAAAGGGAAAGGAGGGCGTCCGCATCGGGGCCCTCACGACCGTCGCCGACCTGGCGGCCGACGCCATGATCCGGCAGGACTATCCGGGCCTGAGCGCGGCCGCGTCCTCGCTCGCCACACCCCAGCTCCGCAATGTCGGAACGGTCGGCGGCAACCTCTGCCAGAGGCCGCGCTGCTGGTACTACCGGGATGTCCAAACGGTCTGTCGGAAGAAAGGCGGCAGCCAGTGCTTCGCCACAAAGGGCAGGAACAAATACCATGCCGTCTTCGGCGGCGGGATCTGCCATATCGTCTACCCCTCGGATCTGGCGCCGATGCTCATCGCCCTGGATGCTCAAGTCTCGATCAGCTCGCCGCGAGGGGAAAGAAGCCTGGCCCTGACCGACTTCTACGCCCTCCCGTCCAAAAACGTCCGCCGGGAGAATGTGCTGGCCGGGGACGAGCTCATCCGCGAAGTCCGCATTCCTCCGGCGAAAAAGAATGAAAAGAGCGCCTATGTCAAACTCAAGGAAAGAGAGACCTGGGATTTCGCCCTGGTTTCCGCCGCGGTCCGGGAGACGGTCTCGGGCGGAGGCCTGAACGACCTGCGGATCGTCCTGGGCGGTGTCGCCCCGATCCCCTGGAGACTGGCCAACACGGAGACATCGCTCCAGGGCAAGAAGATGACCGCGGCAGTGATCAAAGAGGCTCTCCGGGCCGACCTTCAGGAAGCCCGGCCTCTCCAAGAGAACGGCTACAAAACGGCGCTCGCCGAAGCCGCGGTTTCGCAGGCGCTGCTGAGCCTGGTCTGATTGCCATAAAAAAGTGATAATTATGAATACCGGCCGCCGGCTTATTATTGTCTTTCTCCTGGGCCTTCTGCTTTCGGTCGGCCTCTCTCTCGCAGACAAACTGCGCCCCCAGGATGAGAAGGTCACGGTCGTTTCCCTTTACCCCTCGGTCGGGACGATCCGGGATTGGGTCACCCTCAGGGAAAAAGGCCTGATCGCCATCCCCAACCTCACCGTCCTGGGCGTTTATCACGAAAGGGAATTCACGGACTACCGGCGCGCCCGGGCGTATGCCGAGGCAAACCACCTCGACTGGTTCTCTTTTCATCCGGTCTCCGCGTCCCTCTCCCCGGAAGTCCTCTTCGGCAAAAACGACTGCACTGCGGAGTTCAAAAAGCTGTTCGAGGCCGCGGACGGGATCGTCTTTTTCGGCGGACCGGATATCCTCCCGAACCTTTACGGGGAGAAAACGAACCTTCTGACCCGGGTCGAAGACCCCTACCGTCACTACCTGGAACTGTCTTTCGTCTTCCATCTCCTGGGCGGGTATCAGGACGAGTCTTTCGTGCCGCTTCTTGACCGGCAGCCTGATTATCCGGTCGTCGGCTTCTGCCTGGGAGGCCAGACCCTGAACGCGGGAACGGGGGGAACTCTAACCCAGGACATCTGGGCGGAGGTTTACGGACTGAAGACACTCGAGGATGTCATCGCCCTCGGTCCGGACGCCTGGCACACCAACCCATACTTCCGCCTCCTCCCCTGGGAGAGATTCAGCGGATTCTTTTATCATCCGATCCGGTTCACCCCGGCGGCCGCCCGTTTCTGCCGGGAGATCGGTTTCGATCCCGAAGAAACGCCCCTGGTTTTTTCGGCGCACCATCAGCAGCCCAAAAAGCTGGGCAAAGACTTCGAGGTCATCGCCACTTCGACCGACGGCAAGGTCGCCGAGGCCATCGCTCATAAACGGTTTCCCAATGTCTTGGGCGTGCAATTCCACCCCGAGGCCATGATTAACTACAGCCCGACGGTCCGGGTCCGTTTCACCCCGGAAGATAAAGAGCCTTTGAATCTCCAATCTTACCTGGAAGCCCAACCCCCAACCTTGGAATTCCACCGCAAGCTCTGGGCCTGGATCGCCGGAAAATGGGTCGCCCGCCACGCCGGCCGGCAGCCCTGATGATCAAGCGCGGCCGTAGTAGTTGAGCTGGGCGGCCAGGAAAGCAATCCTGAGCCAGCCCCGGCTGATGATGAAGACTTGGCCGATGAGAAAGGCCAGCCAGATCGCCGCCACGGACCCGGTGGAGATCCGGGATTGGACCGTCCAATACACCAGGAGTATGGCGAAGCCCGTAATGAGCAGAATATAATACAGCGCCAGGGCTCCAAACAGTTTTCTGAAGATGAATCGAACCGCCTCCCACAGCGAGCGCCAGACGCGCTTGGTATCCGTCCGCGCGATGATGATCCGTGCGTAGTCCAGGATCATCTGGATGAAAAAGAGGAGGGCCAGGCTGAGACCCAGCCAAACCCAGAACACATAGACCATCATTTTTTCATTCGATCCATTCGCGGTGAGAGGGCCGGCCGCAAGCCAGATCACCCATTGAAAGATCAGAAGGCCGGCCCAAAGAACGAGCGCATAGACCTCCAGCCGGAAGAACCGTCCGAAATAGCGGCCCGCTCCCTGGAAAAACGCCGCCGCGAATCGCCGCCGCCCGGGCTCGTCGCTCTCGGATTCACCCGGGGACAGGAGAACGTGGAGGATGCCTCCGCTGAGGAATACCGACAGCAGATAATACAAAAAGGCAAGCAGCACGATGAGCTTGAACAGCATTCCCAGGGGGGCCCCGTGGTGGGTCAGCATTTCCAAGAACATTCCGGTATCGAATTGTCTGAGGGATTCCCCAAGCCCACTCCGGCCTAAGGCATCGACAAAATATCCGCGGCCGACAAAATAGACGACGGCTGCGAACACCAGGCTGAATGCCCACATCACCAGGACCATTTTGCCCTGCGAAGTCGCCCTTTTGATCCCCTGACCATAGCTCTTCAGGACTGTCATGGCTCTTCCTCCCTCAAAAGGACAGACAGGTGAGAAATTCCTGGAACCTGAGAGCCAAACCCAGGGCGTATTTGAGCGGGGACACTCGGTCGGGTTTCATCACTTTGGAATTGTTGAAAAAATTGACGTCGAGGAGGATCTTGTTTTCGGGATCGAGGCGGGCCGATTTGAGCTTGACCGGACGCTTGTAGATAAACTTTTTCCAGCGGTCCCGGCCGTCCCATTCTTCCCGGACTTCTTCGCCGTCCTCGAAGGTCACCAAAATCTGCTGTGGAAAAAAGAGCTCCCCTTTCCGCTGGACCACCACTTCATTGCGGTAAACCTTCTCTCGTCCCTTATCCCGGCCTTTCCTTTCCGGTTTGGGCGCAAGGAGTTCTCCGCCGTAGAATCCCGCGGGCTCCGCTATTTCCCGGGAACGGACGCTCGAGACCGCGTAATCCAGCGAACCCGCCGTTTTGAGGAATTGATCGAAAAACCAGACCAGGTCCCGGCCGCTGACCTCCTCGGTCACGGCGATGAAATCCCCCGTCGTGGGATGACGGAATTTCCATCTCTCATAATAGGTCCGCATGATTCCGGCCATGACCTCCTCGCCCAGATGATTCTCCAGGGTCTTGAGTGTAACCGCGGCTTTGGAATAGACGTTCGAGGAGTAGCTCCCCCCGCTGACGAATTCCCAACTGTTCTTGACGATCGGGTCCCAGGCGAAGATCGGGATGAACTGAAGCCTCTGGTAATCCCCGTCGCCGATCTTTATCGGTCCCAGGTCGATCATCGAGCGGTCGTCGCCGTAATAGTAGTCCATGGCCTTCATCTCGGAGTAGGAGTTGATCCCCTCGTCCAGCCAGGCCTCCTCGAACTCGTTCGAGCCGACTATGCCGTACCAGTAGCCGTGGCCGAATTCATGGATGGTCACCATCTCCGGCAGGCGCAGTCCTGCGGGCATGAAGGAGAGGGCCATGGTCGTGAACAGAGTGGGATATTCCATCCCGCCGGCTCCCAGCGCCTTCAGGGGAGGATCGACAAGAGTGACCGTCGCATAAGGATATGGACCGTAGCTCCGGCTGTAGAACTCGATCCCTTTTTTCAGCGAATCCAGCAGGCGGGCCTTCATGTTGAGGTGCTGGCGGTCTATGAGCAGGATCATTTCGGTGTCGACGGGCGGGTTTTCGAGAGAAAACCGCTCCCGGAACTCGACGAAATCGGGGCAGGCCGTCCAGGCGAAATCGTGGACATCCTCCTGATAGTGGGTATAGCTCACCAACCCGTCCCCGTTATCGCGCTCCTTCGTTCGCTGTCCCGTGGCCCCCACCACGTATTCCTTCGGGACGGTGATCTCGACCTCGAAAACCCCGAAGTCGGCGAAAAATTCGCTGTTCGCATGATACTGGTGGCAGTTCCAGACCCCGTCCTGATTGACCCCAAGCTTGGGGAACCACTGTCCGGCCATGTAGAAATCATCGCCGAATCCGGAGCGGGCGAATACCCGGGGCAGCTTGGCCTCGAATTCGATCTCGAGAGTGATCTTCTCCTGAGGAGCTACAGGAGTGGGCAAAAGGACCTGCATCACCGTCTGGTCGTCGGGGTTCCCGTCGTCCGGCTGGATGAATTCCATCCGGGAGGTCAAATCCTCTCCGTCCCTGATGCGGACGTTCTTGACGGTGATATATCCCCAGTCGTCTTCATCAACCTTGAACCCCCGGTGGCTCCCCCCGCTCTCTTTCATGAAGGTGGAGCGGTTGTTCTTGAAGGCGTTGAGGTAGAGATGAAACTGAAGCTCAGAAACGGGGACCGCGGAATCATTCAGCCAGGTGACCGTCTCCCGGCCGTCAAGTGTCTTCGTCTCCGGCAGGAGCTTCACCTGGATGCGGTAATCGACGATGTGTTTGCTCAGCTGGCCAAAGGCGGCCAAGGAAATGAATCCAAGACCCAGCAACAGAATGATTCCGATTTTCTTCATGCCGTTCCTCTCTGAATATTCCCCTTGTTCACGGCTGCTTATATCATAGGCCCCGGCGATGGTCAAATCCCTTTCCTCTTCATGCCCGCATCAGCCTCGGCTATGTCCGCTTCCGCTGGATCGACTGTTACGAGGAACAATCCCGGCAGTATTCCTGCGCACCCGCGGTTCCGCAATAAAGGCATTGACAAACGCAATACATTTATTTAATAATGTTTCTAGCTCATGATCTAGAGATGAAGTTGTATTGATGAAAGCAGTGAGCTCTATACGCTGGACAGAACACAGCGTCGAGCATATCGCCAAACATGCCATATCGCCCCGAGAAGTCGAGGAGGCGTGTTTTAATGAGTTGGAATCTCCCTATATCCGGTCCGGAATAGATGATCTCCATTACGTCTTCGGCAGAACGGATGCGGGGAGGTTTCTTTTTATCGTTGTCAAATATGAGCGGCGCGGCCAGGTCCGTGTCATCACGGCCAGAGACATGAATGATTGGGAAAAGGAATACTATATAAAACGAGGCAAGTGAGATGAAAAAAATACCGAAATTCAAGACTGAAGAAGAGGCGGCCAAATACTGGGAAAAGCATAGTTTTCAGGATCACCACAAAAACACGAAGGACGCGGATATCGTTTTCGTCAAGAAGCCGAAAAAAACGGTTGCTATCAGGCTTGATCCAGACGATATCAAATCCGTCGAAAAAATCGCCGAACGAAAAGGATTGAGCTATACATCCCTGCTGAGAATGTGGATCAAGGAACATCTCTCCCGAGAGGCCAGGCGACTTTCTTGAATGAAGAGAGGTCTTTTTCCAAGGGAGTTTTTATGATGAGGTTCCGAACATCGATTTTTCACAAGACGGAGAATGCGCCAGTTTGGACCGACTCGCGCGGATATGATAAACTCGCCGCGCAGTGACGAAGTCAGTTTCTCATTAGGGGCGCCGGGAGTTCCTGCGGCTGACTTCGGCCGGGCTTTTGGCCGGCCTGGTGACCGGCTGCCGTTTCTCGACAGCGAAGAGATGGCCGAATATCCTCTTCATCGCCGTCGATGACCTCCGGCCGGAGCTGGGTTGTTACGGGAACCGGGAGATTCAATCGCCCCATTTCGACCGGTTCGCCGGCGAGGGAATGGTCTTCACCAGGGCTTACTGCCAGGCGGCGGCCTGCGCCCCGTCCCGGGCGAGCCTGATGACCGGCCTGAGGCGCGACTCGACGCGCGTCTGGAGCCTGGGCGAGGAGTTCCGGAAGACGATCCCCGATGTCGTGACCATGCCGCAGCACTTCCACAAGCACGGTTACTACACGGTCTCCTTGGGAAAAATCTTCCACAATCACATGCCGGACCGCGTTTCCTTCGACGAGCCCGACCTCCGGCCCGCGGAGTACATGACGCCGGAGCTCATCGACCGGGATCCCGAATCTTTCTACTATGACGAAGAGCTGAAAAAGGAGCTGGCCCGGGTCCGGGAGGAGAGGATAAAGAAAAACCCGAGTGCTTATGCGGGAGGCTGGGCCTATGGCCGTTCCTGGGAGGCGTCGGATGCGCCCGACGAAGCATTCTACGACGGAGCCCAGACGGATCTGGCGCTCGAAACGCTGGCCAGGATCAAGGACAAGAAGAAGCCGTTTTACATGGCGTTGGGTTATTTCTGGCCCCATCTTCCGTTCGTCGCCCCGAAAAAATACTGGGATCTCTATGACCGGGACCGCCTCTCCCTCGCTCCGAATCCCTACCTGCCGGAGAACGCGCCCGTCATGGCCGCGGACTCCAATTACGAGCTCAAAGCCTGCTACGATCTCACTTACGTCGGCCATCCCGCCGAATACAGCCTGCCGGAGGAGACCGCGCGCCTGCTCAAGCACGGCTACTACGCTTCGGTCAGTTACGTCGACGCCTGCTTCGGGACATTGATGACGGGCCTCGAAAAATTGGGCCTGGCCGACGACACGATCGTCGTCGTCTGGGGAGACCACGGTTGGAAGCTCGGCGAGCACAACGGCTGGTGCAAACAGACGAATTCCAACATCGACACGCGGGTGCCGCTGATCATCCGCTGGCCGCGGTCATCCCTGAAAGGAGGCCGCACGGACCGGCTCGTCGAGCTGGTCGACCTCCATCCCACTCTCTGCGACCTGGCCGGGATCGACATCCCTTCGGGCATGGAGGGGACGAGTTTCAAACCGCTCTTCCGGGACCCCGGCCGGGAATGGAAATCGGCCGTCTTCAGCCAGTATCACCGGAGGCCCAACGTCAGCCCAGACGGCCAGAGGTATATGGGCTATTCCATGGTCACCGAAAGATACCATTACGTCGAGTGGCGGCACTGGGACAACGACCGGAAGCTCGCCGGGGAGGTCGCCGCCGTAGAGCTTTACGACAACCTGGCCGACCCCGACTAAAACCGCAACATCGCCGGATTCCCGGAGAACGCCGGGGTCGTCGCGGAGCTGGGGCAGAAGCTCCGGGCCGGCTGGCGCGCCGCCCGACCCCGGTAGACGGAATGAGCACGCCCCTCTTCTTGTCTCATTAAGGGTGTCCCCTTGGCGGACGTCCCCCTCAAGTTGAGTTGACTATTTCCTACTTTTATTATAATATTACTAAGGAATTTAATAGAAAGGAGCCTGAGATGAAGCGCTATATGGTTCCTCGCGTCAGCCACTGCAAAAGCGGCTGCCCAGCTCGATCCTGAGCACGATCTAAAACTGCTTTCAAGACCTGATGAACCCGTCTTTTTCCCGGACAAAGGAGAAAAGGACGGGCTTTTTTTGTTTCAGGGAGAAAGGGAAATCCCTGCGGCACAGAAAGGGGATTTCCTAACCCCGGCCTCTCCAAAGAACTTCGGAGGGCCGCCGATGACAATCGGGGCTGAAAAAGAGATGATCCCCTGCCCAGTCATTCACCGCGGCGGCGGATGAGTTCCGTTCCTTGACAGAGGCGACCCCCCGGAGCTATAGTCCTCCTCCGGTCTCGAAAGGGGCGGCACGGCGCACGAGGAGATCGAGGCGTTCCCATGTTTAGAGCAGCGGATATGAAGAAAGGCGACGTCGTCAAGTTCGAAGGCGACCCGCATATCGTCGAGACGATCAAGGTCCAGTCGCCCTCGGCCCGCGGCGCGGTGACGCTCTACAAGATCCGGTTCCGCAACTTGAAATCGAAGCGCAAGGTCGAGCAGGCCTTGCGCGGCGATGACATCCTGGCCGAGGGCTCAATCGAGGAGGCGCTGTCTTATCTAGAAAAAAATGTCCGCTCCCCCCGTTTTCAACAATTTCAGCCTTTCGGCTTTTACGGTCTCTTGGACAACAACTGGCCCGCACCTATGAGAAGAAAGGTAACCTCGACCGGGCCATCGCCGAGTACGAGCGGCTGGTCGCACCCGACCCTAAAATGACCAATGCCTTGATCCATCCCCGGTATTACTCCAGTCCGGGGAAGCTCTACGAGCAGAAAAGCCATAAAAAGAAGGCGGCGGTGCAATACCGGCGCTTCCTCGACCTCTGGAAGGAGGCCGATCCTGGCCTTCCCGAGGTCGAAGATGCCAGAGCCCGCCTGGCCGCAATCAGATAGAAAACACGCGCCGCCGGCTTTTCAAATAGTCTCTGAAATTATGCAGAGCAGAAAAAAAACGAGCTTCCCCTTTTTTATCAAAAATGGATATAATGGAGGTCGCGAAGGAGAAGGAACATGCTCTACACCTATACAGCTAAGTATACCAAGATAAAATCCGGCTATATGGGCCAACTTGTTGAATGGCCCGAGGTCGTGACAGAGGGAAAAACTCTCGAAAAATGCAGAGCGATGCTCCAGGATGCACTCCAAGAGATGGTCCTTGCGTATAGACAGCAGAAAAAGGAAATCCCGCCGACACCCGTTTTTGCGGCAACTGCGCCGCACCACTTACTGGCTCCCGAGAAATGGTTGTTTCCAAGACTATGACCATTCAGCAATCCCTATGGAATGTATCGAAGGACAGAGCCTGAAGGAGAAGATCCAGAAAGGATCTCTCGATCAGGCCGAGGCTTGGAATATCGCCATCCAGGTCGCTGAGGGGTTGGAAGAAGCCCACAATAAAAGTATTGTCCACCGGGATATCAAGCCCGGCAATATCATGGTTACCGGATCGGGTCAAGCCAAGGTCATGGATTTTGGCCTGGCCAAGGTCTTCGGTGCCTCGCTCATCACCAGAGAGGCGAAGACGATGGGGACGGTGGCCTACATGTCTCCTGAACAGGCGCAAGGTCAGAGTATCGATCAGCGGACAGATATCTGGTCTTTGGGGATCGTGCTGGATGAGATGCTCACCGGGCAGCTTCCCTTTGGTGGAGAACATGAGGGTTCGCCGGGTTATGCAATCGTACACCAGCCTCCCGGGGACTCGCGTTTCGAAGAGTTGGCCAAAAAAATCGGCTTCCCGGTCCTCCCAAAAAAGATCGCGTAGTCCTGCAGTCTTTTGGATACGAACACGGAGTAGGTGGGGTTCGGTCAGCTAGAAAAGTGGGCGTCGAAGGGGCGCCAGTCCGGGATGAGGTCCGTGATGCGCCCGAGGTTTTGCTGATCCATGCTGAAATCCTAATCACAGACTTTGGGGAATTGTCTGTGATTATAAATCACATTACTATTATTTCCGCTGCGAGCGGACGATCCGGCGGATGAGCGAGGAGCTGGAATGCCCCTCGACGAAACGGACCCGGGCCACCCGCCCGCCGGCGGCCTCAACCTCGGCCCGGCCGACGATCTCGTCCGGGCCCCAGTCACCCCCCTTAACCAAGACGTCGGGCAGCAGCGCGGCGATGATCCTCCGCGGAGTCGCTTCCGGAAACGAGACAAGGTAATCGATATCCTCGACGGCGCTCAGGATCTCGAATCGCTCCCGCAGCGGGAAGATCGGCCTGCTCGGGCCTTTGAGCCGCCTGACCGAAGCATCGCTATTGAGGGCGACGATGAGGACATCGCCCATTTTCGCGGCCTCTCGGAACAGCCGGATATGCCCGGCATGGAGGAGGTCGAAACAGCCGTTGGTGAAGACGGCCTTTTTGCCCTGACGTTTGAGCCGGCGGCGGATCCGGACGAGCTTTTGGAGGCTGAAGACCTTTCCGTCTTTCTTCCGCATAGGGTCTACCTCTGCGGAGGCTTGATCCCGATCTCCGGTGTGAAGCTCCAGGTGTGGAGAAGCCGGCCGACGCCCACGTCCTTATGGGTGGAAGAGACCAGGAAGGAATATAGATTGCGGTGATAGTCGTAGGGATAGCCATCCCTTTTGTGGACGGCGATATCCAGATAATAGGTGCCGTTGACCAGGTTCAGACAGTCGATCCGGAAGACGGCCTTTCCCGCGCCCTGGATGGAGACCGGTTCGTAGTCTTCGAGGACGGTGTTGGTCCCGTAGCAGGAGATTCCCTGGGAATTGAAAACCCCGATGCCGAAGGCGAAATCGTCCGCCGGTTCGTGGGCGACGACATCCATCTCGATGAGCATTCCGTCTTCCGGAGAAAAGACGTGCCGCTCCTCGCCCCGGGTGTTCTTCAGAACGACGCGGGTGATCTCGATCTCCCTCTTCCCCCAGCGATTCTCGCGTCTCTCCCGGTCACCCGATTCCGCAGAGGGCTCCTGCTGCCTCCGCTCGAAGCTGCGCTCCTGTTTCTCGGCGACATCCTGGAGGTAGGCGTCGATGACCCGTTTGGACTCACCGATCATTTGGACGCGACCGTTCTTGAGCCAGGCCACCCGGTCGCAGATCTTCCCCACCGTGCTCAGGTCATGGCTGACGAAAAGGATCGTCTTCTTGCGGCGCCGGAAATCGTCGATCCGGTCGAGGCAGCGGGGGACGAAGGCGGCGTCGCCGACGGCCAGGACCTCGTCGATGAGCAGGATATCCGGGTTGACGTTGATGGCGATAGCGAACCCCAGTCTCATGTACATGCCCGACGAATAGGTCTTGACCGGCGCCTCGATGAAATCCTCGAGCTCGGCGAAGGCCACGATGTCATCAAACTTGGCGCTGATCTCTTTCTTGGTCAGCCCCAGCATGATGCCGTTGATGAAGATATTTTCCCGGCCGGTGATCTCGGGATGGAAACCGGCGCCGAGCTCGATCAGGGCCGAGATCTTGCCCTGGGTGCGGACCTCCCCCTGGGTGGGCTTGGCGATCCCGGCGATGAGCTTGAGCAGGGTGCTCTTGCCCGACCCGTTCTCGCCGATGACGCCGAAGGTCTGGCCCTTTTCCACGAAGATCGTGACATCGTCGAGGGCGGTCACCAATTCGTCCGGCCGGAGGGCCCG
Source organism: Candidatus Aminicenantales bacterium (assembly GCA_049682755.1). GTDB lineage: Bacteria > Acidobacteriota > Aminicenantia > Aminicenantales > UBA8522 > UBA8522. Next base: position 7,476 of record JBAUIH010000356.1, on the reverse strand, counting down.
GAAGAGGTCGCCCTTGACCAGGGCGCTTTTAAACGTCTGGAAGCGGTGCCGGGCGGAATATTTCTGGTAGATCCGGGAGACGTGGTCGACTTCGATGGGCTGCACTCAGACCTCCTCGGGGAAGGAATCCCGCAGCCGGTCGAAAATCACGTAGCCAATAACGAAGAAGATCAGGGAGATCAGGAAGGTCACGCCGAGGCGTTTCCAGTGGAAGATGCTGCCATAGAACAGGCAGTACTGATAGCCCTGGATGATATGGGTCATGGGATTGAGGTTGAGCATGAGACGGAGCGGCGCGGAATTCTGGATGCTGCCGAAGGTCATCGGGTAGATGATCGGGGTGGCGAAAAACCAGAAAGTCAGCCCGTTCGACAGGATATCCTTGATGTCCCGGAAATGCACGGTCAGGGACGAGATCATTAAGTTGAAGCCGAGGGTGAAGATGTACTGGACGAAGACGACGACAGGCAGGAGCAGGACGTAGGGAGTGAACGACCTCCCCATGAGCGGGATGAAGAGAAGGACGATGGGCAGCCCGAAAAAGAAATTGATCATGTTGCTGGTCACCGTGACCACGGGAAGGACCTCGGCCGGGAAGAGGATCTTCTTGATCAGGTTGCCGTTGATCATCAGGACGTTGGCCGATTCCAGGGTGGACGAGGAGAACCAGTGCCAGGGCAGGATCCCGCAGAAGAGATAGAGCGCGTAGATCATGGGATTGGACTCGAAGGCCGGGTCGCGGGGGTTGATGATCAGGCCGAAAACGGCCGTGTAAACGATCATCAGCAGCAGCGGGTTGAAAAAGGACCAGAGGAAGCCGAGGACGGTGCCCCGGTAGCGGGCCTTGAGCTCGCGCACGACCAGGTTCTGGATCAGGACGCGGTACTTGTAGAGTTCGCGGAGGTTACGCAGAATGCGGGCCACGGTCCTCTCCTCCGAAGATCACTTGCATCTCGGGCGTGTATTCGCCTCTCTCATCGTAAACGTGGAGCGGCGGCTGGACCGCTGGGGAAGAAACGGCAAAGCGGCATTCCGCCAGGAACCAGCGGGCGGCCGCCCCTCTCCGGGGATGGACATAGCGCAGAGTTTTCAGCTTCAATTCGCTCTCCTCGAGTGCCCGGTCGAAATCGGTTTTCCTCTTGGCCGGATAGATGATACAGACGCGACCGTCTTTCTCCAGGACCTTTCCGGCGGCGTGCATTATATCAAAAATGTCGCCTTTAATCTCATGCTTGGCGATGGACTTTTCCCCGGACGGGCTGAGCGAGCCGCCCTTCTTTTTTAAGTACGGCGGGTTGGAAAAGACGACATCATGCTTCTCCCCGGTGCAATATGTCCTCAGGTCCTGCTCCAGGACCGTGATCTTGCTCTCGAGATGGTTGAGGGAGATGTTGCGCCGGGCCAGGTCGGCCAGGCCGGGCTGGATCTCCAGGCAGACGATCCGCCGGAATGGCTTCCGGCTCAGGAGGAGTGAAATGATGCCGTTTCCGCCGCCGAGCTCGAGAAGCCTGTCGGTCGAACGGGTGCGGATGAAGTCGGCCAGGAGAGGAGCGTCCAGGGAAAAGCGGTACCCCCGTTTCTTTTGGAGGACAAAGATGCGGCCGTGGTAAAACGTGTCCAGGGTTTCATCCTCAGCGGGCTCAGCGCCGGGTCTGTTCATCGTCGCTCAACTCGGCGAAAACGGTCACCCTCTCCGGGCCGACCTCGGCATAGCCGCCCCTGACCGAGAGGGATTCCCATCTGCCGGACGCCTTATAGGTCAGCCGCCCCGAGCCCAGGGCCGTGTATAGGGGCCGATGGCCGGGAAGGATTCCCAACTCTCCGTCCAGGCTCGGAATGGTCACTTCCTCGACTTCTGCATCGGCGGCCAGGCTCTGCGGAGTGATGACCCGGAGATGGATCAGGGGGCGGACGCTTTGGCTCATGACGCCTGCAATTCCTGGGCCCGCTGGGCCACCTCGTCGATCGTTCCGGTCATGTAGAAGGCCTGCTCCGGTTTGTCGTCATGTTTTCCCTCGACGATTTCCCTGAAGCCGCGGATGGTTTCTTCAACGGGAACGTACGTTCCGGGCCGGCCGGTGAATTCCTCGGCGACGTGGAACGGTTGGGAGAGGAAACGCTGGATCTTCCGTGCCCGGGCGACGATCAATTTATCCTCGTCGGAGAGCTCTTCGATCCCCAGGATGGCGATGATGTCCTGGAGGTCTTTGTATCTCTGGAGGACTTCCTTGACCAGCCGGGCCACGCGGTAGTGTTCCTCGCCGATAACCCGCGGATCCAGGATCCGGGAAAACGAATTCAGCGGATCGACAGCCGGATAGATGCCCATCTCGGTCAGCGCGCGGGAGAGGTTGGTCGAGGCGTCAAGGTGGGAGAAGGTCGTCGCCGGCGCCGGGTCGGTGAAGTCGTCGGCCGGGACGTAGATGGCCTGGACCGAGGTGATCGAGCCCTTCTTGGTCGAGGTGATACGCTCCTCGAGCTCGCCCAGCTCGGTCGCCAGGTTGGGCTGGTAGCCGACCGCCGAGGGCATCCGCCCGAGCAGGGCCGAGACCTCGGAGCCGGCCTGGGTGAAACGGAAAATGTTGTCTATGAACAGGAGGATGTCCTGGTTCATCTCGTCGCGGAAGTACTCGGCCACGGACAGGGCGGCCAGCCCCACCCGCAGGCGGGCGCCGGGCGGCTCGGTCATCTGGCCGTAGATCAGGGCGGTCTTGGAGATGACCCCCGACTCCTTCATTTCCAGCCAAAGGTCGTTGCCCTCTCTTGTCCGCTCCCCCACGCCCGCAAAGACCGAGTAGCCGCCGTGTTTCATGGCCACATTGTGGATGAGCTCCATGATAATAACCGTCTTGCCCACGCCGGCGCCTCCGAACAGGCCGATCTTGCCGCCCTTCAGAAAGGGCTGGATGAGATCGATGACTTTGATCCCGGTCTCGAACATTTCGAGCCTGGTGTTCTGGTCCTCGAGCGACGGAGGCTCGCGATGGATGGGATACTTCTTCTTGGCCTCCACCGGTCCCAGATGGTCCACGGGTTCGCCGAGGACGTTGAGCACGCGGCCCAGGGTCGCTTCTCCCACGGGGACTTCGATCGGGCCATCAAGGTCGACGGCCTTCATGCCCCGGGCCAGGCCGTCTGTCGGTTGCATGGCGACGCAGCGCACCTTGTCCTCACCGATGTGCTGTTCCGCTTCGACGATAATATCCACGGGAATCGGCGTCTCGAACCCTTCGCTGGTGATGCGGATGGCATTGTAGATTTGCGGCAGCTCCATGTCCTTGAACTTGACATCCACGACGGGACCGATGACCTGGACCACACGACCGATCCGCTCTTTCTTGATCTCTTTGGTCATGGGAATCTCTCCTATTTGGCCAGGGCTTCCACGGCCGTCATGATCTCCAGCAACTCCTTGGTGATCGTGGACTGCCGGATCTTGTTCATGACGAGGGTCAGATCGCTGATCAGCTCGTCGGCGTTCCGGGCGGCGTTCTCCATGGCCATCATCCGGGCGGCCTGCTCAGCGGCCAGGGATTCAAAAAAAGCGTGGGCCACCTGTGTTTCCACGTAGAGCAGCAGAAGAGAATGGAGCAGCCTTTCCGGTTCCGGTTCCCAATCGGGAGGAAGAAGGGCTGGCGTCTCTTCCTCCTCCGCCTCGAGGACCGGAAGGATCCTGGCGATGGTTATCCGCGGAGCCAGGATCGATTTGAACTCGTTGTAAACCACATAGACAGCGTCCGTTTGAGCGAAGACATACCGACGCATGAGGTTGCGGGCGATCTCCTTGAGGTCGCCGAGCGAGACCTTGTCGATCTTGCCGGTATAGGCATAGACAACGGCGAAGTCGGATTTCCGGAAAAAATTCACCGCCTTTCTGCCGACCAGGAAAAGACCGGCCTCCGCCTGTGAGGTGTTTGCGGCCAGGAACTCAGCCGCCTTGGCCATCAGGTTGGAGTTGAAAGCTCCGCAGAGCCCCTTGTCGGAAGAGATGATCAAGGCGTCGATTTTTCTTTCCTCTCGGCGGTCAAGTATTGGGGAAATCTGGCGGCCCGCCCAGGATGTCACCCTTTCCAGGAGGCCGGGCAGGTTGTGCCAGTGCGGCCGGCCCTCCAGGACGGAGCGCTGGGCCTTCTTGAACTTGGCCGTCGAGACGGCCTTCATGGCCTGGGTGATCTGGCGTGTGTTGCTGACGCTTTTGATGCGCCGCCGCAGGTCGATGAGGGCCGGCATGGTTATTTGTTCTTCTCCGGTTCCTTCCCGGTATCTGGCTTCTTTTCTTCCTCTGGCTTCTTTTCTTTTTCCGGCTTCTCGTCGTCTTTTGCGGGCTTCTCCGCTTTCCTTTCCTTTTCTTCCGCGCCGGCCTTATCTTCTTTGTCTGCTTCTTTATCTTCCGCTTTTTTCTTCTCCTTTTTTTCTTCCTTTTGGCCTTTCCGGCCTTCTTTCTCTCCCTTGTCTTCCGGGCTCTCCCGGGTTTCTTTTTTCTGGACGTCTTCCGCCGAGCCTTCCTTGAACTCAGCGTTGAATTCCTCGATGGCCGAGGCGATGGCTTCGTCCAGGGCGTCGTCGATCGATTTCTTCTCGGCGATCGTGCGGAGGATATCCGGATGCTTTTTCTCGATGTGGGCGTAAAGCTCGCTTTCGTATTCCCGGATCCGGTTTACGGGCAGATCGTCCAGGAAGCCGCGGTGGCCGGCGTAGATTATCAAAACCTGCTTTTCGACGGGCAGGGGGGCGTACTGGTTCTGCTTCAGGACCTCGGTCAGCCTGGTCCCGCGGTCGAGCTGGGCCTGCGAGATGCGGTCGAGCTCGGTGCCGAACTGGGCGAAGGTCAGCAGCTCGCGGTACTGCTGAAGGTCGCCGCGGAGCTTGCCCGCCACCTGCTTCATGGCCTTGATCTGGGCATTCCCGCCCACGCGCGAGACCGAGATGCCGACGTTGATGGCCGGCCGGACGCCGGCGTTGAAGAGCTCCTGTTCCAGGTAGATCTGCCCGTCGGTGATGGAGATGACGTTGGTCGGGATGTACCCGGAGACGTCGCCGGCCTGGGTCTCGATGATGGGCAGGGCGGTCAGGCTGCCTCCGCCGTGCTCGTCGTTGAGTTTGGCCGCCCGCTCGAGGAGCCGCGAATGCAGGTAAAAGACATCACCGGGGTAGGCCTCGCGTCCCGGCGGCCTCCGCAGCAGCAGGGAGATCTCCCGGTAGGCTGCGGCGTGCTTGGACAGGTCATCGTAGATCAACAGGGCATGGCCCTTCCGGTCGCGGAAATATTCGCCGATGGCGCAGCCGCTGTAGGGCGCCAGATATTGAAGCGACGACGGATCGCTGGCCGAGGCGACCACGACGATGGTGTATTCCATGGCGCCGTGGTCCTCCAGGATTTTGATGCTATAGGCAACGGTGGAGTTCTTCTGGCCGATGGCCACGTAGATGCAGATGACACCCGTGCCCTTCTGGTTGATGATGGTGTCGATGGCGATGGCGGTCTTGCCGGTCTGACGGTCTCCGATGATGAGCTCACGCTGTCCCCGGCCGATCGGGATCATGGCGTCGATCGCCTTGATTCCCGTCTGCAGGGGCTCCCGGACGGGAAGACGATCGACGACGCCCGGGGCAAGACGCTCGACGATCATGGTTTCCTCTTTTTGGATCGGCCCCTTGCCGTCGAGCGGCTGTCCGAGCGGATTGACGACGCGGCCGACGAGTGCGGGACCGGCGGGGACCTGCATGATGCGGTGGGTCCGCCGGACAAGGTCTCCTTCCTTGACCAGATAACTCTCGCCCAAAAGGACGGCCCCGACGCTTTCCTCTTCGAGATTCAGGGCCAGACCGAAAACATCCTGCGGAAACTCGACCAGCTCATTGTACATCACCCGGTCGAGGCCGTGGATGCGGGCGATCCCGTCCCCGACCGAAGTGACGGTCCCGACCTCGCGGATATCGATCTCGGCCGTATAGCCTTGAATCTGCTGTTGAATGATCTTGGTGATTTCGTCGGCCTTGATGTCCATAATGCGTCTTATCCTTCCGAGATTCTCTCTTTGATTTTCGCCAGCTGCCCTTTGACCGAGGCGTCGTAGATCAGGTTCCCTTTCCTCAAGGACAATCCGGCTACGAGCCCGGGGTCGATCAAAAAGCGCAGGAAGACCGGACGGCCTTCCAAGCGTTCGAGCTCCTTCTGGAGTCCCTTCTTCTGGGCTTCACTCAGAGAAACAACCGAACTGACCTCGAAGGTGGCCAACCCCCGACTCTCGTGCCAGACGACCGGGAGCGCTTCCTGGATGTCCCCCAAAAGACCCAGCCGATTGTGCTCGCGGAGGAGGAGAATGAAACGTTGAGTCTTCCCCGCGAACCCGGAAACCGCCAGGATTTCCTGGATGACCTGAGCCTTCTTCCGTCCCGCCACGAACGGGCTGGCCAGGATTTCCTTCAGGGCCGGGTGGTTGACGATCTTCTCCCCAAAGTCAGCGAGTTCGCGCGATACGACCGCGAATTCGGCGTCATCTCCGAGGGCGTTGACCAATCCCTGGGCGTATATCTTAACCAGAATGAGCTTTTCCATTCAACCTATCTAACTGCCGGATGGAGTTATCGATCAGACGGGCATGGAGTTCCGGCGTCATTCGCCGCTCTATGTTCGCCTCGGCCAGCGAGACGGCAAGCTCAGCCGCGTATTCTCTGAGCTCGGTCTGGGCGGTCTGGGCATGCATCTGGATCTCCAGCTCCGTCAAGGATTTGATCCTATCGACCTCCAATCGGGCCTGCGCCAGGAGACGGTCTCTATCTTGCTTCCCGGCTTCCTGTCCATCCTCCCTGATCTTACGAACCTCGGACTCAAGGCCCGCCATCTTTTCCTGGAGCGCCGCGAGTTTGTGCTTGGCGTCTTTCTTTGCGCTCTCGATTTTCTGGATCGTCTGCGCCACGGCCAGCCCGGCCTCCTCCAATAATTTCCGGAGCGGCTTGGCCAGGAGAAATCCCAGGCCGCCGAAAAGGATGATAAAATTGATCGTCTTGCCCAGAATGTCGGTGAGCGCCGAGCCGTGGTGCGCTTCCTCGCCCAAAGAAAAACCCAGGACAAGCGGAAGCAGGAAGAAGAGGAGCGCAAGGGTCGGTTTCTTAGGCATCAGTTCAAGAGTTTCTTTTCAATCCGTTCCGCAAGCTCCGCCGTCTCGGACTCGAGCTTTACCTTGAGCTCCTGGACGCGCTTGTCCAGGTCGGTCTTGGCCTGCTCAATTTGAAGGCGACATTCGGCATTGATCTCGGCCACCAGACGGTTTTTCTCCTTATCCGCTTCTGCCTCCAGTGAGGCCCGGGCGGTCTCGGCGTCGGCCTTAGCCTGTTTGATGGCCCGATCGACCTCCTGGATCCTCTCTTGGTAAGATGCCAGGGCTTGTTCATAAGCGTCCTTGGTATCCTTGATCAGTTTTTCCCGCTCGTTCCTGATCCGGCGGAGGGGATTGAAAAAAAGCCTGGACAGGG
>JBAUIH010000355.1:0-1901 GCA_049682755.1 Candidatus Aminicenantales bacterium | reverse complement strand
CAGGTACGGCAGAGGGGACATGTTGACCACAAGTGCGCGTTCACGAACCAACGCGACCAGGAACGCAGGCGCGCACGCGCCTGCAAGGATGCCGCCGACTCACTATAGAAGTAGAGTATTTCGACTGAAATTGCAAGAGGGAAGGCAAGGAACGGGGAAGTGAAGAAGGTGACGTATCAGTATCGCAAGGCCAGTCTTTCTTTTTCCAATCCGATCAGCGACCCGCCATTCTCCAGCAGCGCAATGAAGTGCTCCACCAGTTCGGGATCGCGCCAGCCCTTTTCAGCCTCCTTCCTCATGATGGACAAAACCCGCTCTCTCGCGAGCGGCGGCTTATAGGGCCTGGTTGTGATCAGGGCATCGTAGATGTCCACGATCTGGATGATCCGGGCAGTGAGCGGAATCTCCTGCCCCTTCAAGCCATCCGGATAGCCGCTGCCGTCCCATCGTTCATGGTGATGGCGGATGATGGGCAGGACCAGTTTAAGCGACTTGAGCGGCTTGCAAATCCGCTCCCCGACCACCGGGTGCTCCCGCATGACCATCCACTCCTCCTGACTCAACCCCGTTTTCTTGTTGAGGATCGATTCCGGGATCGCGATCTTGCCGAGGTCGTGCAGGTAGCCCCCCCGGCGCAGCGCCTTCAACTGCTCCGCTGACAGCCTGAGGCTTTGGCCCAGTGCCACCGAGTACTGCGACAGGCGTTCGCAGTGCCCCTCCGTGTAGGCATCCTTTGCCTCGACGCTCAGGCCCAGTATGCAGAGGACATCCTCGGCCTGCTCCAACTCGTCGGTGAACTGCTTGAGCTTCAGGAGAGACCTGACCCTGGCGCTCAATTCTGCGTGGTGAAACGGCTTGGTCAGGAAATCATCGGCCCCGGCCTCGATGCCACGGATCTTGTCTTCCAGGTCGCCCAAGGAGGTCAGCATGATGATGGGGATGAGCCGAGTTCGCTCGTCCTCCTTGAGCTTGGCGCAGACCTCGTATCCAGTCACGCCTGGCATCATGACATCTAACAGGATCAAATCCGGAGGATCGGCCGCCACCAGTCCCAAGGCACGTTCACCGTTACGCGCGGCGATGATCTGGTAGCCCTGAGGAGCCAGTGTGGCCTCCACCAGCATGACATTAGCGTCCTGGTCATCGACAACCAGAATCTTCGGGCAAGGTGAGTATTCGGATTCCATTACCTGCTCCGAACCGCGTCCAACGAGCCTCTATCGAACCATCATGAGCTAGAAGCCCATGCACTAAGGCTTCCCAGGTTCGATAGACTATAAGACCCGACACCGCGTGTCAAGAAGAATTATCAATCGTCGCTAAATCTTAGCATTTTGTGGTTAGGATAGCTCCAGACAGGATCGCGGAGCCGTGTCAAGTCACGAGCGGGAGGACGCGGTGAAAAGCAGCGGGCGGTGGGCTTCCAGGGGCGGATAGGTCGGGTACACACTCTGATGCGCCAGGCCGATCGCACCGACAATCACATCGAGTGAGGTGGGAAGAAGCTCGACTCCAAGGCCCGCCTCGAATCGTTGAACGAGGACCGGTATCACCTCCTCTACCGCCACGGGACGAGACAGCTCTTCGGCTATGCTCGTCGCGCGGGCCCCTTTGATGCCGCACGGCACAATCAGCTCGAAGGGGGCCAGCTTCATATCGACATTCAGTGCGAAGCCGTGACGCGTTACCCACCGGCTGACATGAATGCCGATCGAGGCGATCTTTCTGCCTCCGACCCAGACGCCCGTCCGACCGATCCAGCGGCTGGCACCGAGGCCAAACGTTGTGAGGGTCTCGATCAAGATCCCTTCAAGGCGCCGAAGGTAGGAATGTACGTCGCGGCCACGCTCCGCCAGATTGAGGATCGGGTAGCCCACCAACTGGCCAGGGCCGTGATACGT
>JBAUIH010000354.1:0-2315 GCA_049682755.1 Candidatus Aminicenantales bacterium | reverse complement strand
GCTACCATTTTAGAGGGAATGGCGGGCAAAATCAAAGGACCGTATCCGATTCACTGTGGAAAGAGTAGCGGCCGCTCCCGACGGTGAAAACTATATATGGGCCGGCTTCTTTCGGGCCGGAAATCTCGGGTGGAAGGGTCGATGCTTGGCCATCTCTCCAGATCACCGTTCCGCTTTCTTTGATCAGGTTTCCAACAGAGCGTCCGGGAATATGGATCTCCGCCTCGGCGCCGACTGGAATACGCGCAGTGAGCTCGAACCGCCGTTCCTCTTTCCGCCAGGCGACCTCGGCCGGCCCCCGGACGGTCATGACTTTGGCCGAGGCCTCGTTGAGACCGGCGCAAAGCAGCGGTCGGATGACTATCTTCAGCCACCCCGGAGCGACACACCTCAGCCCGGCCACGGCGCGGTAGAGCCAGGCATCGATGCTTCCGAGCATGATGTGATTGTGAGAATTCATTCCGCCGCCGGTCAGATTCTCCCACCGTTCCCAGAGTGTCGTCGCCCCGGCTTCGACCATAAAACCCCAGCCCGGATAGGTGCGCCGGGTGGCCACCCGGAAGGCGGTCTCGCCGTGGCCGCTATCGGTCAAAACGTCGAGCAGGTACCGTGTTCCGATGATCCCGGTGTCGAGGTGATAATCCCACTCCTTGACGACGCTGTCGAGCAGGCGGGCGAGGACCTTGCCCTTTTTATCCTCGGGGACCATATCCAGGGCCAACGGCAGCACGTTCGAGGACTGGTCGGGGCTTTTGTCGGCCGGGCCGATCCGGTGAGCAGCGTACTGGTCGTCGGCCAGGAATCGGGCGTTGAAAGCGGGCTTGATCATTTCGGCCAGCCGGGCATAGTCACGGCTGTCGTCCGTCCGGCCCAGGACCTTGGCGAATGCGGATAAAAGGCCGGCGGCTCGATAGAAACACCAGGTCGAAGTCAGTTCGAGCAGAGTTTTCTTGGGGACAACACTTCCCGGCGGACACCAGTCGCCGTATTTGCCGAGCTTCTGGATGATCTGGTTTTCCGCATTCCTGCCGAGGTGATCAACATACTTTTTCATCCCCGAATAGTGTTTCTGCAGGACCCGCTCGTCCCCGAAATAGAGAAGCATCAGCCAGGCCAGCTCGAGATAAGCGATCCCCCAAGCAGGATCGGCCGGATAAAGCCTCTGGATGTAGGGTGGCACGGTATCGGGGAGGCTACCGTCGTCTTTTTGGGACAGCCGGATGTCATCCAGGAATTTGCTGTAAAAAGAGGACATATCGAAATTGAAGATGGACTCCTCGGCCGAAAGATGGGCGTCCCCGAGCCAGCCGTGTCGCTCGTCGCGCTGGGGGCAATCCGTCGGAATTCCCATCAGGTTGGAAAGCTGGCCCCAGATGATGTTGTGATGGATCCGGTTGAGGAGAGGGTGGGAGCAGCGGAACTCTCCGGTCCTCTCGACGTCGCTGTGGACGAAGCATCCCTCGAGGCAGTTGAGCGCAGGCTTTCCGGGCAGGCCCTCGACCTCGGCATAACGGAATCCGTGGTAGGTGAACCTCGGCTCGTGGACTTCCTCCCCCTCTCCTTTCAAGATAAAAATATCGGTGGCCTCGGCGTTCTGGTTAGGAAGAACATTGAGGGTGCCATCTTCGTGGATGAGCTCGGCATGACGGATTCTGATCTCCCGGCCGCGCGGCCCCCGGGCCTTGAACCTGACCCAGCCCGAAAAATTTTGCCCGAAATCGAAGATCCAAACGCCCGGCTGCGGGCTCCACAGATCAACCGGCCGAAGCGTCTCGACGATGCGGATCGGAGGGAGCGTTTGGAGAACGAGCGCCGGACCGGAGACGACCTCCGCTTGCTCCCAGGACCCGTCTTCGAATCCCGGCTCGTCCCAGCCTTCCCATTCCAGCCGGGCATCGTAGCGCTCGCCCGAGTACAGACCGTTCTCCTGGAGAGGTCCGGAGTTGGCTCTCCATGTGCCGTCGCTGACGATCCGGTCGACAAGCTCGTCTTCCCTCTCCAGATGGAGCTGAAGGAGGAGGCGCGGCTTGCCGTACCCGAAGTTCTTGATGTGCCGGCCGTTGCCGAGGATAACGGCCAGTGCATTCCTTTCCCGGATGTAAGAGGTGACGTCGAACACGGAATAAAGGGCGATTTTCCGGTAATCGGTTGGGGCGGGATCGAGGACATGATCACCGACCTTGCGGCCGTTGAGCCGGAGCTCGTAGTAGCCGAGCCCGCAGACGTAAACACGAGCACGCCGGAGAGTGGCCTTGACCTCGAATTCCTTCCGCAGATAGATGCCCAGGCTCTGAACGGAATTCCCGGAATAGACG
>JBAUIH010000353.1:0-1759 GCA_049682755.1 Candidatus Aminicenantales bacterium | reverse complement strand
CTCCATCCCGCCGGTCGTCGTTCATCACGGCTCATCTCCCACGGGACGTACGGCCGTCGAACAACGAACAAGCAGCGGGGTCCAAGGAGATCCTGATCAGAGAGAACCACCCCGCAAGTGGTGCCGGAGGTGGGACTTGAACCCACACTAGCCGAAGCCAACACGGCCCTGAACCGTGCGCGTCTGCCAATTCCGCCACTCCGGCAGCGGGACAGCGGGAGAGTATACGCTGGCGTTCGGAGGACGGCAAGTTCGTCGCCCACGCGGCTTCCCACACGCCACGACCTCCAGGGAGGACACTCGATCGCCCACTTCTCCGGACAGCCCTTGGCTTCCGATCAATACAACTCATTGATGCACAATGTGTTGCAGTACAGGCCGATCGCGGCACGAGGCTTGCTCAAGAATACCGCAAAGAGGAGAACGACCGTGGGAAACCGACTTCAGCTCGTCGCGCTTGCCTCAGCCCTGCTGGTCGCCGGCCCCGCCCTTGCCCAGGGACCCGGACGCATCCGTCACGCCGAGGGGGAGGTCACCCTCCAGAGGTCCGGCGAGTCGCTATCGGAGGAGGCCTCGGCGAACTCCCCATTCTTGCCCGGTGATCGGTTGCGGACGGGCGCCTACGGTCGCGCCGAGTTCCAGCTTGCTGGCGGCGCCTTCCTTTGGCTCGACGTCCGCAGCCACCTCGAGTACGGCGAAGGGGCGGACGCGGATGCCGCCGCCATCGGCATCGAATCGGGCAGCTTGCAGGTGCGGACCGAAGACGACGAGATCGCGATCGAAACCCCGGACGGGCGCGTCGCCATCGATCGGGACGCAGAGGTGCGCGTCGACGTCACGGCTGGGGGCACCGCGGTCGCTGTGACGAGAGGCGATGCGCGCTTCGACTGGGGCGACGACTCGGCCGGCGTGAGCGACGGCACGCGAGTGACGTTTCGCCGCGGCGTGGGTCCCGATGGGGAAGAGATCGTCGACCGTTCGTCCCTCGATGCCTTCGGCCTGTGGGTCGAGGAGCGCCAGGGCCAGCGCATCCGCGGCGGTGTCAGCACCCGCTATCTGCCAGCGGAGCTGACGTCCTACGCGGACGAGTTCGACAGCTACGGGTCGTGGGACGAGGAGCCGTCTGTCGGTTACGTTTGGCGACCGACAGTCGAAGCCGATTGGGCCCCGTATTCCGACGGTCGCTGGGTCTGGACCTCATACGGCTATACGTGGGTGCCCTACGAGCCTTGGGGTTGGACGGTTTCGCACTACGGCCGCTGGGGCTTCTCCGTGAGCCGCGGATGGTACTGGATGCCAGGGCGTCGCTGGGGCCCCGCGTGGGTGTCGTGGGCGGTCGGTGGCTCCTACGTGGGGTGGTGTCCCATGGACCACCGCGATCGCCCAATCCACGGCCGCTCCTATCGCTCCGGAAGGGATGACTGGCGGTCTTGGCGATTCGTCAGAAGCCGCGACCTCGCAGATCGCCGCGGGGCCCATCGGCGGGTAGACGTCTCCAGGGCCCCCGATTTCGACGGGGAGGCCGTCCGAATCGTGAGGGGGCCGACCGGGCGGAGCACCAGCGGCGTTCGCTCCTTCCGCGCCGACCGGCCGCTCGACAACCAGGGAGTCGTCCGGCGGGACTCGTCCCTCGCGAGACGCGAGGCCTCTCGGCGTGACGGCGTCACCTACCGACGGGCGACACCCGGCCCCACCCGCGGCGGCGATGCAACGGTCGAGGCCCCCACAGATCGCTCAAGGGCGGATCGGAGACGGTCGC
>JBAUIH010000352.1:0-1586 GCA_049682755.1 Candidatus Aminicenantales bacterium | reverse complement strand
ATTTTATAGATCTTGTCGGTGAACTCGTCGGCGAGCCAGAGATGTTGGCCGTCAAAAGCCAGGCCGGTCGGGCGCGGACCCGGCGTTTTGATGACTTTGAGCACGTCGCCGACGCGCCCCCAGGAGAGAGCGGCGAAGATCAGGATGAAGCAGAAGCAAAGACTGAGTTTTTTCATGACGGCCTCCTTTATTCCTTTTGACTCTATTTGGACCCGATGCTCTTGCTTATTATAGAAAATTCCGGCTGGAATCGCACGCGCTAAATTTGGTGACAGTACATCCATTTCCCTTTTTTTTGGCTTTATTCCCCGACAGGGAAATTCGGAATAGGATGAACTGTCACTAATTATAGTTATTTGGGGACACGGCATACTGTCACCAATTTGTTAAGGAAGGTGTCCCTTTGGGGAACGTCCCCCATCTTATATGATGCGCCGGAGCTTGAGCATGAACTCGAGATTTCGGGCGAACACCGGGATGCCCTCCGTCAGACCGAGCTTATGGAATTTCGTCTGGACACGGTCGACGATCCGCCTCGATTCACCGGACAAGCCAAGGAATGCGGCGGTTTCATCTGAGTCGAAAGATACGGCCGCTTTTTCGTGCCGCAGAAGCCCTTTGTTCTCCGGGCAGACCTGCTGGCATCTTAGACATCCGATCAAGCATTTCGGCGAGGGAAGCTTGAGGCCCTCCGGGATCGGCTTGGGCGACTCGGAAAAGAGGGTGTAGCACTTCTCGGCATGAATGAGGATTCTCTCCCTGTCGATGGCGCCGGTGGGACAGGCCTTGGCGCAGAGCCGGCAGTCCCGGCACCTGGGGAGGAGCTTTTCCACGGCCCTGGGGGAAAGACATCTTTCGTCTATGCGCTTATCAGAGACGAGCCCGACCAGTTGGAAATAGCTGCCCAGACCCTCGATGTAGCCGATATTGTTCCGGCCGTGAGAGAGAAGCCCCAGCCGGTTCCCCAGCGCTTTGAGTGGCGCGTTCAGGAGCTCAACCCGGCAGCCGAGGTCGGCCAGCGCCGCGCCGAGGTCATCCCGGACCTCCTCGAAGATCCTGCGATAACGGACGTACGTCGGAGGGAGGATGGTTTCGACTGTCTTGCCGGCCACGGAGAAGGACAGAATGTGGGCCGGCAGGGGAACGGCGACAATCAGGATCGACTTCGGGTTCTTGAGAGAGCACCCGTCAAGATAGGTGAAGACATCCAGGTTTTCGCGGAAGAAATCGGCGGCGATCTCTCCTTCATCCCGGCGTTTCCGGAGGGTGGTGCGCACCTCTTCGAGCTCGGCCACGCCGCCCGCCGCCACACGATAACCCTTTTTTTTCGCCCAATTCTGGATCGCATCTCCGATCTTCAAACGAGCTCCTCCTCTATTTCAAGGACCGACTTTTCTAAAATCTTGGGGGCAAATTTTGGGGACATTATAACATGTCCCCCTCTGCCAAAGAGACATAATTTCAGAACTCGTGACATAGACTCAAAATAGCTGCTCGCCAATCAAGCATTTTCACAGCGTCTCTTTAACTTCAAAATGCATGATTCCCCGGCCACTGGGCACAGGAACTTCCATCCGATTGATCTG
>JBAUIH010000351.1:0-2719 GCA_049682755.1 Candidatus Aminicenantales bacterium | reverse complement strand
AAATTATGCCCTAGGATTGAAAGACAAAAGAAGGATCAAAAACTATCTAATGGACTTTAAATAAGGGAAATCAGTGGAAGGGAAGATGGTGGAGCTGACCGGGATCGAACCGGCGACCTCTTGACTGCCAGTCAAGCACTCTCCCAACTGAGCTACAGCCCCACGAGAGTGGGGATATTATTACAGGAAGAGGCGTTCCCGTCAAGGCACCGGGCCTAAGGTGCTCCCACTCCGCGGTACCTGAGGAAAATATAGCATCCAGCTCCGAAGACGATCCACAGAATAAAAGAAATCATGCTTGCCACCCCGGATCGCCAGACCACCGGGAGTAAGAAGATGACGATCATCGTCGAAGCGATGAAGATCCGCCCGGAGGCCGAATCCGCCTCGATAAATGCCCACACTCCCAACAAAAAGCCAATCCCGATGCCTATGGCCTGGTAAGGTATACCCAACTAGATCTTGGCCTCCCCTATTTTGCGCAGGCTGTTACTCCACAACATAGGCAGGGCCGGTGATCTCCACCCGCCCGACTAGCACCTGGCTCGCCTCAGCCCCGGCAATTTTTACCCCTGGCTGCCCGCCTCCCACGGCGATCTCGAATATCCCCGGCTCGACCACCAACCTCCCCTGCTCATCGACGAGCGCCAACTGCCGCGGCGTCAGCCGGAAGCAGACGGCTTTTTTCTCTCCGGGCTTGAGGAAGATCCGCTCGAAGCCCTGAAGCGAACGAACCGGCACGGGGACCGACGCCTCGACATCGCGCATATAGAGTTGAACGACCTCCTCGCCCCCCACTTTCCCCGTGTTCTCCAGCTTCACCGAGACTTCAAATTCTTCGCCGGCGGCGACTGAACGGGGCACCTGCAGATGGCTATAGGAGAAACGGGTGTAACTCAGGCCGAACCCGAAGGGATACAGCGGCTCCTTGCGGAAATATCGATATGTTTTTCCCTCCATGGCGTAATCGTCGAATGGTGGCAAGTCTTCGGTCGCCCGGTAGAAGGTGACGGGCAGCCGTCCGGCCGGATTGTATTCGCCGAACAGGACGTCGGAGATGGCTGTGCCGGCCGCTTGTCCGGGATACCACGCTTCAAGGATGGCCGGGATGTTCTGGTTGGCCCAGTTGATCGAGAGAGCGCTTCCGTTCAGGAGAACAAGAACGATGGGCTTGCCGAGCGCCTGGACCTTTTTCAACAGGTCTTCTTGCATCCTGGGCAGGTCGAGCGTCAGCCTGTCGCCGCCGCTGAACCCCTCGACCGGCACATCCATCTCCTCGCCTTCAAGGCGCGGCGAAAGCCCCATGACCATCACCACAACATCGGCCCGGCCGGCGGCCTCCAGCGCCTCTTTTTCCAGGCCCCTCCCGGGAACGCGCCAGAGGAGTTTCATCGAGGCATCGTTCGTCCGCTCGAAGAATTCCACCTTCAAGGGGTAGCGCTTCCCCGCTTCCAAGGTGACCTCCTTATATGTCTTGGCGCTGTGATGGGTGCCGTCAAACTGGACAAGGAGTTCGCCGTTCATATAAATCTTGAATCCGTTGAAGCCTTCTCCGCCGATCAGATAGGACCCGGAAACTTGAGGCGCCAGATAACCCGTCCAGCGCACCCCGAAATCATCGTCGGGCAGCCTCGAGTCGGGCGATCCGTCGTACCAGTTGACATCGATCATCCGGTCGATTCGAGTGAAGACCGGCTTGCCCCGGAATTCCCGGTTGTCGAAATATTCGCCCGTTAAGCCGCGCTCGCTTTCCGCTTCGCCCGAGATAAAGAGGGCCGTGGACGGCACAACTTCGAGGACAGGCAGACCGTCCGCCCACTCGCAGCCCAGGGCATGAATAACCCGGATGTTCGGCCCGGCTTTCTCCCGGATCCCGCGAAACGGAGTGACCGGGTCGGACGGAATGCCGTTATAGTTGCCGAGCAGCACTTCGACATCGTCGGCGTTCGGCCCGATAACGGCGATCATCTTGAGATCCCTGGAGAAAGGCAAAAGCCCGCCTTCGTTTTTTAAAAGGACGATCGACTTCCGGGCGGCCTCCAGAGCCAGCCCGCGGTGGGCCTCGCAATTGATGACCGCGAAGGGGATAGCAACGTAAGGGACCATCTTTGACGGGTCGAACATCCCCAATTTCATCCGGGCCATGAAAAGCCGCTCAACCGAGGCATCGATATCGGCCTCGCTCAGAAGCCCCGCTTCCACAGCCTTCCTTAGCTCCTGGAAGACCACACCACAATTGAGGTCGGTGCCGGCCTTGACGGCCATGGCCCCGGCCTCGGGCGCGGCGCCCACGACCTTGTGGTATTGATAAAAATCCATAAGGGCCCAGCAGTCGGAGACGACATAGCCGCGGAATCCCCACTGCCGCCGGAGGATGTTGGTGAGGAGAAATTCACTCCCGCAGCAGGGATCTCCCCGGAAGCGATTGTAAGCGCACATGACCGACTGGACGTCGGCCTCGACGACGGTCTTGCGGAAATGCGGCAGGTAGGTCTCCTGGAGATCGCGGTCGCTCACCCGTGCATCGAAAACGTGGCGGTCGGGCTCCGGCCCGCTGTGGACGGCATAGTGCTTCGAGGTGGCCACCGTTTTGAGGTAACGGGGATCGCCGCCCTGGAGTCCCTTGATGAAGCGGACGGCCAGCTCGCCGGTGAGATAGGGATCCTCGCCGTAGGTTTCTTGCCCCCGGCCCCAGCGGGGATCGCGGAAGATGTTGATG
>JBAUIH010000350.1:0-5116 GCA_049682755.1 Candidatus Aminicenantales bacterium | reverse complement strand
ACCTGGTCGAGGACCATCATGATATCTGTCCCCAGGGCCCGCTGGATGTCGACCACATCCTCGGGCCTCAGGAATATCCTGGCGCCGTCGAGGTGGGAGGCGAACCGGACGCCCTCGGTCGTGACCCTGACGAGAGGCGACAGGCTGTAGATTTGAAAGCCCCCGCTGTCGGAGAGAATCGGCTTTTTCCAGGAGATGAAGGCGTGCACCCCACCGGCCTTCTCGATGGTTTCCAGTCCCGGTCGGAGATAGAGATGGTAGGCGTTGACCAGGATGAGACCGGCGCCGAGCTTTTCCACCTGGCTGTGGACGAGCGCCTTGACCGTTCCCTGGCTGGCTACCGGGGCGAACGCCGGTGTCTCGATGGCTCCGTGGGGAGTTCGGATTCTGCCCGTCCGGGCGGATGTTTCAGGGTCCCGGTGGGTGATGACGAAGGCCTTGCTCATGACGTGAACCGGAAGTAGATGACGTCCCCGTCCTGGACCGTGTAGTCTTTTCCCTCGAGGCGCACGGCTCCCTTGTCCTTGGCGGCCTGGAGGGACCCGATCTCGAGAAGCGTGTCCCAAGCGATGACCTCGGCCCGGATGAAACCGCGCTCGATATCGGAGTGGATGACCCCGGCGGCCGGCGAAGCGGCCGCGCCGCGGGGGATCATCCAGGCTCGTGTTTCGTCCTTGCCGATGGTGAAAAAAGAGATCACTCCGAGAACGCGCGGCAGCTCTCTGAAGAAGCGAGAGGCGCTCGGTTCCTTCAGTCCGTATTCGGCGAGAAAGGTGCCCTTTTCCTCGCCCTCAAGCTCGGCGATCTCCGCCTCGATCCGGCCGCAGAAGGCCAGGACCGCCGACTCCGTTGGTTTGCCGGGGAGGAGTTTTTCGGGAGTATCGAGGAGCGGAATATTCCGCTCGTCACAGTTGATCATATGGAGGAGGGTCTTCCGGCTGAGGAAGGCGAAGCTCCGCACCAATTTTTCTTCGGCCGGAGGGAGGCTGAGCGCTCGCACGGGTTTTCCCTGCTCCAGCCCCTCTCGGACGACGGTCAGGACGGCCCTTTCCTTCTCCGCCTCCGGATCCTTGATCTTTTTGAGGTCCTTTTCCAGCTTCTCCAGGCGCGCCGTCGCCGTTACAAGATCGGTGAGCATGAGCTCTTCTTCCATATATTGAAGATCTTCTTCGGGCCGGATTCTTCCCTTGGGATGAGGTATTTGCGGATCCTGGAATCCGCGAACGACGTGGATGAGGGCGTCGGCCTTGCGGAGGGCGCTGAGATAGAGGCTGTTCTTGACCTCGCCGAAGGAGACGCCGGCCAGGTCGATGAGCTCGAAGGAGGTGGCGACTTTTTTCTTCTCGGGATGGAGGGCGGCGATCCGGTCGAGCCGGGAGTCCGGGATCGGGCAGGTCCTCTGGTTGGGCTCCCGTTTGCCGTCCTCATAGGCATGGACCTCGACCCGGGCCCCGGAAATCAGGTTGAACAGGGTCGTCTTCCCGGTTTTCGGGTAGCCGAAAATCGTCAGGTTCATACCTTTAATTAACCCCCTTTCGGGTCCCTAGTCAACCATCTCCGGTCGTTCTCTTGAGCTTAGCCGGGAAATCGGCTATATTGAGATTTTATAAAGGTGTCCTATGGCCAAAGAAAAGAAGCCGCGCGAGAAGAGCCTGGTCCGCGAGTACTTCGAATTGATCGCCGAGACGGCGGTCTTCGTTTTCTTCGTCATGACCTTCGTCGTCCAGGCCTTCCAGATTCCGACCGGATCGATGGAGCCGACGCTCCTCATCGGCGATTTCCTCCTCGTCAACAAGCTCGTCTATTCCGATCCCGTGACGTTTCTCGAGAAAGCCGTCCTGCCGCGCCGGGACATCCATCGCCATGACATTGTCGTCTTTAAGTATCCCAAAGAGCTGAACAAGGACTTCGTCAAACGCATCATCGCCCTGGAAGGGGAAAAGGTCGAGATCAAAGATAAACAGGTTTACATCAACGACCAGCCGATCCCGGAAGACTACAAGGTCCACAACGACAGCCAGGTGTTCAACAAGGACGGCTTCTATCATTATGACGACGCCATCCGGGACAACTACGGTCCCGTCGTCGTCCCGCCGGGCCATTGTTTCGTCATGGGGGACAACCGCGACAACAGCATGGACAGCCGCTACTGGAGCTTCCTGCCGATGAGCTACATCAAAGGGAAACCCTGGGTGATCTATTTTTCCTACCGGGCCGAGCGCGACGCTTTCACCAGGACCAGCTTCAGCGAGCGGCTGAAGAAATTCGCCAGTTTCCTCCCCAAGGCCCGCTGGAACCGGATGCTCCGGATCATCCGCTGAACGAGTTCAGGCTCTCCCCGGCCCGCGGTTATTGGGGGGGGGCTGGATCTCGAAATCATCATAAGAGGAAATGTAGATGATCGGATTCATCGCCCTGAAATCGTCGCTGAAGAGCGAACTCCGGACGAACCCGTCCATGTCCCGGCCGACGGGAAGACCCAGATAATAGAGCAGCGTGGGAACGATATCCACGATCCGGATAGTCTCCGTGTTTTTGGCTTTCCGAATGCTTCTCCCGTAGAAGAAAACGACGCCCTCAGGCGCCTCTTCGTGGTAGGCCGAGACTTCCGGATCGCCCAGCATCCTCTCAAGGACCCTTTTCCAGAGCGGAAGCGGCTCGACGCCGAAGGCCGAATAGACGACCAGGATCTCGTCGTCCTTCATCCCGGTCAGAAATTTTCCGATGAGCCCGTCGTAGTGCTCGTAATAACGCTCGATCACCGCTCCGTAGCGATCGATCCCTTCCTGGGGAACGCCGCCGAACGGCTGCGGGAAACAGTACTTGTAAAAGTAGGCTTGAACAGCATTGAGTCCGTCGAGGCGGAGGTGGAAGATCTGGGGCGAACGCGCGCTCCGTTCCCCGAGCGCTACTTCTTCGATGGCCCAGTCCCGGAAGAAGGCGGCTCTGGCCAGTGTGAAGAGAGGATCGTCGGAAAAGGCGGTATCGCCCAGAAGTTCCGCGGCCTGCTTCTCCGCCCTCGGCACGGCGGCTCCGCTCTTCCGGTCCGCGGTCCAGCCGATATCGAGATGGGGAATCTTGTTCCCCCGGAGGATTTGTCCGAAATCCTTGATCTGGATCACCGGCTTGAAGGGAATGATCTTGAGATAGCCGATCCGGGTGAGCTGGCTGAAAAGGATGAATCGAGGGACGACCTCCAGCTCCTCTTTCATTTTTGAGAGGCGATGCCTCCGGCCGGCCAGGACCCGGTGTTCGGCCGGGAGCTTCCCCGTGTTGAACGACGCCTCGAGGCTGAGGGATTCAGTGGGAGAGAAGCCGGCCAGCCGCTCCGAATTCCCGTTGTCCATGAGCCAGGAGAAGTTGGGCAGTTTCCCCTTGCCGATAAGCGGCACGATGAAATCGAAACTCAATCCTTCCAGGCCGATAAGAGTGATTCGCTTCTCGGTATTTCTCCCGAGAAGGAGAGTCGTTCCCGACCGCGGTTCGAACGCAGGGAAGCGATCTCTTTGGACCAGAGCCAGGACAAGCCCGGTGACCAGGATGACGAAATAGGCCCAGGCCACGACGGCTTTGCGGGACCGGCGAAAGCCCACGAATAATAACACGCCCAGAAGACAGAGCGCCAGCAGGATAACCCTCTGGATGAGCAGCCGCGTTCTGACCTGCTCCCCGAAAAAAGAGGAGAAATAGCGGATATTCATCTCGAAAATCACCAGGAAAATGAGGATGATCAGGGAGAAGCTCAAGGACAGGAACGAGGGGGAGACGACGGCGAGCTTTGCTCCTCGGCCGAAGAAGAACTGACCGATGACAAATCCGAGGAAGACGACGACTGCCATGAGCAGGCCGTAGATCAAAGCCAGATGGACCGTCAGTCGGGCGATAAGACCGGCGTCGACCTCACGGTTGATGTTGAGATCGGCCGTCAGGAGGGCAAGCAGGAAGGCGAAGAAGAGGCCGCAGAGAAGCGAATTCGTGAAGACCCGGAGGAGGCGCATCGCTTTCTAGAAGTAGCATGAACACCCCTCCCGGTCAACCGCCGACTGAGTTGACCGCGTTTGGGGATTGGCATAAGATGAAAAAATGAGGCTTCCGCCAAGCGAACCGGTCGAAAACCTGGAAGGGACAATCGAGCAAATCGTCTATTACAATCCGGATAACGGATACACGGTCTGCCGGTTCGCCGTCGAAGGAAGGGAAAAACTCACGCTCATCGGCACGTTTCCTCCGCTTTCGCCGGGCGAAGTCCTCCGGGTCACCGGCCGCTACGAGACGAACCCCCGCTTCGGTCCCCAACTCCGGGTGGAGAACTTCGTTCCCATCCTGCCCTCCTCGGCCAAAGGCATCGAGAAGTTCCTGTCCAGCGGGCTGGTCAAGGGGATCGGGCCTGTCCTGGCCCGGAGGATCGTCAAAGCGTTCGGTCCCCAGACGATCGAGGTCATCTCCCGGGAACCGGACCGGCTTCGGGAGGTCGAGGGCGTGGGAGAGGTCAAGATCAAGGAAATTAAAAAATCATGGGCGGAGAACCAGCATATCCGCGACCTCATCATCTTCCTCCAGGAGCACGGCGTCTCAACGACGATCGCCACCAAGGTCCACCAGCAATACGGGGAGAAATCGTTTCACGTCCTCAAGCGCAATCCTTACCAGCTCTGCCTGGATATCTGGGGGATCGGCTTCAAGACGGCCGATCAGATCGCCCTGAAGCTGGGTATGGACCCGGCTTCCCCGGAGAGGGTCAAGGCGTTTCTCCTCTATCTCCTCGAGAAAGACACCGAACAGGGACACGTCTTTTCCTATCAGGACGAACTGGAAACGAGCTGCCGGAAAGAATTGGACGTCGAGGAAGACAAGGTCCGGGCCGCCCTCGCCGACATCGTCCGGGACAGGCTGGCGGTGACTGAAAAAACCGGCGAGCGGACGGCTGTCTACCTCCCTTTTCTTTTTAGCGCCCAGGAAAACGTCGCCCGCTTTCTTCTCGGACTGGCCTCTTCTGCATCGCCGGCCCTTCCCGCCGATGCGGAAAAAACAATCACGGCCGTCGAAGCCGAGCTCGGTCTCCGCTTTTCGGCCCGGCAGAAAGAGGCCGTCAGGGAATGTTTTGAGCGGAATATCC
>JBAUIH010000349.1:0-6195 GCA_049682755.1 Candidatus Aminicenantales bacterium | reverse complement strand
AACTGTTGGCTGAAGGTCCGGGTAAAAAAGCGGTGGGAGAAGAGCGTGAAGAGGAAGAGGGAAATCACGGCCACGGTGATAAAGGCGGCGTAGACACGGCTGCTAAACGACCACAGGAACGCGGCGCGGCGGCGTCCTCTCAGGACGGCGGGAAGAAAGAGCAGAAAAAGAAAGGCGAGGGCAAGATAGAAGATCCCGAGTTTCAAGAACTCGACGGTCAAGCCCAGGATGTTCTCACGGGGGATGAAGAAAGAATAGACTTTGTCCTGAAAGGGAAAATAGAAGCTATTGAATGGTCTGCCTTTGTCCCGGAAAACCAGCCACACGCCCTGAGGTGACCGTTTGACCTGGTCCACCACCGCGGCCGTGATTCCTGAGGAAATCCGTTGAGGATTGAACAGGAGTGTCCCCCGCTCATTGAAGATGGCGAAACCGAATTTCTGCTGATAAAAAGAGGGGAGCCGGCTGACCTTGAGGAGCTCGAAATAGGGGTTGGCGGAGTAGAGGAAGGGGAGCATATCCGGGTCGACGGCCAGGGAGAAGGCCGTCCGGCCAAGATGTTTGTCCCCGTCGAACCAGTCTTTATATGCCAGGATGAATTCCCTTTCCTTGCCGAGCGAGGGAACGTTCAACCGGGAGACCATCCATTCGGGATTCAGAGGCAGCTCTATCTCCGGCTGATAAAGCTGGGGGATATTGAGCGAGAAACGGGAGAGGACAGCGCCCTCGGCGTCGCTGACTTCGAGGATAGAGTACCAGTTGAACTTGGCGGCGAGGGTGCTCTCCCAGAGCGATCGGGCCAGCGGGGATGGATCAGGGTTCCGGAGAAAGGACAAGACAACCGGTTGCCTTTTATCGATCTCCGGAAGCGATTGCTGGATGATAAAATCAGCCCAGTCCTCCTGTGCCACGATGGTGTTGCGCAAGAAGTTCTGGACGAGGGACGAGAGGCGGGCGGAGGAGCGGAGATGGATCTCGGTCGAGTTGAAAAGCGCTGCCAGGAAGATCAAGGCGAAGACGATTCCCTGTTTTTTCAACGAGGGTCCGAGGCTCAAGAGGAATAATCCGAGAGCCAAAATGACAACGGAGACAAACGGTGTAATGAGATCCGGGCGGCGGCCGGTGAGCAGGATATAAACCCCGGACGTCCAGACGAGTGGAGGAAGAGCGAACATCCAGCGCCGGGAGAGACGGCGGACGAGGTCAAGGGCGAGAAAAAGGAGCCCGCCGCAGCTGAGGGTCATGAAGACGACCCCGAAATGGAGGAGCAGAAAAGAGGCATTGCCGGAAAACCGAAGCAGATTGATATTGGAGTTGGCCACGAGACGGGCGATGAAATCGTGATAGACCGTCAAAACTCCGAACGATACACTCACAAGAAGGGTGACCAGGAGCCAGCTGAGGCCCAAGGAAAGAGGCCGTCCTGGGGCTCGGATGAACCGCCGGGCAAACAGGACAAAGGCGGCGACGATCAGGCTCAGAAAAAGGGCGGTCAAGAAAATATCAGCGGGCGATTGGGTCAGCCCGCGCCAGGAGATGAAACCGGCCTGAGAGGGAGAAAAGGCCGGCTTTGATTGGGTCCATTCCAGCCGGCTCAAGGGCATAAGGACGGCGCGCAATCCCGCCAGAGCCAGAAGGAGAAGCAACACGGATCCGGGTTGGAGGCGGGAAGTGGTGAGAAGAGGCCTGGCCAGGTCAATGACGAGAAGGCCGAGAGCCAGAGCCAACGCAGCGGTGAAGAGGAGGATCATGGTTTCCCGGAGCTGGGAGTGGAAGGCACGCAGGGAGGGAGAGGTCAGGTTGACGGTGGCGACAATCTCCCGGCGGTCATTCCGGAGGGGGAAGAAGATCTGCCGGACTTCGCTGTCCAGCCGCGGTTCACCCAGATATTCGTCCTTGTGGCGGGCGAAAATCCTCTCGAAGCCGGAAACATCATCGCGAAAATCCCAGTATTCGATGTGACCGCTCTTGCCCAAGGCGCGCTTGAGGAAATGATATTCCGAAAGGAAGGGCGTCCTGAGCTGAGGCCGGAAGGCCAAGAGGCGGGAAAGCACGATCTGTTCGGATTCTCGGATCCGGGCGGAAAAAACGAGATAAGTGGACGCTCTATTGCGGACGAGGAGGGTGACACCCGGCACGGAAGGACGGAAATCGATCACGTTGCCCAACCAGACCTCGAGGAAGCCGTCTTCATCATAATAGGCGATACCCTCGAGGTTGGGGTTGATCGACAAAGCCTTGAAAAGAGAAAAAACCGTGTTCTCCTCGTTGGGAAACGCCGGCCCGGAGAGATTGCTGAGCCGGGCTCTCATCGAGGATTCGAGGACAGAGAATTCGCGCTTCACGGACTCGGCCTGGCGACGCAGGGTGCTTAGGCTTTTTTGGGGATCGTGAGCGGCAAAAAAGCGGGGCAACAAAAAAGAGAGGATGAGAAGGAGGAGGGCCGAGATAAAAGCTGCGACGATCCCTAATCGCAGGCCGCGCAGACGAATGGAAAAGACTGCCATCTTCATAGCGTCTCGGCTTTGATTTCCGTGAT
The DNA here is from genome assembly GCA_049682755.1 of Candidatus Aminicenantales bacterium. GTDB lineage: Bacteria > Acidobacteriota > Aminicenantia > Aminicenantales > UBA8522 > UBA8522. The sequence continues at coordinate 3,656 of JBAUIH010000349.1, read as the reverse complement.
TCTCCAGGGGGTCAGGGGACTGCCGCGCCGCGGCGGCTCTCTGGTCAAGCGGAAAAAAGCCAGGAGGACGTATTGATTGCTGGTTTTCTTGTTCTTGAACGACCAACGGGCCTTGAAAATGAAGCTATTTCCTTTGGCTAAAACAGGCCGGTCGCTGTCGGCATAGAATTCAAATGTGGAATAGGTCGCGCAAACCTGCCGGAAGAAAAGATAGGCCTGCTCGGGGGACATCTGATCTGAAAAAGAGATGGGCTCCGGGAGAGAGATGTGGATATGCCCCCGCGATGAAAACAGAGAAAAAAGGAGCTGAGGGTCGTCTTGAAAGAAGGCTTTTTCGATCGTCCGCGTCGTTTGAGAGAGCAGCGAGAGAGTCAGAAGGACTGGAAGGATACCGATGGGTGCCACATTTCGAATGGTAGCACAGAGATTTCGACTTGCGCAAGTACGCGTTCAGTCCCGGCCGGACTCTTGGACTCCAACGATGGTTCTCAACTCTTCTCTAATCTTATCGATGGTCTCCAGCTTATCTTGAATCCGGCTGAAGAGCGCCTCCTGCCTCCGGATCCCCTCCTCGATCAAAAAAGCGGCGCTCTCCGAGCGACTCCGGAAGAGACCGGTTTCGACCAGCATATTCAGCTTTTTGTTGCTTTCCTCGTTAACTCGGATGGTCAGCACCGTGTTCCTCGAGGCCAAGGCCTTATCGATAGCCTTTTTGATGGATTCGGCGGTTTTAGTAGCCAATCTCTCCACCTGGTCTCCGATTTCGCTGATGGCGGATTCAACCTGATTTCTGCTTTTTTTGCCGGGATTTTTATCTTGCGTATCGCTCATTTTTACCTCCCTGTAATTATGTAACTAAATTACAAAAATATAATTACACAATTACACGCTCTTGTCAATAGGAAAAATTCAAATTGGAGGGATTAATCCGGATGCAGAAGTGTCTGGACTCGAATCCCCTCCTGGCTGGATTACGCTGACTCTTAGTCTTTCTTTTCTTCTGCCTTGGCTTCTTCCTCGAGTTTTTTTGTCCTTGCCGCGTCTTTGATGCTGCTGATGCCTGCGATCAGAGCGATCAGACCGCCGAAGAAGAGGATGGGCGGGATGCAGCCGAGGACGAGTTCATAGAAAGGGCGCCACCAGACAATAACCAACCAGATACCTGCAGCCATGGCGATCAAGCCTCCGATGATGGCCAGGAATTTGCCCATAGATGCACCTCCTCTTTTTTCTTTGCGGATTATAGCAAAACTCTTTTTCGGAAGCAACATATTTTCTTTCGACAAATTCATTTGGCTTGCCGCCGGTTTTTGGATTACAGTAGGTGCTGGAATGAGTTTCATCAAGGAGGTCCCATGCACCGACAGATTCGGCGAAACGCCGGAATCCTGGTTTTCTCATTATTTGCAGTCGTTCTGATATGGGGTTTCTCCGCGGCCGCCTGCGGGCAAGATCCCCTCGTCATCGGTCCCTTGAGGGTCTTCTCCGGACAGTCTGTATCCGGATTCCTCGAGGTCCCGGCCGGGGAGGATGCCGGCTCGTCCATCCCTATGACCGTCATCCGCGGCGCTAGGGAGGGAAAGACGCTGGCCCTCGTGGCCGGCGTTCATGGCTATGAATACCCTCCCGTCTTGGCCCTCTACCGCCTGAAGGAGATGATCGATCCGCAGAAGCTTTCCGGGACGCTCATTCTGGTGCATATCGCCAACCTCACTTCCTTCCAGAAGCGGACGATCTATTATAATCCCCATGACTGGAAGAACCTGAACCGCGTCTTTCCGGGCGATCCCGGAGGGACACTCAGCCAGCGGACGGCCTTTGTCCTGACGGAGGAGGTGGTTAAAAAATCCGACGGCCTCATTGATCTTCACTGCGGAGACGGTAATGAGGCGCTGATCCCCTATACCTACTGGATGAAAACCGGCCAGACCGAAATGGACGAGTTGACACGAACAATGGCTGTGGCTTTTGGCATCCCGCATATCATCATCGACGAGACCCGGTCGAAAGATCTCACCGATTCAAAATACCTCGGGAACACAGCGGTTCTGCTCGGCAAGCCGGCCGTCACCACAGAATCCGGCTATCTGGGAAAAACAGACGAGGAGTCCATCCGCCGCAATATCGAAGGAGTCCTGAGCGTGATGCGGCTGTTCCGGATGATCGAGGGAGCCCCGACGGAGACGGCCGAACCGGTGTGGATCGACCGTTATGAGGTCGTCTATAGCCAAACCGATGGCCTGTTTTATCCACTGATAGAGATGGGGCACTATGTCATCAAAGGGCAAAAGGTCGGCCGCATCGCCGATTTCCTGGGCCATATCAAGGAAGAGGTCCGGGCGCCGTTCAGCGGCATCATGCTCTACATTGTCAACACTCCGCCGACGAGCAAAGGAGAACCCCTCTTCGAGGTCGGCCGCGTCAAAGAGGGGATCTAACCCGACGCGCCGACGAAAAGCCCCCGGGAGTTGATCAAGGCGAGGGGCAGTGGCCTAAGAAACCCGTATGAGCGACGAGCGGGCCCCTTTGGTTGCGGAGGCGAGGGCTTGGGTGAGGAAGTCCATCGACGACTGAGCGGAAGGCTCGGGATATATGCCTCGAAGTCACGCTGCGATTTCCCCAGCGAGGAAATCTGGCTCGATTCGCTCCTCGCTCTCCTCTTCGAGGAACCCTGCCCGCTCGTCGCTCCTACGGACTTCTCAGCATACATCCCGAGCCTTGGGGAAAAGAAGAAGATGGATCGAGCCCATCTGGTTGCTTTGCTCCGCAAACCTTCCGCTCGCCTCAGAGGAAGCGGGTGATTTGCGAGGAGAGGAAGCGGGCGATATCCTCCGTCGGGAAGGGCCAAGCATAGACGAACTTCTGATCAGGATATTTCTGTTGGGCCCGGCGGATGGCCTTAGGGATGTCCACGGCCGAGTGCTCGCCGCCGCGGGTCATCATTGGGGTTACAACGATAATCCTTCCGGCCTCCCGGGCGGCCGCCCGTTCCAGGACTTCATCCAACGTGGGCGCGCAGAACTCGTTGAAGCCGACGATGACCTCGAGCCCCGACTCCCGCCGGAGGTGTTTGGCCAGATCCTGGGAGCCGGCGTAGAAGGGATCGTTCTGTCCGGTCCGCGGCCAAACCCGCATCTTGGCTTCCAATTCCTCATAGCGCTGTCTCAGAGTACCAGCGTCCGGGACGGGTGCGTGTCCGACCCGGGCATGAAGGCTCATGAACTCGGTCATCTCCTCCCGGGGAAAATCCAAGGGCGGTGCCCCGTGCATGGCCAGGACGATAACGGCCTTCGGCCTCTCCGCATTCTTGTCTGCCATTCGCTCTCTCCTTGTCCTTATGAATCGGCGGACGCCTCAGGCTTCCCGCCGGCCGGACGATAGTTTCCTTATGATGCCGGCGGTCCTGGACGGGTCCCCGGACTTGGAAAAAACATAAAAGGACCTTTCCCTTTGGTCTCTTGAAGTGGCTACTGAGTGCCGCCATTGTTCGCGGGCCCGGCCGCTTTTAACGGCCGGACCTCTTATACCATAGGTCTCCAACCCGTACAATTCCCCGTCCGTCACAGTAGGGGTTTCCTTTTGTGTGGCATATTCGGGGCAGGAAGCCGCCCTCGGCCCCCGCACCCCGGGGAACCAGTCCCGTCGGTTCCCCCCGT
>JBAUIH010000348.1:0-2296 GCA_049682755.1 Candidatus Aminicenantales bacterium | reverse complement strand
GAGATGGACACCTGGGGAGAGCAGGAGAGGCAGGCGCTCTTGCGGGCGGACGGGGAGATGGAGCCGGAAAAAGACATCCCGGTCATGTACGTCAGCTACGACGGGACCGGGGTGCCGATGAGGCCGGAGGAGCTCATCGGCGTCAAGGGGAAACAGCCTGACGGCACGGCCAAAACCCGCGAGGCGAAGCTGGGGTGTGTTTTTACCCAAACCACGGTCGACAAGGAGGGTCATCCGCTTCGGGATCCGGACTCCACTACCTTCGTCGGCGCCATCGAGAGGGCCGAGGCGTTCGGCTGGCGGATTTATGGGGAGGCGAGACGGCGGGGCCTGCTGCGCGCCCGGCGGACCGTCGTCATCGGGGACGGCGCGGAGTGGGTGAAGAATCTGGCCGAGATGCACTTCCCTCAAGCCCTCATGATCATCGATCTCTATCACGCCCGCGAACATATCTCGCGACTATGTCGGGTACTGTTCGGAGCGAACGAAAAGACAATGGAGCGACGTCGTCGGCGCTGGTGGACGCTTTTGGACAAGGGGAAGGTGGAAACCATTATCTCCCAGGCCTGTCCCTTCCTCCCCGAAGATCCCGATCTCAGGAAGATCGGGCTGGCTGAAATCCGATACTTGAATAAGAATAAAGAGCGGATGCGCTACAATAAGTTCCGGGCACAAGGGTTGTTCATCGGTTCCGGAGTCGTGGAGGCCGGATGCAAGACCGTCATCGGCCAACGCCTCAAGCAATCAGGCATGGAGTGGACCGTCCGGGGCGCCAACGCCATCCTCGCCCTGCGCTGTGTGATGAAATCCAACCGCCTGGAAGACTACTGGGAGTCCCGAGCCGCGTGATTTACCCCACTTCTATGACGCAGGTCCTATTATGAAATCCAACCGGCTCGAAGACTACTGGGAGTCCCGGGTGGCGTGATTTACCCCACTTTTATGACGCAGGTCCTATGGGCCCGGGCCTGCGTCATGAAAGTGGGGGTAGGGACTTGACATCTATCGGAGCTGGTGATATTGTAGTTATATCACTACAATATGGAGGCTCCGATGGATATCTCTCAACTCGAAGGCCGCCGTCAGGCCATCATCGAAGAGATTCGGTCGATCGACTCGATGCGGCGAGGAACGGTCAACGAGCAATTTTTCCAGTTCCAACGCAGAGGGTCGAAGAAACTGACCCGCCAAGGTCCTTATTATGTCTGGACTCGATCAGAAGGAGGCAAGACGGTCAGTCAGCGGTTGACCTCGACCGAGGCCGTCGAGCAAGCCCGCGCCGATGTCGCCGCCTACAAACGCTTTCAGGCTCTCTGTGGGGAGTTCGTCGACGTCACCTCGCAGCTGGGGGCGCTGAAACGGACGAGCGAGCAGGAAAAAAAACGCTTGAAATCCGGGTTGAACAAGACCGGGAAGTAAAGCGCCTCTTGGAGACGGCCAAGGTCGGGAAGCCGGACCTGGAGGCCTGGGAGACGGCCTTGCGGGTGGCCGTGCTGGCTTGCGGGGCTAAGGTCCTGGCCGGCCTGCTGGCTGAGCATGAATCGGGCCGGAGAGAGGAGGCGGTCGTTTGCGGTTGCGGGCAGCGCATGGAAAGCCAAGGGCTGCGAAGCAAGCCACTTTTGACCATCCTGGGGCCGGTGGCCTATCAACGGTCGATGTTTATGTGTCCGGCCTGTCGGAGGACGCGCTATCCGGGAGACGAAGCGTTGGATATGGTCGGGACAACGCGGTCTCCGGGCTTACGGCGGATGATGGCCCGGGCCGGGAGCCAATCGACCTTCAAGGACGGACACGACGATCTGCACATCTACGCCAGAGTTGAGGTCAGTGCCAAGGACGTCGAGCGGGTCGCCGAGAGAATCGGGCAAGAGATGGACATCTGGGGAGAGCAGGAACGGCAGGCGCTGTTGGGACCGGACCGCATGCCCGAGCCGGACAAAGACATCCCGGTGATGTACGTCAGTTACGACGGGACCGGGGTGCCGATGAGGCCGGAGGAGCTCATCGGCGTCAAGGGTAAACACCCCGACGGCACGGCCAAAACCCGCGAGGCGAAGCTGGGTTGCGTCTTTACCCAGACGACGGTCGACAAGGAGGGTTATCCGATTCGGGATCCGGACTCGACGACGTTCGTCGGCGCAATCGAGAGGGCCGAGGCGTTCGGGTGGCGGATTTATGGGGAGGCGAGGCGCCGGAGCCTTCTCCGTGCCCAGCGGATCGTCGTCATCGGGGACGGCGCGGAATGGGTTAAGAACCTGGCCGAGATGCACTTCCCTCAAGCCCTCATGATCATCGA
>JBAUIH010000347.1:0-20218 GCA_049682755.1 Candidatus Aminicenantales bacterium | reverse complement strand
TAATAGTAGGGCTTGTCCCAAAGTTACGTGATGGCATTGACCCACCGGTATTCCGATCGTAGGGAGACCAGACGTAGCCGACGATGAAGACGCAAGTATTGTTTCCACAAGGCTGTCCATTGATCGGGCTGAAAGATTTTCCGAAAGGCGATCCGAAGCCAGTTGATCAGCCCCCGCTCGCTCCAGCGACGGCCGACCCGTTTAATTCGATTGACCACCCGGCTGAATCCCGATTCCGCGATATTCGTCGTCGACGGAACCCAGAGCTGATGATCCAGCCAGTAATCGAAAAACGCCAGAGCCTGGTGCGAGAAGTTCTCCAGATACGTCCGGGTCTTGGGATATTTGTCCGCCGGCAACGCCGCCACAAGCTCCCGAAAGCCGCGCCGGATCGTCCGGACGAGTCTTCGCACCAGCGGCTCGTCCTCGGGGCGCAACGCCTCCAGGTCGGCCTGACGCAGATGGAAGAGCGGATTTTGGTCCAAAAGATGAAGGAAGCTCTCTTGCTTCTTCCCTTTGACATGGTCCGCGTAGAGGAGGAAACGGAAGTCATGTTTCCCGTGCACAAGACAGCGTTGGTAGTCCATTGTGGCGCTCCGCAGGCTCTCCTCGATTCCCGATCCGCCGTCGGAAAAGAGCATCCGCAGACGGCGGTAATTCAGGCGGCCATCAAGGTCCCGGCGGATGGCGCTCCAGTCCTTTCCCACCCAAAACCCAATCAATTCAAAGGGTTGCCCCATCCTCTCCGCGGCCCAGGCCCAGCGCAACTCGGAGGTTCCCAGGGAATATCCCCCGGCTTGGAGATGAACCTTTGTGCCGTCAACCATCAGAAACTGAAACGGCCGGTGTTTCATCGGCGGCCAAGCGCCTTCGGTTTCCGCCAACTCCTGAAGCCGGCGCCAGAGTGTGCTTTTCGACGGCCCCTGTCCCTTGATCCGTTGCGTCTCCCCGGCGCCCAGACGGTACGAGAGATGAATCGCTTGGCCTACCGCCGCCTCCAGCGATTCTCTCTGGTACTGCCGGTACGGCTCGAACCTCAACCTTTTCGCCAACGGACTAAAGACCTTCCCGCTCAGGTCTTTCATCTGGGCCAGCCGATAACGAATCTCGCCAAACGACGTCCGCAACAGACGGTGATTGCTCTGGTGCCCGTCGCGGACGCATCCGCTCCGGCTGTATTCTTCTTTGGCCTTCTCCTCCAAGGCCTGGAAAAGCACGACAAGGAGGTTCCTCATGATCTCGTCACGGTCGCGCTCGAGCCCACGCAGAAGGCCATTGAGCGTGAGATTGTTTTTTGGTACCTTATAGGTGAGGGCGATCTTGATTTCGAGGTCGTCCATAGGGCTACTCCTCCAAGATTGTTTGATATTCTACTTGAAGGTTGTAGCCCTTCTTTTTTGCCTTTGTCAAATGCCATCACGTAACCTTGGGACAAGCCCTATTATTAAAAGGGTTTTGATGAAGAAGAAGATCCACAACGGGCAAGTATGGGTGGGCGTTTTTTTCGCCCTGCTCTGGAGCTGCCGGCAAGACAGCGGTCGATGGAAAGGGAAGATCGAACATCATGACGGCGTCATGGTTGTCAAGAATCCGATTGATCCAATATATGGGAAGGATATCTTCAGTCTTGAAGAGGATCTTTCAATTGGTGCGAAAGAGGGCCCCGACGAATACATGTTTTCGCGGGTTTTGGATATTGACGTCGACGACGACGGGAATATTTATGCGTTGGATCTGAAAGAATCGAATATCAAGGTTTTTGATAAGGAGGGGCGCTACCTGAGGACGATCGGCCAAAGGGGCCAGGGCCCCGGGGAGCTCGGCTCAGCGTATTCCATTTCCCTCACTTCTCAAAAACATCTCATCGTGGAGGATGTAGCCAGCCGTCGCCTGGTGTTCTTCACCCTCGAAGGAGAATTCATAAGAAACATCAGCTCAGCGAAGAATTTTTCCGTCATCTTCCAGGCCGATTCCCAGGAGTGCCTGTATGGAGTGACGGCCGTGCAGGACGAGAACCCCCGCTATGAACTGCGCAAATTCAGCCCCAGTCTTGAAGTCCTGCATACGGTGATATCATCGCCGGCCGTATTGACCAAACAAAACACCTACAGGGCGTTTTCTCCGCAGATCATGTTCGATGTTGGTGAAGATGACAACGTTTTTTATGCTTATCCGGAGAGATACGAGATCAATGTCTGCAATCCGTCTGGGAGATCGGTCCGAAAGATCTGTAAAGAATTCACTGCCGTCGAAATCACCGAGGAAGAAAGAAAGGAAATCGCCAGCCGTCGGCTTCCCCCGGGGTTCAGTCTCGACATTCCCAGGTTCCATAGCGCATTCCAGGAATTATGGGTCGATGATCAGAACAGGATATTCGTTCGCACCTGGGAAAAAGACGACGGCGGGAATAACTATGATATTTTTTCAGCCGAGGGTAAGTATCTGGCCAGGGTGTTGCTGGATTTCACGCCGTCACTTATAAAAGAGAATAAGATTTATGCAGTAGAGACCGACGAAGAGGGATATCAGAAGATCAAACGATATCAGATCAACTGGTTGGTTTGATTGATCGGCGGCTTTCAATACTTATTGCCGGGGGTGAAGAATGATGACTCGGGGGATTTACGCGTGACTGTCGGCGGAGGATCGTGAAGCGATCTTATGACTTGTGGATTGCCACTCGGTCAGATATGATCTTGGAAGGAGCAGGTTGATATGGAGGGGAGATGAAAAAGCCGATCGCCTTGATTTTTTCTGTTGTCTTGCTGCTTGCCGCCTGCCAGAGGGACCATTCCGGGTGGAAGGGAACGATCGAGGTGGTTAACGGCGTTGCGATAGTCAAGAATCCGGGGGAGCCGGTTTATGACGGAGATGTCCTCGACCTCGATGAAGATCTTTCCATTGGGGCATCGGACGGAGAGGATGAATACATCTTCTCCCGGATCGGTGGCATGGATGTGGATGATGAGGGGAATATTTATGCGATCGACTCTTCCTCAGCGCACGTCCGGGTATTCGACAGTCGCGGTCAATTCCTGAGGACAATAGGAACAAAAGGGCAAGGCCCGGGCGAATTCCAGATGCCGGGTTTTGTTCAGGCCACCTCTCACGGCGAGATTGCGGTCTTTGACTTCCCAACTCAGCGCCTGGTCTTTTTCTCTCCGGACGGCACGTACTTGAGGCAAGTGTCCGCGGCCCGGATGAGATATCCCGTAATGCCCATCCGGTTGGACTCCCGGGGGAATACCGTCGGCTTCCAGGTCACGGCTCCTCCGCCGATTGGCGGCCAAGAGATCGCCAAATACGGTTCGGATTTCGAGCCGTTGTTCACGATCGCCCGGGAAGAGCCGGAAAAAGACCGCAAAGAAAGACAATTCGACCTTGCCAAGCCGGGAGTGTTTTGCGCCGTGTCCCCGAACGACACCATCGTCTGGGGAAACTCGGCCGCATATGAACTGAATGTTTTGAGTCCGGAGGGAAAGCCGATCAGGACGATTCAAAAAAGGCACGATCGGCTGCCGATGACGGCGGAGTACAGAGAGAAATACGAGAAGGAGCTCTCCGGGCTGGTGGCGAGAGGAGTCAAACTGAACTTCCCCGACCGTTTTCCGGCCTTCCTGGACGTCTCAGTCGACGAAAAAGAATGGCTTTGGGTGAGGACATACGATCAAGTCGAGGGGGGAGACAATACCTTTTTTTTCGATGTCTTCGATGCAGAGGGAAGATACCTGGCCCGGGTGCCGATACGGGTGAACCTGAATCAGAAATCGGTCTGGAAAAACAACGCTCTCTATACGATCGAAACGGGGGAGGAGGGCTTTCAGACGATAAAGAGATTCAACGTCCGGTGGAAGATTCCGGGGATTGATTCATCCGGTCAATAATCCATCGTTGACGTATCAGCTCCGAGCGAGCGCCAGCAACGGCCCTGGGTTTGAGACAATCGCCCCAAAAGTCTCGTTATCAATGCCGGAGATAGAGAACTTGACAAGGAATCATTATTACACCATAATGGAACCGAAATGAAACCTAGGGGAATCGGGAATGAGCACAACGATAACAGTAAAGAATATTCCCCCAGATCTCTATGAAAAACTCAAGCTGAGCGCCGCGCTCCACCATCGGAGCATCAATTCCGAGGTCATCGCTCTCATCGAAGCGGGCGTGGCCGCGAAAAAGAGAAAGCCCGAGGATTTCCTTGCGTCCGCGAGGGCCATCAGGGAAAGAACGGGCCGTTACGGACTGAAGCAGGAATTCATCGACAAGGCCAAGAGGGAAGGCCGGCCGTGATCGTCGTCGATACGAACCTCCTGGTCTATCTTTATATCCGGAGTGAGCATTCGGAGCGGGCCGAAAAGGCTTTCCTCAAGGATCCCGACTGGGCGGCGCCTTTGCTCTGGCGGAGCGAATTCTTGAACGTGCTGACGGCCTGTCTCAGGAAAGGCATCATCGATCTCGAAGCGGCCGTCGAAATCGCGGGCGAAGCGGAACTCCTCATGGAAGGCGGAGAATTCTCCGTCGGGTCTCTGAATGTTCTGAAATTGGCCGCGGAGAGCCGCTTGTCGGCTTACGACTGCGAGTTTGTCGCCCTGTCGCGCGAGCTCAGTATTCCCCTAGTGACCACGGACAAGGAAATCCTTTCCGCCTTCCCCGATGCCGCCAGGTCGCTCAGTGAGTTCGTGAGATGAACGCGGCGGGCGGCTCCACTCTACAATTCCACAAACGGGCTAAGAGGTAAGAACATGAAAAGAACAATTCTCGTTGCCATCCTGGTCGTCGTCTTTTCCCTGCCGTCCTTCGGCCAGGGCGCCGACTGGTCGACCAAGCCCCTTCAGTCGGAACGCAGCCGCTCCTATGATGCCCTCCACTACCTGATCAAGATCCGGCTCGACCTCGACCGGAAGGCGTTCGAAGGCGCTACAACGGTCATCGCGGCCTCCCTGCGCGAGGGCCTCACGACCTGTGTTCTCGACGCCGAGGAGTTCACGGTGACTTCTGTTCTCGGCGCCGACGGCGTGCCCCTCGCCTTTGACCAGTCGCCCAAGGAGCTCGCGGTCCGGCTTCCGCGTCCCGCCAAGTTCGGAGAAGAATTCGCCTTCACCTGTTTCTATTACGGACAGGACCCGAAGATCGGTTTGAGGTTCGTGTCCGAGAGCGCGGACAGTCCCCGGATCGTCTTCTCAGATTCTTGGCCGGAGAACGTCCACCACTGGTTCCCCTGTTATGATTATCCCAACGACAAGGCCACCAATGAGATCGTGGCCACAGTCGAGCGCGGTCTTAAAGTGGCCGCAAACGGCCGGCTCGTCAGCGTGATCGAAGACAAGAAGAACGGCACGGTGACCTACCATTGGTCCCAGGACCTGCCGCACTCGACCTATCTCATCTTCCTGGCGGCCGCGCCGTACGTCGTCGTCCGCGCTTCCTACAAGACTCTCCCGGTGAATTATTGGGTCTTTCCACAAGACGAGTTAAAGGTGGGGCCAACCTACGGCCAAACCCCGAAGATGATCGAGTTTTTCAACCGGATCTTCGGCTACGACTACCCCTGGCAGAAGTACGACCAGATCTCGGTCCCCTCCGGCGGCGGCGCCGAAAGCACGTCGGCCACGGCCATGACCCGCCGGATCATGGTCGACGAAAGAGGCGAGGTCGATTTCCCGGCCATCGGCATCGTCTCCCATGAGCTGGCCCACCAGTGGTGGGGCGACCTCGTCACGCTCCGCTGCTGGGCCCACACTTGGATCAACGAGAGCTTCGGAACCTATTCGGACTACCTTTATTATCGCTTCGAGAAGGGCGACGACGAGGGCGCGGTCAACCTCCTGAACAAGCTGAACGCCTACCTCAGGGAGGCGAAGACGCGTCACATGAGGCCGATCGTCACCAACCGTTACGACCGGCCCGGCGACATGTTCGACGCCCACACCTATCCCAAGGGGGCTCGCGTGCTCCATATGCTGCGCTCCCTGGTCGGCGACGAGCCGTTCTTCAGGATCCTCAGCCATTTCCTACACCGCTACGCCTTCGACGCGGTCGACACCGCCGACTTCATCCGGTCGGTCAAGACGGTGACCGGTCGAAACCTCGACTGGTTCTTCGACCAGTGGCTGTTCAAGCCGGGCCATCCTGTCTTCGAGGTCAAGAGCGAATGGGATGCGGTGGCGAAAGTCGTCAGGCTTACGGTCGCCCAGGTTCAGGATCTCTCAAAGGGAGTGCCCGTGTTCCGGGCGCCCGTATCCATCAAGCTCGTATCCGCCGGCGGGACGGACATCCGCGAGATCTGGGTCGAAAAGCGGGAGGAGACCTTCGAGCTCCCGCTCAAGGACAGGCCGTTGCTCGTGCGGTTCGACGAGGACAACGTCCTCATCAAGGAGATTACGTTCCAGAGGGGGCGCGACGAGCTCCTCTATCAGCTCAAGAATGACGACGTCATCGGCCGGATGGAGGCGGCCGGGGCGCTCGCGGCCTTAAAGGACGATCCGCGAAAGGGGGAGGCGCTTGTCTCGAGCCTCCGGGCCGACCCGTTCTGGGCCGTCCGCAAGAGCGCCCTCGAGGCCCTGGCCAGGCTCAAGGTCAAGGACAGCGCGGCCGTCTTTAAGAAGGCTTGTCAGGACCCGGACTCCCGGGTCCGGGCGGCGGCGCTCGCGGCCCTAGGGGATCTTAAGGACCGTGCGCGCCTTGAATTCTATAAGGATCTTTTCCGGAAGGACCCGAGCTACCGGGTCCAGGCCGAAGCCCTGACGGCCATCGGCAAAACGGGTGATCCCGCGGCCGTCGCGTTCCTCAGGGACGCCGCGACCGTTCCGTCGTACCGGAACATGGTGGGCGAGGCCGCCGAAGCCGCCATAAAGCTCATCGAAAAAAAATAACGGTTTTAAGCCCTTGTGATCCGGGCGGGCCCCGCTCAGTAATTCCACTTTGACGTGTCGGCGCCGACCGGGGCGTACTTGACGATGTGCTCCTTGAAGAGGTTGAAGAGCTGCGCGCCCCCGGGCCCCCAGCAGTGGCCTTTCCGGTCTCCGTATTCGACCACGCCTTCGTAGTGGGGATTTTCCGTCTTCTTGAGGAAATCCTCGAGCAGGACGACGGCGTTGTTCAGATAGAAGGTGTCCATATCGCCCACGTAAACGTGGAGCTTTCCGACGAGCTTGGGGCCGAGCCGGGACCAGTTCGTCTCGAGATAGTGGCGGAGGTCGTATTTCTTCCACTCGTCGGCGACCTCGTGGTCGATCTCGCCGGTCAGCCAGTTCCAAAGGGGCTTGGGATAGCCGTCCTCGCCAATGGGGCTGTAGACCGCCTCCCAGATCGCCCACTGCCGGCCGGAGCGGTGCTTGTCGCCGAGGGTCCATTCATAATAATAGGTGTCCCTGACGGTGTACCAGAGCTGTCCGTCCGGATCGCGGGCTTCGGGGCGCTCCGTCTTGAGCTTGCTGTGTTCTTTGTAATAAGCGTTTTCATCCTTGTAGATGTTGATGAGCTCGTAATAACGGAAGTCCACGGGGTCGGGACAGGCCGACCAGGTCCCGCCGAAGAAATCGGGGTGGAAGATCTGCAGGGCGAGCGATTCCCATCCCCCGGTGGACCCGCCGCTCAGGACCCGGGCATAGGGTTCGCGGATGATCCGGAAGCGCTCTTCGATGTAGGGGATGAGCTCCTGCATGATGGCGTCGCCGTAGGGGCCGACGTTGGCCGAGTTGACGGCGTAGGAATCGTCGTAGTAGGGACACGGATGCTGGAAGGTCACGGCGAGCATCCGGGGGCATTTGCCCGAGGTCCAGTACTTGTAGAATTCGCTGCCGGGTTTAACCGGAGCGCCGCCCGACGCCGGCTCCTCGGGACGAAATCCGTTGGGAGGCCGGAGCGAGAAATGGCCCTGGTGGTAGTTCACCGGATAATAGACGTCGGGATGGTCGTCGTAGCCCTTGGGAAGGAGGATCGTCGCTCCGAGGTAGATGGGCTGGCCCCAGAACTCGGTCAGGATCTTGCTCTGGAACTTGATGCGCTTGACCCACTCGGTGTCGGGCGGAACGACGACCGGCGGGATCACGTTTTTGCAGTCCAGCGTGATGGTGCGCTCCTCCGCGGGGTCAATGGTGAGCTTGGAGACGCCGCTGTAAAGGTTGCCGGGAGAAACGTTCCAGGCCTGTCCTTCCCACTGGTCGTTGTGGAGCCAGAGCGTGTGGCCGTCGGAGCGCTTGAACTCGGTGTAGATGTTGACAAATCCCTGGACATAGTATTCGCCGGGAGGGATTTCCCGGATGCTTTTCAAGGGGAATCCGAAGACTTCATCATCAATGACGGCCGCCTCTCCCGGTTTCAAAGAAAAGACGTTTTTGCCCCAAATGGGAATTCCTGTGGCGAAGTCGAATCCGGTCTGGAGCCGCGGTTCGCGCAGGGCGTTCGTCGTCAGGATGACGTAAACGCGGCCGGTGATGGGTTCGGCGTGAGCCGCTTCAGGAAAGGTGATCGCGAATTTGAGGCCCGGTTGATCCTGTGATATGAGGCCGGGCCCAGAATTGCCGCTTGCAGAGAGAGAGAGAACGATCACGAAGGCGAGGACCAAACAGCTCAGATAAGAGGGAATTTTTTTTCTAGGTGACACGTATTGTCTCCTTCCGTTTTCTTATGAGGCGACTCAATGCTGCCGCAGATTCGCGCGGCTAAGATATCTTATCACCTTTTGATGCTTTTGGGCGCAGGATGTAAAGACCGTGATGGGGCAGGAAGGTTTCCGTACGGTCCAGGGCCAATCGCGAAGCGGCGATCTTGGCCAGGATTTCCTCCTTGGTCAGGAAATGTCCCCCCGGATCCCTGATTTTCTCGGGATCGCTGTTTAGAGGCATATCTTCTCAACCGTCTTTACAGAATCCTTCCCTCTAGACTATATACGGGGAAAGGATGAAGACAGTTCAGTGAACGACTATTTTTGAATGACCCAGGTGTAAGTGATATCCTCGATGATCTCAATGGTGAGGGAAGCAACAACGGTGGTTCCGCCGGTTATCTTGGCTTCGATGAGATGTTCTCCATAGGGAATGCTGGGGAAGACGGCGTCGGATTGGTCTGCCAAGTCGGACTGATATTCCCCATCGCCATAGATATCGAGGGTTTCTCCATAATTATTGGTGATTTTTAAAGCGGCGTTGCTGCTGATCGTCCAGGTATAGCTGTAATTTCCCTGGATCTCCGCCGTCTGTGATTTGACCAGAATATCTGTGTCCTTCCTTTTGGCTTCGAGGAGGTGCGTTCCCAGAGTGACGTTCTCGATGTGGTAATATTCATTGTTTTCCAGATAGAACTGGAAAGTGCCGTCCATATAGATATCCAGGGCGATGCCACAGCTGTTCCGGATGGTGATATAGGGCTCGGTGTCTTCGTCGGCGCCGGTCGGATTGTTGCAGTTGATCAGAGCCAATGACAGGAATGCCAGGCAGATGATTGCACCCAGGGATGGAGCTGATTTCAATCTTTGAAGATGCATTCTCTTATTCCAACCATCAATATATAGTTTCCGTTTCAATCCGTCAAATGAAGGGGACGTTCCCCAAAGGGACACCTATTGTTTCTGATAGAGGACGAAGGGTGTCCCTGTGGGGAACGTCCCCTTGTCTTGACAGGGGCCTTCCGCCGGAGCTAATCTGAGCCGATGTTTGATCCGCTCTCGAGATTCTTAAAGGATGGATAACATGAAACTGCACAACTGGATTCATTCCCCTTGCGGCCGAATGGGCTTCTCCCTAAGGATTGTCGTCCACGGGCTTCTCTCGAGCTTCATCTTCGCCTCTTTCTTAGGATTTGCCTTTCCGGCCGCCGAGCCTCCCGCGCAGGTCCGAATCACCGTATCTGTCAGTCCTTCCGTACAGCCTGCGCCCATTTCCGGACGAATCCTCCTTCTTCTATCGAGGACTGAGCAGTTCAACCCGCGCATCAACGGCACACCCATCTTCGGCTTGAATGTCGACGACCTGGAGCCCGGAGCGCCCGTTATCGTGGACGATCGGGCCTTCGGACATCCCGTGCGGCTTTTGAGCGAGATCCCGGAGGGTGAATACTTCGCTCAGGCCTGGCTGAACGTCTACACGACCTTCGAGCGCAGTGACGGCAAGACCGTCAAGCTCCACATGGATCAGGGAGAAGGCCAGAATTGGCGCCGCTCTCCTGGAAATCTCTACAGCCATCCCGTCAAGATCCAGATCGGCGCCGGCGCCCCAGACAATCCGGCTCTCGTCCTGGATCAGGTCGTGCCGCCCATACCCTCCTACAAGGATACGGATCACCTCAAGCACATCCGCGTCCAGAGCCGGCTTCTGACCGAATTCTGGGGGCGGCCGATGTTCCTCGGAGCCAACGTCCTCCTGCCCAAGGGATACGATGAACACCCCGAGGTTCGATATCCCGTTCACTACATCCAAGGGCACTTCCCGCGGGGAAACGTCGGCCGATTCCGGGAAGATCCGAACAACGCGGCCAATAAGCTGTGGGCGGCTGAAAACGCGCCCCGGTTCATTCAGGTCACTTTCGAGCACGCCTGTCCTTACTACGACGATTCCTACGGCGTGAATTCGGAAAATGTCGGGCCCTACGGCGATGCCATCGTCACCGAGCTCATCCCTTATCTGGAGGCCAACTTCCGGGCCATCGGCCAACCCTGGGCTCGCGTCCTCTCGGGCGGCTCGACCGGCGGTTGGATCTCGCTCGCCATGCAAGTCTTCTACCCGGATGTCTTCGGCGGGACGTGGTCGTTCTTCCCCGACCCGGTCGATTTCCGGAAGTACCAGATCGTCAACCTTTATGAGGACGCCAACGCCTATTATATCGACACGGAATGGGCCCGTGTGCCCCGCGGGGCCTGCCGGGATACGAGCGGCAACCTGATCTTCACCCAGGAGCAGGAAAACAAATATGAAGAGGCCATCGGCGACCGCTTCCGCTCCGGCGGCCAGTGGGCCATCTGGAACGCGGTCTTCGCACCGGTGGCCGCCGACGGCTATCCCCGGCCGCTCTGGGACCCTGGGACCGGCGCTGTCGACAAAGAGGCCGTTGCCTGGGCGGGGGAACGTTATGACCTGCGCCGCTATCTGGAGAATCATTGGCCGGCCATCGGATCCAAGCTCGCCGGCAAGATTCGCGTCTACTGCGGCCGGATGGACAATTTCTATCTCAACGAGGCCTGCTACCTGCTCCAGGAGTCCCTGGAACAGATGACCGACCCTCCGTACGGCGGAGAGTTCCGGTACGGCGATCGCGGCGGCCACGGTTGGACGCCATTCCAGGGGGACGAGCTGCCCCGGGCCATGGCCGACCACATTCTGACCAATTCGCCCGATAATAAGCGGGACTGGATCTACTGAGAGCCGGGACGGTCTTTCTCACCTCCGGAGATGATGTTCCCCGGCGAAAATCACCTTCCGATTCCCCCCTAAGGATGATTGACCGTCTGAGGGGGAAATGGGATTCTGAATCATGTTTGAACGGACGAGATGTGTGAAAGAAATCAAGCCTGATCCGACAGCGGATTGAATCACCCGGGAGATTGACCGATGGAATTGCAGGAACAACGAGAAGCCGGCGCCTCCTACAAGAAGAAAGTGCTCATCGTGGATGACTCTCCCGTGACCCTGGCCGCGCTCAGCCAGATGCTTTCCACAGATCATTTCCAGCTTGTCCAGGCCACGAACGGGAGGGAAGCTCTGGACCAGGCCTATTCCGAGCATCCCGATTTGATCCTGATGGATATCATGATGCCGGAGTTGAACGGCTTCAAAGCCGCCAGGATATTGAAAGAGGATAATCGGACACACAACATCCCGATTATCATTGTCTCGGCCCTGGACGGTTCGGAGAACAAGTCGGCCGGCCAGGAGGCCGGGGCCGACGAATATCTGACCAAGCCGGTCAGACCCCAGGAACTCGTCGCCCGGGTGAATTCGCTGATCGCTCTCAAGCAGTATCGGGACCAATTGGACATCCGGGATCATTCGCAGTGGTCCTTCATCATTGACAAGGACGCGCGAGACAGCCTGCCCGAACCGCAGAAGGAATTGCCGCTGGTCCTTCTGGTCGAAGATAATGAAAGTGATGCCCAACTGGTCCGGCATTTCCTGAAGGACCTCTCGCTTCGGTTCGAGCGCGTCTCCAACGGCAAAGACGCCCTGCGGCTCACCCAGTCGGGGAAAGTGGACATGATGCTGTTGGATCTTGTCCTGCCTGATTTGAGCGGTTTCGAAGTGTGCCGCCAGGTCAGGAGCATGGAAAAGGGCCGGGGCCTCCCCATCGTCGTCATCACCTGTCTGGATGACATGGACAGCAAGGTTAAATCGATCGAGCTGGAGACCGACGATTTCCTGATCAAGCCGATCGTCGGACGGGAGCTTCAGGCCAGGGTGCGGGTCCTCCTGGAAAAGAAAAAACAGCTCGATTATCTGCGGTCCCATTACGAGAGGGCCTTGAACTCGGCCGTCGTCGACTGGCTGACAGGCCTTTATAATCACGGTTATTTCAAGAAATTCCTGGACCTGGAGATCAAGAAATCTCTCCGTCAGAGATATCCTATCGCCCTCATCATGATAGATATCGACAATTTCAAAACATATAACGATACCTTTGGTCATCCGATCGGCGACGTCATTCTTCAGGAACTGGCCCAGGTGCTCAGAAAGTCTGTCCGGGAGGTCGACCTGGTGGCCCGCTATGGAGGAGACGAGTTCGCCGTCGTCCTGCCCTATTCCGACAGAGAGGGTGGCCTGCGGGTGGCCCAGAGGATTGACCAGGCGATCAAAACGTGCGTTTTTTCACCCAAGGTGCCGGCCAGCGGCACCCATCTGACCGTCAGCATGGGTGTCGCCTGCTATCCTCAGGATGCTCTCCATGTGGATGCGCTCATCCATACCGCGGACCAAAAACTCTACGGGGCTAAGGCAGAGGGGAAAAAACGGATCTCGGCCTGACACGAGGATTACTCCTTAATCAAGGTCCACACCGGGCCGGAAATCTGCTAGAATGATCCCTCCACCGGGATGAAGTCGATGGCGCGTGAAGTCGTCTCCGTCAACCGTGCCCCCGTGCTCACTCTTTGGGCGGGCATCGTGGCGGAGCGGCTCGGCTATGACCGTGAAGAGTCCCTGTCACTCGGCAAAGCCCTGGCCGGGCTGAACGCCCAGTCGAAAGGCCGTCATCTCGGCATCTACAAACCCGCGGAGCGCCCCGAAGGCGTTCCTGCGAGAAAAAAGCGGCTAGGCGAGGCGTTCTGGGTCGAGTTGCTGGGCCGGCCGATCCCCGCAATCGCGACCGAGCACGGAATCCGGGCCGTAGCGGGCGACCGCCCCGTCGAGCCGGCCGGAGTCGAGAGGTATCTCGAAGGGAAATTCGGGGAGGCCCTTCAAGCCGTCCGCAGAGTCATGGAGGAGCTGGCCCGGTCCTTCGATCCCGATGAATTGGCTCCCCAGGCCTTTTCTCTGTATGAGCGGTTTCGCCCCGAAATTCCCTCCGGCGTCCGCGGTTGGGGGGCCAAAGGCGAGCTGGACCTCGACCGGATCCGGGAATTGGCCAAGGCGACCTAAATGATGGACAAAAGGCTCTTATTATGAAGGCGATGGTGATGACGAGAGTCTGCGATCTCCGCCTGGACAGGAATCCTCTGGAGTTCAGAGAAGTCCCGGATCCGACACCGGGAGAGGGTGAGCTCTTGCTCAGGGTCCGGACCTGCGCCGTTTGCCATACCGAGCTGGATGAGATCGAGGGGAGGACGCCGCCGCCGCGGCTGCCGGTCATTCCCGGTCACCAGGTGGCCGGCGTTGTCGAGAAGACCGGCCGCGGCGCTAGGAAGTTCAGGCCCGGAGACCGGGTCGGAGTGGCCTGGATTTTTTCGGCTTGTGGAGAGTGTCCCTTCTGCCGCAGCGGGCAGGAAAACCTCTGTCCGGATTTCCGGGCGACCGGAAGGGATGCCGACGGAGGGTACGCCGAGCACATGACGGTGGGGGAGAGGTTCGTCTATCCGATCCCTGAAACATTCAGCGATGAAGAAGCGGCGCCTCTTCTCTGCGCCGGCGCCATTGGCTATCGATCGTTGCGGCTGACCGGGCTTCGGGACGGGCAGAAGCTCGGGCTGACCGGGTTCGGAGCTTCGGGGCATCTCGTTCTCCACCTGGTCAAACATCAATTCCCCCGATCGAAAACATATGTCTTCGCCCGTTCCGGGGAGGAACAGGTCTTCGCCCGGGAGCTCGGCGCCGTCTGGGCCGGGGACACGGAAGACACCTCCCCCGAAAAGCTGGATGCGATCATCGACACCACCCCGGCCTGGAAGCCGGTCGTCGAAGCGCTTCGCAACCTCGACTCCGGAGGCCGGCTCGTTATCAACGCCATCCGCAAGGAAGATGCCGATAAAGGTTATTTGAAGAACCTGGACTATCCCCGGCATCTCTGGATGGAGAAGGAAATCAAGAGCGTCGCGAACGTGACCAGAGCCGATGTCGCTGAGTTCCTGGAAGCGGCGGCCGCGATCCCCATCCGGCCGGAAGTCGAGATCTACGCGCTTGAAGAAGCGAACAGGGCGCTGCTCGAAATAAAAGAAAGGAAAATCCGCGGCGCCAAAGTCCTCCGCATCGCCTCCTGACAATTCCGCCTGCCGGATGTCATCCATCCTTCACAGGCATGCGGCCGGCACCGAGTCTCCTGCGGATTCCATTGTCGCGGCAGCTAAGGCGGATCGTAAAAAGAAATGCCTCTTTCGATGACGGCGCGACCCTCCGGTCCGCAACAGAGCAGGAGATCGAGAGCAGAAAGGTTCAGGCGGAAATTCCCCCAGAACTGGGGATATTGGGGCGGGGCATAACGCAGGAAACGGGGCTTGATCCCCGCCCGCTCGAAGAGAGCGCGCTCAACCGCTTTTTCGGAGCCGTGCGGCAGGATGGCTTCATCGGCCCGGAGCCGGGACGCGATGGAAACGAGGAGGGGAGTGCCTTTTCCGGTGATTTTCAATTCGGATTGGAGTGTCATGTCGTTGGCGATTGCAAAATTAACCTTGAGGATATTCAGGAGAGCCAGTGCCAGGTCCAGGAAGTTCGGCCCAGGCTTGTCCACAGCGTTCTGGATCTCATCGACCACAGGTTTGAAATAAACGGAATGACCGTAATAATGCCGGAGGGTCGCCAGGAACTTATTCTTCCAGCGGTCTTTCTCATAGATCTCGAGATCTTTGATCTTCTGGACGCCGCGGCCCTTTCTTTTCAACGGGACAGTGATCCAGATCTCACCCTCCGGCCCCTTGAGGCGGTTCCGGTTGACGAAGGTGAAGCCGCGGGCGAGAGCGGTGTCATCGAGCAGGACCATCCTATCCGAGCTCATCAGCCGGGCGAAGAACCCTCCCCAGGGGATGAACGTTGGCTGATTGAAGCTGATTCTCACCGTTCGATTTATCGAGAAAACGCGGCTCTGCGGGGCTCGATGATCTTCGCCCCCTGCGCTCATCCTACTTCAACATCCCGGCATTTTCAACAGATCGTGTGTGCGCTTTTGACATCGCTCATCTTCTGAGATATAAGATGGCCTCTGAAGAGGGCGAAGATTTTGCCCCGAGGAATGAGCATGCCCCCCTTATCCAACATGCGATATTCACTCGAGGAGGTTGTCTCCGTGCAAAAAAAAATATCACTTGCTTTGTTCGCATTCTGCATCTTCTGGATCTCTGTTGTCTTTACGGCGTGTCGGAGCGAAAAAGCGGCTGGAATAGAGAAAATCCAAGCCCAAATCCCCATCTCCGTCCGTCCGTTTCCGCTCCAGAATGTCCGTCTCCTCGATGGTCCGTTCAAGCAGGCCATGGATCGCAATTCCCGGTATCTCCGCGACCTCGACTCCGACCGGATGCTTCACACTTTCCGCCTGACCGCCGGGCTGCCGTCCACGGCCGAGCCGCTGGGGGGCTGGGAAGAGCCAAAGGTCGAGTTGCGCGGACATTTCATCGGCCATTTCCTGACAGCCTGCGCCCTGACCTATGCCGCCAGCAGCGATGAACCGCTGCGCCGGAAAGCTTCCTCTCTGGTCGTCGAGCTGGCCAAGTGCCAGAGAGCGCTGGGCCGGTCCGGCTACCTCAGCGCCTTCCCCGAGGAGTTCATCGACCGGGTCATCGAAGGCCGGCGGGTCTGGGCGCCCTGGTACACGCTCCACAAGATCATGGCCGGGCTGCTCGACATGTACGTTTACTGCGGGGACGAGCAGGCGCTTGATGTCCTCATGGGAATGGCCGTCTGGACGAAGGCCCGGATCGACAAACTCGATGACGAAGCGTTGCAGCGGATGCTCAAGGTGGAACATGGCGGGATGACGGAGGTTCTGGCCAATCTCTACGCCGTTACAGGAAATCCCGACCACCTCTCCCTGGCCAGGCGGTTCGACCACAAAGCTTTTCTCGACCCGCTGGCCGTCGGCCGCGACGAGCTCAAGGGTCTTCACGTCAACACCCAGGTTCCCAAGGTGATCGGGGCCGCCCGCGAATACGAGCTGACCGGCGAAAAATATTACCGTGATGTGGCAACCTATTTCTGGGATGAAGTGGTCAACCATCGCTCCTACGTAACCGGCGGGACGAGCAACTACGAGGCCTGGCGGACCGACCCGGATGTCCTGGCCGCCGAAGTGAGCAACGCCAGCCACGAGACCTGTGTGACCTACAACATGCTCAGACTCACCCGCCAGCTCTTCACCTGGAGCGCCGACCCGAAGCTGGCCGATTATTACGAACGTGCTCTATTCAACGGTATCCTCTCAACTCAGGACCCGGAGACCGGCCTGGTGATGTACTACGTGCCGATGGAATCCGGGTGGTACAAGACCTTTTGCACGCCGAATGACTCCTTCTGGTGCTGCACGGGCACGGGTGTCGAGAACCACGCCAAATACGGCGACAGCGTCTATTTCCACGACGAGAAAGCGCTCTTTATCAACCTCTTCATCGCCACCGAGCTTAACTGGCCTGAGAAACATTTGACCGTCCGGCAGGAAACGCGATTCCCGGAGGAGGAGGGGACTTCACTTCTCTTCAGTTGCCCAAAAGACCTCAACCTCGAAATCAATATCCGTGTGCCCAGTTGGGCCACCCAGGGTATCGAGTTGAAGATCAACGAGGAGCCTCAAGAAATCTCCGCCCGGCCGGGGAGCTACCTGACCATCGCCCGCACCTGGAAAAACGGCGACCGGTTGGTCATGGAGATGCCCATGTCTTTCCATCTCCGGCGCATGCCGGACGATCCTCATAGCGCGGCCATCCTGTACGGCCCAGTCGTCCTCGCCGGCGAGCTTCTGACCGAGAAACTGGCCGAAGAGAGAATTTACGGGCCTTATCACGCCGAAGGAAAACCGGTGTCCGCTCCCGACCTTGTTCCCCCGACCGAGAACTTTGAGGATTGGATGGAACCTCTGAAAGACCGCCCTTTGACCTTCCGGACCATCGGCGCGGGGCGGCCCGGGGATGTAACGCTCGTTCCGTTTTATGCGCTTTTCGGCAAGCGCTATGCGCTCTATTGGTTTTTCTATAACCGGGACGAATGGGCCAATGTCGAGGCCAGGCGTCGCGCCCGGGCGGTTGCGGAAGAAGCCCGCCGGTTCGACATAGAGAAGCGTCTGGTCGACCGGGTGGTGATCGGTCAGCCTGACTCCGAGAGCACCCACAACCTTCAGGCCGAAAAGAGCTCCTCCGGGGAGCACCGCGGCGAAAAGTGGCGCCAGGCCGTTGATGGCGGCTGGTTCAGCTATGATCTCCGCGTCCTTCCCGGTCAACCCCTGATGCTTCTCTGCACCTACTGGGGAAGCGATGTCAACCGGACCTTCGACATCCTAGTCGACGGGACGAGGATCGCCACCCAGACGGTCAACGTGAACTTTCCCGGCGACTTTTTCGATGTGGAATACAAAATTCAGTCCGAGCTCGTCCGCGGAAAAGAGAAAGTCAGCGTCCGTTTTCAGGCTCCGGACGGAGGCACAGCGGGAGGCCTCTTTGGCTTGGTGATGCTCCGGGAAAGGTGATAAAATGAGAGCCATTATTCGATCGATCGATGAGGAGGCTGACCGGATGAAAGTGAAAACTTGGCTTTTAGCCATTGTCCTCGGGGTGTTTCTTGTCCTGCCGCAGGTATCGTGTCAGAAGAGCGGGAGAACAGGTTATCCCTTCAGCGCGGTTGCCCTGACCGCCGTCGAGCTCACCGATACATTCTGGGCCCTCCGTCTCGAGACCAACCGGGCGGTGACGGTCCCGTTCGCCCTCGAGCAATCCGAGTCGACCGGCCGGATCAAGAACTTCGAGATCGCCGGCGGCGCCGCCCAGGGAGCGTTCTGCTCGAAGTATCCTTTCGATGACTCGGATGTCTTCAAGGTCATCGAGGGCGCCGCCTATTCCCTGATGGTCCATCCGGACCCTGCGCTCGACAAGAAACTGGACGAGACGATCGCCAAGATTGCCGCCGCCCAGGAAACGGACGGCTATCTATACACGGCCCGGACGATCGACCCGGCCGACCCGCCTGTCGATTGGGTGGGAAACGAGCGTTGGTCGAACCTATACATGAGCCATGAGCTCTATAATCTCGGTCATCTCTATGAGGCGGCGGTCGCCCACAACAAGGCGACTGGAAAGAAAAACCTCCTCAACGTCGCCCTGAAGAGCGCGAACCTTGTCGATAGTGTCTTCGGCCCGGACAAAGAACGCGGTGTCCCGGGCCACCAGGAGATCGAGATCGGACTGGTCAAGCTTTACCGCCTGACCGGGAAGAAAAAGTATCTCAAACTCGCCAAGTTCTTCCTGGACGAGCGGGGAAATTCGAGTGGCCGCAAGCTCTACGGCGAGTATTCCCAGGACCATAAACCGGTCGTCGACCAGGCCGAGGCGGTCGGCCACGCCGTCCGGGCGATGTACATGTACTCGGGGATGGCCGACGTTGCGGCCATCACCGGCGGCCAAGACTACGAGCGCGCCCTGGACAGGATTTGGGACGACGTCGTTCACAAGAAAATGTATGTCACCGGCGGGATCGGAGCAGCCGGAGGGATCGAGGGTTTCGGCGCCGCCTACGAACTGCCGAATGCGTCCGCCTATTGTGAGACCTGCGCCTCGATCGGCTCTGTTCTTTGGAACTGGCGGATGTTTCTGCTCAAGGGCGACGCCCGCTACATCGATGTCCTGGAACGGACACTCTACAATGCCTTTCTCTCGGGAGTCGGGATGAGCGGTGACCTTTTCTTCTATCCCAACCCACTGGAATCCACCGGCCAGCATCGCCGCAGCCCCTGGTTCAACTGCGCCTGTTGCCCGAGCAACATCGTCCGCTTCGTGCCCCAAATCCCCGGCTTCGTCTATGCGACCCGGGGCGATGCCCTGTTCGTAAACCTATTCGTCGCCAGCAAAGCGAGCCTCAGCCTGGGAACCCGCAAGGTCAGGATCGAACAGCAGTCCCTTTATCCCTGGGAAGGCGAGGTCATGGTCGTCCTTCATCCCGAGGAGCCAGCCGATTTCGGCCTCCATATCCGCATCCCCGGCTGGGCAGTCGGGAGGCCGGTGCCCGGCGACCTCTATCAATACCTTGACTTTCAACCGGAGGCGGTGTCGGTCCGGGTCAACGGCGAGACCATCGACCCGGAGCTCGAGCAGGGCTACCTCCGCCTGAGGAGGACCTGGCAGGATGGCGATACGATCGAGGTCGGCTTCCCCATGGCTGTCCGGAGGGTTGTCGCCAATCCCCTCGTCCAGGACGACGGCGGAAAGGTCGCTCTGGAACGCGGGCCGATCGTCTACTGCGCCGAGTGGCCGGATAACGGCGGCCATGTCTCCAATCTAGTGCTGGCCGACGATGCCGCCCTATCCGCCGAGCGCCGGGAGAGCCTGCTCAACGGAGTGACGGTCATCAAGGGAGAGGTCATGGCCCTAGCCGTTGTCCGGGGGCGGGAACCTGTCGACATAAAAAGGCAGGAGTTCATCGCCATCCCCTATTATGCCTGGGCCCACAGAGGGGAAGGGGAGATGGCCGTCTGGCTGCCTCGTGAAGGGTCTCTGGCCAAACCGCTTCCGGGAAAATAGATTTATCGGAGGAGATGGATGAGCAAGGGGACATTCACTCTTGGGCTGGATTTCGGGACGAACTCCGTCCGCGCGCTCCTTGCCGACGTGGCCGACGGAGGAGAGTTGGCCACGGCGATCCACGATTACGAAACAAGGCCGGAGGGGATCATC
>JBAUIH010000346.1:0-28307 GCA_049682755.1 Candidatus Aminicenantales bacterium | reverse complement strand
CAGGGAAAAACCGGCCGGATCGACGGGTTCACGGCCGGCGCCGGCTATCCCCAGGTCTGGCTCCGCGACGCGGCCACCATCATCCCCGCTTCCCGCTATTATTATCCGGATTCCTTCCTGACCTCCTGGATCGAGGAGCATCTGGCCTATCAGAAACCCGACGGGGGCCTGGAGGACTGGATCGACGGCGGGGGACGCTCGGATAAGAATACCGTCGAGACGGACCAGGAAGCAAGCGCCGTCCAGTCGGCCTACCAGGTTTTTGTCCTCAAGGGGCCGGACTGGCTTGAAAAGCAGGTTTCGGGCGAGGCGATCATCGACCGCCTGGAAAAAGCCATCGCTTCCGTTTTCGAGAATCGCTTCGACCGGGAGCGCGGACTCATCACCGGCGCCCATACCGCCGACTGGGGGGATGTCGACCCGGAAGATCCCAACCAGCAAGCCATATATGTCGACGAGAAGACCCGCTGGACGGCGGATATTTATGACCAGAGCATGATCTATGAGTCCTGCCGCCGGCTGGCCTCCATGTTCTTTGCCCTCGAAAGGAAGGAGAAGGCCGACAAATGGACGACCCGGGCCGCTTCCCTCCGGGAGTCCACAAACCGGCACCTCTGGCAGGAAGGAAAGGGATTCTACAGGGTTCACATCCACCTGGATCCTTTTCCCCACGCTTTCGCCGAAGACGACATGTTCGCCATGGGAGGGAACGCCCAGGCGATCATCGCCGGACTGGCGGACTCCGGGAAAGCGCAGCGGATCATCCGAACCGCGCTCGAAAGGCAGCAGGCGTTCCGGCTTTCCACCATCTCGGGATCTCTCCTTCCGCCCTATCCGGCCGGCTTTTTCAAGCATCCCGCGATGGATGAACCCTATGAGTACCAGAACGGCGGGCAGTGGGACTGGTTCGGAGGCCGGCTCATCCTGGCCATGTTCGAGAACGGTTCGAGCGCCCTGGCCAGGGAGAAACTCATCGAGATCGCGGCCAAGAATATCCGGAACGGCGGGCTGTTCGAATGGGACACCAAAGACGGGAGCGGCCGCGGCAGCGACTATTATGCCGGGAGCGCGGGCAGCCTGGCCAGGGCCCTGTTCGAAGGCTATTTCGGGCTCAAGCTGGGTGAAAAAAGCCTGGAACTTGAGCCGAGACTCGGGCAGGATGAAGGCCGTGCCCGCATTCACATCCCCTCGTCCGGGCTCGTTGTAGAAATCTATCATCGGCCGGTCCGAGCAGAACGAAAAATCCTATTTCGTTATGAGAGCAATTTTTCCGGCCGGGGCAAAGTCCGGTGGCTCATCCCCTGGGCCTTCTTTGACGTTGCCGAAAAAGACAACGGCCGGAAAAACCTCGAGGTGAGGCGCGACGGGCTCAAGGTCCCTTTCTCTCTGGAAAAACGGCATCAAGACGAATTCGTCGTCCTGGACACGGATTTCAACCGGCACACCCTGGAAATGAAATTGGGGCAATCGCCGGGGTAGCCGGTCACTTGCGGCCGATGGAATAGTACTCAAATCCGAGTCGACGCGGCACCGCGGAATCGAAGACATTCCTTCCATCGACGATGATCGGGTTGGCCATAGCCTCTTTGATCCGCCCGAAATCCAGCCCGGCGAATTCGGGCCATTCGGTCAGGATAACCAGGGCGTTCGTCCCTTCGGCCGCTCGATAAGGAGAATCGCAATATTCCAGCCGGTCCGGTTCCGCGGGGTAGATCTCCTTCATGTTCTCCATGGCCTGGGGATCATACAACCGCAGGCGAGCTCCTTCACCAAGAAGCCCGCGGATGAGGTTGATGCTGGGAGCTTCCCGGATGTCGTCGGTCTCCGGTTTGAAGGCCAGTCCGAGGACGGCGATCCGCTTGTCTTTGAGGATCCAGAGAGCCTGCTTGATCTTTTCGATGAAGACCCGGATCCGGTCGAGGTTGATCCGATCCGCTTCCTTGAGCAGGCTCATATCGACGCCCAGGTCCTCGCCGATCTTGACCAGGGCCTTGATGTCCTTGGGAAAACAGGAACCGCCGTAGCCGATCCCCGCTTTCAGGAACCGGCTTCCGATGCGCGGGTCGAGCCCCATGCCCTCGGCTACCTGCTCGACGTTGGCTTCGGTCTTGTCGCAGATGCTCGAGATCAGGTTGATGTAGGAGATCTTCAGGGCCAGGAAGGAGTTGGAGGCGTGTTTGATCAATTCGGCCGTATCGATGTTGGTGACGACCACCCGGTCGCGGAACTTTGCGTAGATGCCGCAGAGAAGGTCCCTGGCCCGGGCCGTCTCCACGCCGACGATGATACGATCGGGCTGAAGAAAATCGGAGACCGCGGACCCCTCCCGCAGGAACTCCGGGTTGGAGGCGATATCGAAATCGGTGTCTGTCTTCTTATAGAGTCCGATCGTCCGCTTGATCCAGAACGAGGTCTTGACCGGGACGGTGCTCTTTTCCACGACGAGCTTGTAGCGGTTGAGATTATCGGCGATCAGGCGGGAGACTTCTTCGACCTGGGACATATCGGCGCTGCCGTCCGACCGCTGGGGAGTGCCGACACAGACAAAGATGACATCGGCCTCTTGAATAACCGCGCTCGGGTCGGAGCTGAAGGACAGATTTTTTTTGCGGATGTTCCCGGCGATGAGTTCGTTCAAACCGGGCTCGTAGATCGGGACAATTCCCCGGGAGATGCGGCCGATCTTGTCCCCGTCCTTGTCCGTGCCGATGACGCGGTGGCCGAACTCGGCCAGCCCGGCCGCCGTCACCAGGCCGACGTAGCCCGTGCCGATGACCGCGATCTTCATCTCTTCTCTCCTCTCAAGCCTTGATGACGTTGCGGCGCCTGCGCTTGACGGCGTTCCGGGTGTCCACGACCAGCGGAGCGTACCGGAGTATCCTGCCGAAATCATAAGCCGAATGGTCGGTGGCGATGATGACGGCGTCGCTCGTCCGGAGCCTCTTCGGCGTCAGGGCAACGGAGCGCAGGTCCAAGCCCGGATATTTCCTGTGCCCGGAGGAGCGCGGGACATAAGGATCATTGTAGGCGACGCGGGCGCCTTTCTGCTTGAAGATGCTGATTATTTTGAGGGCGGGAGATTCGCGTTGGTCGTCGATGTCCTTTTTGTAGGCGAGGCCGAGGATGAGGATATGCGCTCCGTGGATTGATTTCCCTCTCCGGTTCAAGGCCTCGACCGTCTTGTTGACGACATAATAGGGCATCCGGGTGTTGATTTCCCCGGCCAGCTCGATGAACTTGGTCGGATAATCGACCTCCTTGGCCTTCCAGGTCAGGTAGAACGGGTCAACGGGAATGCAGTGCCCGCCGTATCCCGGTCCGGGGTAAAAAGGCATATAGCCGAAGGGCTTGGAGGAGGCGGCCCGGATGACTTCCCAGATATCGATGCCCATCCGTTCGAAAATGATCTTCAGCTCATTGACCAGGGCGATGTTGACCGACCGGAAAATGTTCTCCAGAAGCTTGACGGCCTCGGCGACGCGGGTCGAAGAGACGGGCACGGTCCGGACGACGACCTGTCCATAAAGGAGATCGGCCAGCCGGCGGCAGGTCGGAGTGAGCCCGCCGATGACCTTGGGAATGGTCCCGGTGTTGAAGGACGGGTTGCCGGGATCCTCCCTCTCCGGCGAGAAGGCCAGAAAGAAATCCCGGCCGGGACGAAGCCCGCTCGCTTCCAGCAAGGGCCGCATCTCCTCGTCGGTCGTCCCGGGGTAGGTCGTGCTCTCCAGGATGACGAGTTGCCCTTTCCTTAGGTTCTTGGCGATGACGCGGCTGGTCTGGAGGACAAAGGAAAGGTCGGGGTTCTTGTGGGCGTCGAGCGGCGTGGGGACGCAGATGATGACGACGTCCACATCGCCCAACCGCGCGAAGTCGGAGGTCGCCCGAAAGGCTTTTTTCTCCAGGAATCCTTTCAATTCCCGGGCCGAAATATGCCGGATATAGCTCCTTCCCCGGTTGAGGGCCGTCACTTTCTTGGCATCGATGTCGAATCCAGTAACCCGGAAGCCTTTGGTCAGGAACAGCTTGACCAGCGGAAGACCGACATAGCCCAGCCCGATGATGCCGATGTGGGCCTGCTTAGCGCAAATTTTTTTCCCCAGGGTTAATTGTGCTTGGCCCATCCTAACTCCTTTTCTTGTACCAGGCCACCGTTTTCTTCAGTCCCTGCTTGAAACCGATCGAGGGCTCGAAGCCGAGAACCATCCTGGCCTTGTCGATAGCGGCGAAGGAATGAAGGATATCACCCGGCCGGGGGTCCGAATAATAAGGCTCGATGGAAACTCCCAGCAGGTTGGCGATCTCCCGGGCCAGGGTGTTGACCGTCGTCCTCTCGCCGCAGGCGATGTTGAAGACATCGCCCCCGGCCGTCCCGGGCGCCTCGACGGCCCTGAGGTTGGCTTCGACGATGTTGGCGACGGGAGTGAAATCCCGGGACTGCTCGCCGTCGCCGAATATCTGCGGCCTTTCTCCCCTCAGCATTTGGGTGATGAAGAGGGGGATCGCTGCCGCGTATTGGCTCGAAGGATCCTGGTGGGGCCCGAAGACATTGAAATAGCGGAGCGAGATCGTCTCCAACCCGTAAATCTCATGGAACACCTGGCAGTATTTCTCGGCGATGAATTTGTGCACGGCGTAGGGAGAAAGAGGTTTCCCCTCGACCCCCTCCTTTTTGGGAAGCTCGGGGCCATCCCCGTAAACCGAGGATGAGGAAGCGAAAACGAATTTCTTGACCTTGGCTTCGACGGCGGCCACGAGCAGGTTCAAAGTGCCGTTGACGTTGATATCATGGGCGAGGAGAGGCTCCTCGATCGACCGGGGCACCGAAGGCAACGCCGCCTGGTGAAGGACGCAGTCCGCCTTGCGGAGGGCCCGCCGGCAGGTCTCCAGGTCGCGGATGTCTCCTTCGACAAGCTCGATGAAATTCTGGAAGGACGAGAGGTTTTCACGCTTCCCGGTGATGAAGTTGTCGAGCACCCGGACCCTTTCTCCCCTCCGGACGAGCTCCTCGGCAAGGTGAGAGCCGATAAAGCCGGCCCCACCCGTGACGAGGTAAGTCCTCACCTTCGGCCTGCTTCCAGACGCGCTCAAAGATACCCCAGTTCCTCCAGCTTCTTGAGGACGATCGCGACGCTCTCTTCGATAGTCTCCTTGTCCGTCTGCAGGAGGATTTCGGGATCCCCGGGTTCCTCGTAAGGATCGGAGATCCCGGTGAATTCCTTGATCTCACCGCGGATCGCTTTCTGGTACATCCCCTTGACGTCCCGGCGGATGCATTCCTCGAGGGCGCATTTAGCATAGACCTCGATGAAGTGCCCGATCTCCCGGCGGGAGCGCGCCCGGACCTCGCGGTAGGGAGAGATGAACGAGGTCAGGACGGCGACGCCGTTTCGGCTCAGCAGCTTGGCCACAAAAGTGACCCGGCGGATATTCTCGTCGCGGTCCTCCCTGGAGAAGCCCAGGTCGCGGGTGAGATCCTGCCGGACGATATCCCCGTCCAGCCTCTCGACCCGCAGCCCTCTCCCGCGGAGGAGCTCGGCGACGCGGTCGGCCACGGCCGATTTGCCCGAACATGGCAAACCCGTGAACCACAGGGTGAATCCTTTCCGGTTGTCCTTGTTCTCGACCATCTTGTCTCGTCTCCTCTCTGATCCCGGGGTCTCTCGTTCCTATTCGTTGAACGGGCTCTCGAACTGCATGATGATCTTGGCTACCTCGGGCCGCATCAACTCGGGCGGAGGGACCTGGCCCTTGACCAGGAGGTCCCTGATCTTCGTCCCGCTGAACTGGATCTGCTCGGAGGGAGGATGGGGGCAGATCTTCTCGTTCACTACGGACTGGCATTTCTTGCAGAAGTAGAAGGCCCGGAAGAAGAGCGGCACGATTCCCAGGTCGGGGAATTCCTCGAAGATATCCTGGGCCGCATAAGGATGATAAAAGGTGCCGACGCCGGCATGGTCCCGACCGATGATGATATGGGTGCAACCGAAATTCTTGCGGACGATGGCGTGGTGGATGGCTTCCCGAGGCCCGGCGTAGCGCATCTCCATCTGGAGGATGGCCATGACGGCCCTTTCCTTGAGGTAATAATGCTTGATCAGCTCATCGTAGGAGGCCAGGATGACCTCGTCCTTGAAATCCCCTTTTTTCTTCCGGCCGATCACCGGGTTGACGAAGATCCCGTCGGTGAAGGTCAGGGCCGTCTTCTGGACGTACTCGTGGCCGATGTGCGGTGTGTTCCGCGTCTGGAAAGCGACAATGGTCTTCCAGCCCTTCTCCTTGAACAGGATCCGTGTCTCCTTGGGGCTGAGCTTATACCGGTCGAAGGGCGTCGGCGAGATCTCCAGGAGGTCGATCGGGCCGGCCAGCAGGATATCCTTCATCGCGGCGACCTTGGCGACGCCCGGGTGGGCCCGGTCCATGGTCAGGAAGACTTTCTCGGCCAGCTCGTCGCGGTCGAAATCATACTTCTCCTCCAGGTGGAGGACGGCCACCGGGTGTCCACTCGGATTCTGCAGGACGATGTCCTCTCCCTCGGGGAATCTGTCCGCCTCTTCGCGGCCGGCGTCGAGAACGATGGGAATGGTCCAGGGCAGGTCGTTCCGCAGTCGCATCTCATTCAGGACGTTCCGGAAATCGGCCTTTCCCATGAATCCCTCGAGCGGCGAGTAAACGCCGGTGGCGATGTTCTCGACGTCGGAGATGGATTCATCGCTGATTTTGAGGGCAGGGAGAGCCTGGGCCCTTTCCAGGGCATCAGTACAGCCGTCTCCCCAAAGAACGCGGCCGGTCAATTTTCCACCGTGGGGGTTGATCATCTCGTCCTCCGGATGCTCGATTGGAAAGGGAACGGCGTCAGGCCGTCAATCGATATAGCCAAGGGCTTTCAATCTCTCTTTGACTTTTTCCTCGTCTTCCTTGCTGAACGCCTCTCCCGGCGTTTGCGCCTGGGCGAGCTTCTCCCGCAGGACCTTGGCCACATAGCTGGAAACGGACGGGACATCCGTGCCCTTGATGACCTCCTCTATCTTCCTGTAGAGGGAGGCCGGAATGGATACACTCATCGATTCTTTTTCCATAGTTTTCCTCTTCAGGCCAATTTTATATACGAATCGGCGTTTTTTTTCAACTTTTCCCGGTCTTTTGCCCAGAAAGCGGGAAGGCGCGGGGGGCCGCCCGGCCTTGACAATTCCCGGTGTTTGATGTTTATTATGACTAATCAATGACGGAAGACCCTTCCCCTGCCTCCTGATATGGAAAAAATCACTCACCCCTATATCCGGAAAAGCGTCTTCTCCGGCGTCCTCGACCGGAACCTCCGCAAGCTCGAAAATCGGCTCGGGGTGAACCTCTCCATCCGAGGGGACAATCTGATCGTAGAAGGCCTGCCCAAGAAGGTCGAGTTCGCCAGGCTCTACTTCGACAAGATGAGCGAGCTTGAGGAGCGGGGATGTTCTCTCCGGGAAGAAGATTTCCATATCGCCCTGGACCTCCTCGAGGGGGGGAACAGCCAGGCCCTGGATTCCTATTTTCCTGCCGAGGCCCTGAGTCTCTCCCGGAAATCGGTGAATCCAAAGAGTCTCAACCAGCAGGAGTACATCCAGGCGATCCGCGGATTCGACCTGGTCTTCGGCATCGGCCCGGCCGGGACCGGCAAAACCTACCTGGCCATGGCCATGGCCCTGACGTTCCTCCAGGAAAAACAGGTCGAGCGCATCATCCTCACCCGTCCGGCCGTCGAGGCCGGCGAAAAACTCGGCTTCCTGCCCGGCGACCTGTACCAGAAGATCAATCCCTACCTCCGCCCGCTTTATGACGCCCTGTTCGACCTCACCCGGACCGACCAGGCCAACCGTTTGATCGAAAGGGGCGTGATCGAGATCGCTCCCCTGGCCTTCATGAGGGGGCGGACCCTCAACGATTCCTTTATCATCCTCGATGAAGCCCAGAACACCACCCGGGAGCAGATGAAAATGCTGCTCACCCGGGCCGGGTTCGGCTCCAAGCTGGTAGTGACGGCCGACATCACCCAGATCGACCTCCCTCAGCCCAAGAAATCGGGCGTCCTGGAGGCGATCCGGATCCTGGCGTCCATCGCCGAGATCGCCTTCATCCGTTTCAACGAAAAGGATGTGGTCCGGCATCCGCTCGTTCAGAAGATCATCAAAGCCTATGAGCGGGCCGATTCCAAGGCTTCCCAGGTTCCATGAATTTTATCTCATTCCGGCGGCTCAAGCTCTTCAAGAGCCCGTCTTCTCGTCCGCAGGACGACGCAGAGGATGCGGAGGCCAAGGATAAGACACCGGTTTTCTGGCGGCAGATCATTCGCAATCCCTTTTTTTACCTGATCATCTTCGTCTTCGCTCTCGCCTATTTCCTTTCCTATATCCCCTCCCGCTCGCTCCCTGAGATCGAGGAAGGCGAGATCGCCGCGACCGACATCGTCTCTCCCATCAACCTGACCGTCGAGGACACCGAGACGACGGCCAAGCGAAAGGCCGCGGCCGCCGAAGCGATCCTACCCGTCTATGCCTACGATGAAAATTCCTTCCTGAACACCGAAGAGAAGATCCGGCGTTTTTTTGAGTACGGCCGGGAGAGGCTGCAGGCATCCGGTCCGCCTGCCCGAACCGCCGAACTCCAGACGGCCGTTGCCGAAAGTTTCGGCCTGGATATCCCGGCGGGCGACCTCGAATCCTTGATCAAGGCGAATTTCTCTTCCGAGATCGAGGAGACACTGGTCAGCCTGATCGGAAAGGTTTCCTCGCAGGGTATCATTATTTCCAAGAATCTTTTCATCCGCGGGGAAGCCGAGCGGGGCTTTGTCCTGGTGCGAGGGCCGGGGAACGAAAAGCCGATCCGGGTGGATGAGATCCTGGATATCAAGGAAGCCCGGAGTCAATTCGCCTCCGAGGTCGAAAAACTGGAGGTGTCCGCCCGCAACAAGAAGCTCACGGCCGCCCTGGCGGAGGTCTTTTTCACGCCCAACATCACCTACGACAACCTGGAAACGGAATCCAGAAAGGAAACGGCCAGGGACCGGGAGGAGACCGTTTTTTACACCATAAAGAAAGGCAAGGTCATCGTCCGCAAAGGAGACGAGGCGACGGCCGAGAACATCAAACAAATCTTCCTGATCAACCAGAACCTCCGGAAAGGCCGGGACTGGGTGGTCCATTTCGCCGGGACTTTCCTCCTTTTCGCCCTGCTCTTCGTCACGCTCTGGTATTTTCTGAAATCGCTGCTCAAGTCCCGGGCGGCCCTCAATATCTACCGGATGACGGGCCTCCATCTTCTCTTCGGACTATTGATTTATAAGCTGGCCGTCTTCGTCGTGACGTCGTTCAGCCAGGTCTCCCGCATCCCCATGCTGACCGATGTCGAGGTTTACCGCTATGCCTTCCCCTTCCAGTTCGGGGTCATCCTCTTCGCCTTTCTGACCAGCAGCACCGTCACCCTGATCTTCACCGTCCTCAACAGCATTCTGGTCGGTTACCTCTTCCAGGGTGATTTCCAGCTGATGCTCTTCAGTTTCGTCGGGGGACTGGCCGCCGTTTACGGCATCCGCTACTACAAGAAGCAGAAGCGTACTTCGGTGCTGCGCGCCGGTCTGTTCGTGGTCGCCCCGGCCAACGTTTTTCTGATCATCGTCTTCGAGCTCATCGGGGAAAAGATCAGCAACCCGGCCGTCTTCGCCACGGAAATCGGGATGGGCTTGATAGGCGGAGTTCTGAGCGCCGCCCTGGCTTTCGTGCTTCTTCCCATCGTGGAGAACGCCTTCGGCTTCGTCACCCCGACCAAGCTCCTCGACCTGACCAACTCGGACCTTCCCATCTTCCGGCGCATGGCCATGGAAGCGCCCGGGTCCTACCACCATTCACTGATCGTCTCCGCCCTGGCCGAAAAGGCGGCCGAGGAGATCGGCCTGGACGTGATGCTGGTCCGGGCGGGATCGCTCTACCATGACATCGGCAAGGTCAAGCGGCCCGAATATTTCATCGAGAATATCAGCCGCAATCCCGACCTCCACAAGGACCTGGCGCCGAGTCTCAGCTCCCTGGTCATCATCAACCATGTCAAGGAAGGAGTCGAACTCGCCCGGAAACTGAAGCTCCCCAAGAAGATCAGGGAGATTATCGAGCAGCACCACGGCAGCACGCTCGTCCGCTATTTCTTCTACAAGGCCAAAGAGGTCTATAACCCGGACATGCAAAAGATCGAGGAGGAGAACTACCGCTATCCCGGCCCCCCTCCTCAAAGCAAGGAAGCCGCCCTGATCATGCTGGCCGACTCGATCGAGGCCGCCTCGCGGAGCGTCAAAAATCCTTCCCGGGAAAGCCTGAAACGCCTGATCGTCGAGATCTTCGAGAACTATCTGCAGGACGGCCAGCTCGACGACTGCGACTTCTCGCTCCGGGAGCTCCGGGCCATCGCCGCCTCTTTCCACGCAACGCTTTACACGATTTATCACCCCCGCCTCGAATATCCGG
Organism: Candidatus Aminicenantales bacterium; assembly: GCA_049682755.1. GTDB lineage: Bacteria > Acidobacteriota > Aminicenantia > Aminicenantales > UBA8522 > UBA8522. Next base: position 17,820 of record JBAUIH010000346.1, on the reverse strand, counting down.
GTTTCGCCTTCGAGATCACCAAAAAGAAAAAGCCGGCCAACGGCAAGAAGGGCAATGATCGAGGTTCTCAATCTCCAGTCTAGATACTGGATCGACCGGAGGAAATTCGCCGGCCTGCTCGCCCGGCTGGTGGAGAGATATGAGCTCGGTGACGTTGAGATCACGCTGGCCTTCGTGGACACGCGGACGATCGCCCGGCTCAACCGGAGGTTCATGAAGAGGGACGGGCCGACCGACGTCTTGAGCTTCCCCGGCGAGGAGAAGATCGGAGACGGAAGACCCTATCTCGGCGACATCGTCATCTCGGTCCCCCAGGCCTTCAAGCAGAGTTTCGCCGAAGCCCACGGCCTGGAGACGGAACTCCTGGACCTGACCGTTCATGGATTCCTGCACCTTCTTCATTTCGACCACGGCAGGGGGATCGAGGAGGAAGAGGTCCGGGTGCGGGAGGCTCTGATCGGAGGGGAATAGAGGCATGCCGATAGACTTCGGGACGTGGACCGGGCTGGTCATTCTTTTTCTTCTCGCCTTCATCTTTTCCCTCTTCCACGCCTGTTTAAACACGTTTTCCAAGATATCGCTGAGCCGTTTCCTGGAAGAGCGGGGCAAGAAAGACAGGGAGAGAATTCTCGACCAATACGACGAGACCCGGATCGCCGTGGACAGCCTGCGGGTCGTCTTCATCATCGCCTTCTTGATCGATGCGGCCCGGCTTGTCCCGCGGCTGCGGCACTGGCCGGTCTGGTTATTCCTGGGGTCTCTGCTCATCTTCTTCATTTTCTTTGACTACCTGCCGCGGCTGCTCAATTCCCTGAACAAGAAAGCCGTGCTGAGGTTTCTCCTCCCTTCCTTCAGGTTCATTCACGGGATCGCCGCTCCGCTGACCCGGTTGCTCCGGGAACTCGAAGATAAGCAGATAGAAGACGAGATCCATGAAGCCTCGGAAGAAGAGATCGAGACCTTCATCGACGAGGCCACCGAGGAGGGCATCATCGAAGAGCACGAAGGCGAGCTCCTCAAGAGTGTCGTGGAATTCGGCGACACCGTGGTCAAGGAGATCATGACGCCGCGGCCGGACATGGTCCTCATCCGCCGCGAGGCCACGTTCGGGGCGCTCTGCGAGCTCATCCAGACGGAGAAATATTCCCGCATCCCCGTTTACAAGGACCGGGTCGACAATATCGAGGGAGTGGTCATGGCTAAGGACCTCCTTCCTTATTCCGGAGGCGAACACAAGGGGTTGCCGATCGAACCGATCATCCGCCCGGTCCATTTCGTGCCGGAATCCATGAAAGTCAGCCGGCTTCTCAAGGAATTCAAGAAGCAGAAGCAAAAAATGGCCATCGTGGTGGACGAGCACGGCGGCGTCTCCGGGCTGGTGACCTTGGAGGATCTCATCGAGGAGATCGTCGGCGAGATCCAGGACGAATACGACCAGGACGAGGAGATGCCGATCACGGAGACCGGGCCGGGGGAATTCATCGCCCCGGGAGACGCCACTGTCGAGGACATCGAGGACCGGTTCGATAAAGACATCGCCGATGAGGACTCCATTACCGTCAGCGGGCTCATCACCCACCACCTCGGGAGGCTGCCCAAGCGGGGGGAAACGTTCGAAATCAAGAGCCTGTCGTTCGAGATCCTGGAAGTGGACCAGAAGAGGATCAGGAAGGTAAAGATCCGGGCGTCGGCGAGGACAGGGACCGGAGAGGACAGCCGGAAATGAAAGCCGGCACCGTGGCTCTCATCGGCCGCCCCAACGTGGGGAAATCGACCCTCCTCAACAGCCTTCTGGGACAGAAAGTCGCGATCATTTCCGATAAACCGCAGACGACACGGGTCAGCATCCTGGGCGTCAAGACGACTCCGGCCGGACAGATCATCTTCATCGATAATCCCGGCATCCACAAGCCGCTTCACACGCTCAACAGGCGGATGATGAATTTCGTCTATTCGGCGCTGGAAACGGCCGACTTGATCTGCCTGCTCATCGACGCGACCGAGAAGTACGGCCACGGGGACGAGTTCGTCGTCGAGACGCTACGAAAGGTCACCGCTCCCCTTTTCCTCCTCATCAACAAGGTCGATATCGTCCGCAAGGACACGATCCTGCCGATCATCGACAGATACAAGGACCTTTTGCCGTTCAAAGAGATCATCCCCATCTCGGCGCTCAAGGGGACGAATCTGGGCATCCTTGAGGAACAGGTCTTCAAGGTTCTCCCGGTGGCGGAGAAACTCTATGCGGACGACACGATCACCGACCGGACGCTGCGCTTCCAGCTGGCCGAAGTCATCCGCGAGAAACTCCTCGAGCGCGTCGAGGAGGAGTTGCCGTTCGTGACCGCGGTGCTCGTCGAGAGAATCGAGGAGCGGAAAAGAGACCGTGAAGAGCCGGAAGCGCCTTCGGCTCCATCACCGAAATCACCGCCCAAAATACGGGGCCGAGAGAGAAGCCGAGCGGCGTATATCCGCGCCTCGATCTTCGTGGAAAAGGACAATCACCGGAAAATCGTCATCGGCCGGCACGGGAAGGTGATCAAGGAAATCGGGATCAAGGCGCGCCGCGAGATCGAAGACATCCTGGACGCCAAGATCTATCTGGACTTGAGCGTCAAGGTCAAACCCCGCTGGCGCGATTCGGCCGACGTCCTCGACCTCATCGAAGGCCAGCGGTAGAAATCCGTGATAATGAGATAGGGGGCAGCGATCCGCCCTCTGCCCCCTATCCATTTACGGAAAAAGAGCGACTTACAAGAAAGGGGGTTCATATTGACAGTTTCCCCGGCTGATGGCAAAATGACTTCACCATTCAACCGGCGGTGAGTGTAGCTCAACTGGTTAGAGCAGCGGACTGTGGAAGCGTCCCGGCCCCCCTGGAAAAACCCGTTTCCCCCTAAAAATCGTCTTCACCGTTCTTGGGTTTTCTAAGACTTTCCCGTTCAATCACGTCAATAATCCCGTCAATATTTTTGCAAGGGTTTTCGTCATGTTATTATTTCCAGGCCGGTGGCTTATTGATGGTTTTTCCTGGCAAAATAACGGGATCGGGAAAAATACACGCCTCTAGGTGTCGTCGCTTTATCTTTATATGTGAACAGCAAGCCGCAGCCAGCTCTTTGCCTTTTCTTGCGAAAGGAAAAACGATGCAGATCTCTTTTTGGGGAAATAGTTCCCTAAAGGCTTCGATTGCGGGAATCAGGTCCGTATCGCCTGAAACAATATAAGCTTTATCGAATCGGTCAAGAATGGCAAATTTGAGCAAATTAACAGCTATATTGACATCAGTCTGTTTTTCTATGGGTTGCCTAAAATACCTTTTGCAGCGTTGGCACTTAATTTCTTTCTCTTTAAATCTTCCAAATATGGTTTTTACGCCAGTTGAAGCAAGGGCTCGAATTAGGATTTCATGTCTATTGATCTTGGGGCGATTCCAAAATGCAAATGCCGTAAAAAATAAAACCTCTTCTATATTCTCGTTTTGCCGGATGAGTATTTCTGCAAGTTTTCTATAGCTGAGCCATTTGTACTTATAATATCCGGGGAAATCAATGGAATGATAAAAGTTGAACCCATCGATAAAGAAAAAGACCCTTTTCATATATAAAAACCCAGGAGCTCAGGCTACCTGGGGGCTACGGGGGAAATCCCCCGCAGGGAAGATACCTATAATATAAGAAGCTCTTTACAAAAAGTCAAGAGATTTCTGGCCCCCCGCCCCCATTAAATCATGGACCCGGTAGCACCCGCCCAAAGAGAATGGCTAAAGAATAAGCATTCTCTCGCTACCTTCAAACAAATCTCGCTGCTCCCGGCTTTGTCCACTCCTTGACCATACGTCCGCAGAAGTCCCGCAAGGGCTGCTTAAGATTTAGAAACCAGCTCAGCCTTTCAATTTCTTCTGCACGGGTTTTCGTCAGGCTTACTTATGGACTCGGCTGCCTTGCGGACCCTTCCAAATTATCCAAAGCGAATTACAGGGCTTTTCGATCGTCTGGATGGTGCCATGCTTTTTTTCTTCATCGATCCAGGCATTGATCTGATCTGTGCTGATGTGTAATTTTTTTTGTATCTCCCTTTTTGTAATCACGGACCCTGATTTGACAAGTCGAAGGAATCTGTATTTTAAGACTAATTGCCGCAGACGCTCGGAATGTTCAGCTCCCCAAGTATAGAATCTGATATACATTCTTACCGCCTCATCCCTTTCATAAGATGAGAATCCCTTATTCAGGTGAAGTTGGGGAATAGTCAGATCAAATTTTTTATCTCTTAGCTTTTCCAGGATATCCCAAATTTTAACTTGAACTTCGACACTCCAATGCATTCGCCAGCCCGCTAAAAAATCCGTCTCTCGCCAGGGCCTGGCGATGCAGAGATATAACCATAGCGAGAAGATCATTGCTTCATGAGCGCGTGGTTTTGCCTTTTTCACCCATTCATAAAACCGGGCGAATTCGCTGGCCGGATCGTCAAATCTCCTGTTTTTGTGATTCTTAAAATTCAGGTAAACCAGTTTAAGAAAAGCATCTCGGGCTAACTTATTGTCACCTTCGGGATAAAGGGGGAATGACTCTTCGAAACCCCGCTTCCAGCTTGAGTATTGCTTCCTCATATTTCGCAACTATGGCCGTATCAACTAAAAGGCGCCGCAAATATTATACCTCTCAAGGGTGGTACATGTCAAACATTGTTGAGGGATAATAGGTTCATGAGAAACGAAAAACTAAGAACCGTCCGGGTCCTCAAGCGCCTTCCCCAGGACGCGCTGGCCGCACTGACCGGTCTGGATCGCAGCGTGATCAGCCGCATCGAAAATGGGTGGCTCGAGCCATCGGCGCAACAGCGCAAAACTCTGGCCGCGGCCCTTGGGGTTTTGGAGGGCAGCATTTTTTCAGAACCAAAGAAAAGATAAGTGAGCGAAAACCGGTCCTGGCGTTCCGTCACTGAGGCCGCTGAATATTTCGGTCTCCGATCGGCTAAGACATTGTATAGTCTAGCAGCCCGAGGCCGACTGCCCGAAGGAGCTGTCCTGCGAATCGGACGACAAATCCGAATCGACGTCACGGCCATAGAGCAGCAAGCGGCGGTGAAGGCGGCGGGCGGGAGGCGGCAGTGAGTCGAGGACCGATGAAGGTAAACGTAACTCTGAACCGGCAGATGTTCGAGTTAAGTCGGGAGCTGGAGTTCTTTACGGAAAAAGAGCTGATGATGCAGATCGGCCATCCGAAAAGCTACTGGCGCATCTCGCTGCTAAAGGAGCTCATCGACAACTCCCTTGACGCCTGCGAGGTCAGCGACATCAAGCCGGAGATCACGGTCGAAGATACGGAGGACCATTTCTCCGTCACCGACAACGGCCCCGGTTTGCCGTTCTCGACGATCAAGAAGTCTCTTGATTATATGGTGCGCATCAGCGACAAACAGTATTATGTCAGCCCGACGCGGGGGCAGATGGGGAACGCCCTGAAGACGGTCTGGGCGGCCCCGTTTGTGGCACTGGGCGAGGGCGAAGTCACCGTCGAGAGTCGGGGCAAGCGGCATGTCATCAAGACGTCCCTGGATAGGATCATGGCGAAACCGCAAATGGACTTCAGGTCTTCCGACGGACCTATAAAAAACGGGACAAAGGTCTCCGTCCGGTGGCCTTTGTCATCCAGATTACAAGACGAAAAAACCTCAGATTCTTACAATTCCCCCGAGAGTGAGGAAGATGAAGACGGCCTTCCCCGGAGGGCGTCCGGGTCGAATTACGACGGGACATGGCCCGCTGAAAAACCCGACCTTATAACGTCCGGCGAGCTTATCGCCCATTATGCCCTTTTCAATCCGCATGCCACTTTTCATTTCAACGGCAAATCCTACCCGGCCAGTGTCGCGACCTGGGCCAAATGGCGAACCGACAATCCGACTTCGGCTCATTGGTACAACGAATTCCAGCTCCGCGACCTGATCGCCGCCTATCTGCTGATTGAAAGAAAGGACAAGAACAAGGCAAAGACGGTGCGGGAGTTCGTGACCGAGTTTCGAGGTCTATCCGGGACCGCCAAAGGAGCCGAGATCATTAAGGGATTCAAAGGAACCTACTTACACGACCTTATGAAAAACGGCGATGTTGATATGGCCGTCATCAAAAAGCTCCTTCAGGCGATGAGGGATCACAGCAAGCCGGTGAAGCCTTACCAGATGGGACTCGTCGGTGGGGATCACCTGAAGGGCTGGGCGGCGGCCAATATCGGGGTCGTCCCCGAATCCTTCCAGTATGGCAAATGTCAGGGCGTGGATGCTACAGGCTTGCCGTATACACAGGAGGCTTTATTCGCGCTCAAGTCGGACACCGAAAAGGCGCACCGATCGGTTATCACGGGCCTGAATTGGTCGCCAACGATCGGCGACCCGGTGGAGGAAATTAGCGAAGCCGTGGGCAGTGCGAGAATCGGCAGGGACAAGCCGGTGCTGCTTATCATCCACATGATACAGCCGAGATTTGCTTTCACGAACCGCGGCAAAACGAGGTTATCTTTGTGAGCGACCAGAAGGCGAGCTTATCCAAGCTGCTGGCGCACGTCACGAAGCCGTGGAAGGCCGAGATGCACAAGGCCGATCGCCATGACCGCATGCGTTCTTATGCCCGGTTCTACGTCCCCTCCGGCCGCCGGACAATCCAACATGCCGTGTTCGTACATCTCGAAGCTGCCTACAATAAGGCGAGTTCGAACGGGAAATACTGGGCTAATGCCCGGCAGATATTCTATGCGATCCGGCCGATGATACAAAACGAAGTTGATGCGGATGAGCTGAAGGCGTCCTACATAACGGGCGTCCTGCTGAAAAACTTTATCGAAGAGGGCCGTTCCGGGTCACAGAGCTGGAGAATTGCTTGGGATGCACGTGGCCACTTCGAAGAGCCGCATACCGGGATGAAAATCGGCGTCGGCGGAATCGATGTCATGGAGTATGTCGCGAAGTGGGGATATTCACTTAACGGCGACGACTTGCGCATGAACGATTTAGTGAAGACCAAGGGACCGGCCAATAGATTTCGTTCGGTCCTGTTCATCGAAAAAGAAGGGTTTGACGAAATCCTGAGTGAAGCAAAGATTGCCGAGAAGTACGATATGGCGATTATGTCCACCAAGGGCATGCCCGTGAAGGCTGCCTGCGATCTACTTTGTTCGCTGGAAAGTCACGTCCGGGTTTTCGCCCTACATGATTTCGATAAGGCGGGATTCAAGATCTTGAAAACCTTAAGAGAGGGGACGCGGTTAGCCCACGGCAGCGAGGTCATTGATTTGGGTTTCAGACTTGAAGACGTTGAAAACCTCGAATCCGAAGATGTCGGCGAAAGCAGCAGCGGCGAGAAGGCGCGAAATTATCTTGAAGAGTGCGGTGCGACCGAAGAAGAGGTGGAGTTCCTCATCCCTTCGGCAAGCTCGAACTATCGCGATTGGGATGGAAAGCGCGTGGAGCTCAACGCCATGACTTCTGAGCAGTTCATTGAATGGCTTGAAGAGAAGTTGGAAGAGCACGAGGTTGAAAAGATTATCCCGCCGGAAGACGAATTGATAACCACCTACAAGCGCGCGATTCTCGGGCAGAATATCGAAAAGTTCATAAAAACCCAAAAAAAACTAGTAGACGAGTTCACCGAGATCCCGGAAGATTTGGACAAGCGCGTCAGAGAACACCTGGAAGAAAACCCGGAGGATTCCTGGGACGCTGCCGTCTGGCAGCTCGCAGAGGACCGTAGCGATGATGAATAAAAACGGCCGGCGGGATCTGGGTGACCGCGAGGCCCCTCCGGCCCCGGGTTCCGTCCGGCTTTCTTCGATGAGGGGCCAGGATGCAGAAAAAACGTGATCCGAGGCCGTACGTGGGTTTGCACAAGGAAGTAATCTTCGGCTGTCCTGAATGGGCGGCGCTCTCGCCAAGAGCCAAATCACTCTACCTTCTCCTCAAAGGAAAGCGCAATCCGAAAAAAAACAACGGCAACGTCACCCTCTCCTATCGCGAAATCATCCGCCTAAGCTATGCCGGACTCAAACGGCCAGAAACAATAAGTCAAACGTACTCGGAGCTTGAGAAGGCCGAGTGGATCAAGCGGGTTGACGAAGGCGGCGGACTGTACGGCAACCGGACAACCTACGAGCTGTCCGGACAATTCGACCAATACGGGTTGGCCAAGTGAGCGTCCCCATGCATGGTATAAGTATATATATTGCTTCCGAAAGCGGTAGCAGGGGGTGCTTCCGAAAGCGGAAGCGGTCATATGGGGAAGTAAAGAATCTTTACATAAGCAAAAAGGGCCAACCGCTTCCGAAACCGGTAGCGGTACCGCTTCCGAAAGCGGTAGCTGTTTTTGATTTTAGGCCAAGAGAAATCCATCCTCCCGGTCAAAACCCTACGATAGGCAGCCGTCGGCTCGGCCCCTCGATAGTCTCAAGAACCTTGCCTTGCGCACTGGACATATTGTCCATGTTTTTCCCCTGTAGAGACTCAGGATTGACGGGATTTTTGACGTGTTCGGAATTCGCTTAAAATGGCATATTAATGGCATATTATTGAAAATAAACAGGTTATAGATGAGCGCTAAATCTCAGAAGAAGCGAAGGAAGCCGGGGCCAGTCCCCAGGCACGGCGGCTATTCTCTTTTGACCAGGGGGACGCTGCCGGAGAGGCGGAAGTACATCGGCCATTACCTGACCTCGATCCGTGAGGGCCTGATTCATGACCTGGCCGCGAGTGAGGAAGACCTGAGCACGGCGCAACGGGTCTTGATTGACCGGGTGGTGACGTTCGTTGGAGTGGTTAGGCTGATCGAGGAGCACGCTCGGGAGCATGGCCTGCTTGATTCGAGCGGCAAGCTGAAGAGTGGAATCGGGACCGGGCACTATCTGAGTTTCAATCGGTTCATCAAAGAGGCTCTCGCGCTCCTGGGGATCGAGCGGCGCGAGCTCGAGCCGGAGATGGACCTGGCCGAGATCGTCCGGGAGATAGACGAGAAATCGGCGCTTGAGAAGGCTGAGCGTGAGGCTGTCGGCCAGGGCAGAGAGACGGGGGAGGGCGAGACGGACTCCGGGGCCGATGTAGAGGGCGAGGGCCAGGGCGAGGATGAGGACGTTGAGGGCGAGACCATCAGGGGAGACGCTGACGGCGAGGGGCACGATGAGTGAGGTGACCTGCCCTTGTCAGCTCTCGATCGCCCTTCCTAGGGCCTCCTGGCGCGATATTCTCGGCAACCTTGCCATCGCCCTTCTCTGGGCCGAGGCGAAGCTGGGGGAATTGCTGCCGAAGAAAAAAGATGAAATCATGAAAGAAAGCCGACGAAGTTCTCGCAAAGGAACTTCGTTAAAAAGTCTTCCCTCTGGTATAACCAAAAAGCAATCGCATTATGCTCAGAGGCTGGCCGCCCGTCGGATCGGGGAGCTGTGCCCGCCCTTGCCTGTAGGAAGGGGAAAGAAAAATATCCGAACTGCGGATAATTTCCCTGAGCCTCAGCGCCTTTCCGAATTCCGCAAGCTGGCCGAGAATGCCAAGGGGAAAGGCCAGGAGGAGGACAAATGATCGTCTTACAGGTCATCGTATTTGCTTTGCTTTTGATTTCGGCTGCGTTGGTATTCTGGGTATGGGCGGACATAATCCGAGACGCGATCAGGAGGAGACATGAAAGTCATAGCAAAGATTGAGAAGGGCGGGGGGCAGATCCGGGTTTGTCTCGATAAGTGGAAGAGCGAGCTCTATTGTGATTTAAGGTTTTGGTATGTGAAGGATACCGACTATCATCCCACGCCGAAGGGCATTAGATTTAACGTTGAGCTTTTGCCGGAGCTGCGAGCTGCGCTGGAGGAGGCTGAACGATTGATCGAAGCTGGAGAGGATCTAGGGGATAGTCGCCAGGCAGGAGAAAGTCAGGGATGACTCACGAAGAGGCCGAGATTATGCTCCAGAAGGCCGTTGGTGACGCTGTAATAGGCCGAAGGGGCGGAGGTCTGCCAGGGAGACAGGGTCGGCCAAGGGCTATCAGGCGGCCACTCGGGGGGAAGGGACAGAAGGCAAAAGCCCCGCAGAAATGCGCAGCGCATTCCCAGGAAAAAGATGGGACAAATGTCCCACCTTTTATTTTTTTTCGGGCTTCCTGTGCTTGTTGTGGAGGTGAGTATTTGAAGCGGCGGCCCTGGCAAGAGACCTGTTCTCGTGATTGTCAATTAATCTACCTGGCGGCCAGGACATTCTTGAAGGCTTACCGTGAGGGCCGGGCTGACGGCTTGCGCGAGACTATTGAGAAGCTAAAATCGGAGGTGAAAAAGTGAATAAAAAAACTGAATCAACGGGACTCAAAAAACACGTTGAAGAATGGGATCAGGCGAAGATGGCGGCTCGCTGCCCCAGGGTCCGGGAGGCGCGGGAATCTTTATTCCTGACCGTGCCTCAGTTCTGCGAGATTGTCGGGATCTCGAAGGCCGATTATTGGGACATAGAAGGCGGACAAAAGCAACTTTCGGTTAGCCAGAAATGCTTTCTGGTCGAGGCGATCCGGCTTGCAAAAGAGGCGGGCCTCATCCGTTCTGAAAGAGATTATTAGCATGGCGAAGATTCCATACGATGTCGGCTGCCCGGCCTGCGGTCAGCGGATCACGGGGCAGAGGAAACCTGGGCAGGCCAAGGTTGATTTTGTATGTCCCCGCTGCACGGCGAAATTCTATTTCGTTTTTGAACGTCCAAACCTTGAGCTCGCCTTCATGGCCGGCGACCTGCCCCCTAACCTACGGCCACGCGAGAGGCTGGTTGAGAGCGCGTTCCCGGACGCGGCGATTTTCAGTATTTTCAAAAAGAGATAAGTATGGGGGATAAAAAATGGCGACAATAATAAGCATCATCCGGGCCATCCTGCTAAAACCGGCCTCTGATGTTTGTGTGTTGAAATCAAAAATCGTAAGTGATTGTGGGCTGGAATCGAAAATCATCAATGACCACAAGTTAGAATCGAAAATTATAATAGATGATTGCAAATTAAAATCGAGAATTGCAAATAATTACCGAGATAAATCTAAAATCACTCAGGCTGTGCGCTGTGGGAGAGGGTAAATGGAAAACAAGAGATTTGAAGAGCTTTTGATCGCAGTTAAGGGCCAGGACCAGGCCGAAATCCGGAGGGCGGACATCGTGCGAGTTTTGAAGGAACTACTGAGGGGCGAATTTGCCGGAGTGAAAGAGACGAGATTTAGAATCATGTTAAAAAGGCCGGAGACGGGCGGCTGTGGGGCCGTAAATAAAGTTGACGGGATAGTTAATCTTTGGATTGACCCCGAGAATTGGAAACGCGATCCCCGCTTCAGTGAGGAGTCCTTGAAATCCCTCATTTCCCATGAGCTGCTACATCTTGAGCTCCGGCTGGATGATGATTCCCCCCTCTTCAAGATAGAGGCTAAGCGGCGAAATATTGATCTGTGGCGGCGGCCATGACGGACGCGAAAATAAGCAAGGCCATCCGAGCGGCAGTCCGGGAAGGAATTTTTAAGGCGATCGGGCGGCTGAGAGAAAAGCTAAAAAAGTTGGATGCGGCCGACGTGGTAGATCGAATCCTTGAAGACATAATCCCGGAAGAAATCTCAAGGGATAAGAGGTTCGCCTTGAAGGACCAAATTAAAAAACGCTTAAAGGAGGATGGAACGATAAGATGAAGAAAGTCAAAAGGAAAAGCCGTGAAGATTTAAGGCCCGGCCCTCCATGCTGTCCGTCTGTGCCTTTTCCAGAGCCTAAAAACGAGGGGCCGTTTTGGCCGCTGCCGAATTCAGGCGTCCATCATCGAGTCGCCCATATGTTACTACTCGGCCTAGGCCCTCGGGAAATCGCCGAGCTGCTTTCCGTCCCCTATGGGCCGTTTCTCAAATGGTATTTGGACAGGGGCACACAGCGATATCTAATGGCATCGCAAAACGAGGAAGCTGAAAAAGAGAGACGAAATGCTGAAGAAAATGCTGAATAAAAAAAAGGAGAAAATAGAAATGAAAGAGCCGAAGGAAGTCAAAATTTACTATGAGAAGGGGAAGATGATTTTTTCTATTGGGGACCGGGAATATTTCTTGACAGAAGAGACGGCCGGGAAAATTTTTGGCCGAAGTGTGGGGCTTGAATTTGAGAGAACGCGAGACCAGGATGATACTTTTGGGGGGCTGAGAACGCTGGAAAATTATGTCCGCATTCGCCGGCTGCTGACAAAGGGATTGGGCATGGACAAAGTTGCCAAAGCCCTGGGCGTGCCAGAAGCCCAGGTGAGGCAATTCTACAGCGCAGAGGTAGCCCGTCCGCACCTTGAGACTTGGGACGCAAACATGATCGAAAACGAGCGCGGGCGACAGGCGGCTGAGGAAATGGATTTTTGCCGGGAAATCCCACGTCCCCAAGCCCTAAACGAGCAGGAAGCGCCGGAGCCTGGGGAGCGATTCGTTGACTTGCGGGATATCCGAAATCTGCGCCTTCAAGGAAAATCAGACGAGCGAATCGCCGGGGCACTCGGCCTCGATAAAAAAGAATTCGGCAAATTCCTGGACCTAAACCGCCGATATTTGGACTTGCTTCAATGAGGCTTCTCCTTCATTTCGGTTTACTTTTTTTCGATAGGGGGGGGGACCGCATCGTCACCTTCAAGGTTTCATCCTGTCGGCCCCCCCCGTTTTTTTAAGAGGATAAGCGATGAATATTATCGAAGCGGTTAAGTCAAAGCGGATCTTCGGATCGCTCTTTAAGGATCCGCGGACGTTCAAAAATTGGTTTGTGTGTTTGAAAGCGATCTTTGCTTTGCCGATGACTGCGGAGGAGCTTGCCGTTTATCGAAAATTCACGGGCCGCAAATTCGCGCCTTCTGAACCATTCAAAGAAGTTTTTTTAATTATTGGAAGGCGTGGGGGAAAATCATTGGTAAGCGCGCTGATCGCAGTTTTTTTGGCCGTGTTCAAAAAATGGGATTTCGACATCGGGAGGGGCTACATCATTTGTTTGGCCGTGGATCGCGAGCAGGCCGGAAATGTGTTCGACTACATCCGGGATATCCTGCGGCTGCCGGCGTTCAAGGGCATGGTGAAGACGGAGCTGAAGGAAGAAATCGAATTGACGAACCGCGTGATCCTGGCCGTTCACACGTGCAGCTATCGGGCCTTGCGCGGCTATCGGATTTTGGCGGCAGTTTGCGATGAGGCCGCGTTCTATCGCGAAGCGGGGATGAATCCCGCGGCTGAGATTTTGACGGCCCTGCGCCCGGCTTTGGGTGAAAACGCCGAAAGTATTTTATTGATCCCAAGCACACCCTACTCGAAAGCCGGGGTTTTATTTGAAACGTTCAGAGACAAATACGGAAAGGATGATCCGGCTGTCCTGATTTGGAAGGCCGGAACGTTGGACATGAATCCTACCTATAGTCAAGAGGTGATAGATCGGGCGATGGATGAAGACCCGGCGAGGGCGGCGAGTGAATATCAAGCTGAATTTCGAGCAGACCTTGAAACTTATCTTTCAGTTGAGGCGATAGAGGCTTGCATTATGCCGGGACGATTTGAAATTCCGAAGTTAAGTGACGCTTTCTACTTTGCTTTTGTTGATCCCTCCGGCGGGCGCGGGGACAGCATGACAATGAGTATCGTGCATAAGGAGGAGGAGAGAATTATCCAGGACGCAATCCGCGTGAAGCGGCCCCCGTTTGATCCAGCGGCTTGCGTAAACGAGTTTGCCGAGACGCTGAAAGGTTATGAAATTTTTGAAGTCACGGGCGATAGATACAGCGGCGAGTGGTGCTCATCGGCTTTTGAGAAGGAAGGGATTAGTTATAAAAATTCGGAACTTTCGAAGTCTGATCTCTATGTAGAATTTTTGCCGCTCATCATGCAACAGCGGGTCGAATTGTTAGACCATAAGCAGCAGACCATAGAACTCCGGCAACTCGAACGGCGGACGGGACGGGGCAAAGATATAATCGACCATCCTCAGGGTCTGAAAGATGATATTTCAAACAGCGCCGCTGGCGCTTGTGTTTTGGCCGCCCAGGATGAAGGCGGCGGGCCGAAGGAAATAATTTGGCTATGAGCGGGGCAATAGGCCAAAAGGTGAGGGCAATTCCCTTGACCGTTCAGAGATCGCCCGTCCTGAGTGATCCTGGGGAGATTTTTTTGAGAGAAGGCTATTTGACGCGCTTCGATTCTAGCCAACGGTCGATATCGGATTTTTTGAAGAGGACGCGCTTCCCGATTTTGTGGAAAGGAATCTCGCGCTTCCTCATCATTTTATCTAGCGTTCCCTTGCTGATTCTGAGGTATTCCAGCATCTCTTTTTTTGTCAACAAGTCTTTTTCCATCAGCGAAATATTACCAAAAAGGCGCTGGAAAAACAAAAGAAAAAGCTTGACAAAGGGATATTATAGGATAATAATACCCATATAAGGATAGTATTGACGTGACCTTAAAGGGGAATAAATGAGCAAACTGCTTACTCTCAAGGATGTCTGCGAGCAGGTCCATGTCACTCGGAAGACCGTCATTCGCTGGATCGAAAATAACGAACTCAAAGCGTTTAAGCTCGGAAGCGGTGGCCGACTATGGCGGATTCGGGAGCGAGATCTGCAAGCCTTCATCAGAAGCCAGCAGCCAAAGGGTCTCTAATCTGACTTTTCATAGAAGGAGGACCAATGGGTACAATCAGGAGAGTCGAGATTGTCGCGGCCAGCATCGACGAGTGGCTGATCTGTGAGAAATGCATCACAAAGGAGGAGTGGGATGCGCTCACGGAGGATGACTTCGTGCTGGAAAGCGAGCGCGACAAGACGGACGACCTCATGTTCTGCGATCGCTGCAAAAAGCGAATCTGAACGTAATCTCGGACGCAGAGGGGGAGGAACAATGAAAGTTAGAAGCATTCTGACCGACCAGATTTTCGAGGCCGAGTGGCGCACGGCCGTTCCGGCTTCGTCCTATGGACAGCGTGTCCTCGTGTTGGTGGAGACGGGCGAAGCCGTAGACGATGTGTGGTACGAGATTCTGGACGAAGATGAACTCATCGGAGAGTGCTGAAATGACGCCCTTTCGCTGGATCGTGTTAATCGCCGCCGGCATCATCTTTTCGATATATTGCGTTATGAGAAACTGGGGGAAAAAATGAAGACGATCGAGCTTGTGTTTTTCGGAAAGCGGCCGGCAGCCGTCGGCAGAAAATATTTCGGAGACGTGCAAGAGGCTCGGGCCTGGGCGGAGAAGGTCTTACGCAGGGACTCGCAAGCCTTCTGCTGCGTCATCTACGAGAAGGGATCGCTTTCGGAGCAGCTCTATACGAACGGACGCGAGATCGTCCGGCTTCTTGAGCCCTGGGTTCTTTCAAGGCGGCAGGCCCGCGAGCTCTACATTGAAGGCGGCCGGGTCCGGGGCCTTCCCGGGGGCCTGGAGTGCTGATGATCCCACTCACCGAGTTTGAACGCGAGCTCGCGACGTGCGAGATGGTCGAGGACTTCGTCAAGATCGTCTCGGATTTCATCGCCTCGATTGAGGACCCGACATTGAGGACACTCGTGATGCTCGAGCTCGAGACGACGCTGCTTGAAGGGCAAGGGAGAGTGGACGCATGATTGAGCGCGGCGCGGCCGGCTCCCACCTATCCGGCGTTCAGCCGGTTCCCCTTTAATTGCATGGCTGGACCGCGCCGCTTTTTGTATGAGAGGTGAAGCATTGATCAAAGAAAAAGAATCCGACCCCAGGGGTACTAAGCGAGATTATGAGAACTGGGAAAACTCACTGGACGGGATTCGCTATAACATGAGCATTATGGGCGACTGTACAACCGAAGATGAGATGAATAACCTCCTTATTGTGAAAGTCCTTCAGAAGCTTCCAAAACGCATCAGAAAAAAGGTCTTAGAGAAGGTGGTTTTTGTTCATACTGTCGCTGACGGAACTGTGCACCCATTTCTTCATAGGGGGGGGCGTGATGGGGCGTATATTATCTTTAACTTTCGAGGAATCAAAAGTAAGAAGCGCAAGCTGTGTACGATCGCGCACGAGATCGGGCATTTTATTTCGCAACCCAAGAACTTGTCCAAAAGTGCTCCCAGCGATGAGGCCGAGCGACGTGCGGATGATCTCTCTGAAAAGTGGGGATTCGGCAGGGCTTATAAAGATTACAAACAGTTCAAAGGAGGCCTTTCATTATGAAAAAAGAAAAAAACATCGTCTTCATCCCGGCCCGGGACGGCAAGCCGGCCCACTACCTAACGGAGATCACGTTGAATTGGCGCCGGGTCCGTCGCTTTGCCGGCTATACCAAAGGGGAAGCGAAGACATCTCTTGCCAAGCTGCGGATTGCAGCCAGGGAGGGGAAGCTCGGCGATCTGCTGAAGCCTGCCCGGGTCGTGCCCGGCACAAGCTTTGGTGAATACGCCAAGGGCCTCCTCGACTCTGCGGCATGGCGCCAGAAGCGGAGCCACCGCCGGGACGAGACTTCACTTGCCGCCCTCAACAAGATGTTCAAGAACATACCGCTCGCCGAGATAAAGCCCGGCGCCGTGCGCATGTACATGACCAAACGGACAAAGGATGACGGAAGGAAGCCAGCCACGGCGAACCGGGAACTGTCGCTGCTGAAGTCCGTCCTCTATGCCGCCGAATTCGACGACATCCTTCCGGCGAATCCGCTGCGGGGTCGAAGGGTGAAGAGGCTCGAAGAGAACAACATGCGGGAGGAGCACATCCTGGGCCTGGGCATTACTGACGACCAGCTCCGCAGGCTCGTGGATGCTGGTGGTGATTGGTTTGGCGTTGTACTCCGGCTGGCGGTGACGCTGGGCATGCGGCTCGGTGAGATACTGAAGAGCGAATGGCAAGACTTCAGTCTGACTCTGGGGACGTTGCGGGTCCGGGCCGAGAACGCCAAGAACAAACACGAGCGCACCATTCCGCTCGATGCCGAACTGGCCGTGGCGATTGACAGCCTGCCCCGAATCGGGCAATATATCTTCGCCCTCCCGAACGGCAAGCGGCGCCAGGACGTTCGCAAGCCCTTCGAGGCCGCATGTAAGGCGGCGGACATCCCGATGAGTCGGGAGAAGGGCGTCTGCTTCCATGATCTCAGACACTTCGCTGCGAGCAGGCTGGTTAGGAAGACGAACGTCGTGACGGCTATGAGAATCCTCGGCTGGCTAAGATATGACATGATAGACCGATACGTTCACCCGACCGACGACGACAAGCGGCTGGCTGTCGATGCCGTGGCTGCGGAGATTTTCCCCTTAGCACCCCGTCAAAATCCCGTCAATGCCCAAAACGACCGAGCCGGGGAGGCTCCCGTAGAGTTGCCGCAAGTTAAACGCGTTCAATGACTTATGCCTTGTGGTGAGTGTAGCTCAACTGGTTAGAGCAGCGGACTGTGGATCCGCAGGTTGGGGGTTCGAGACCCCTCACTCACCCCACCTTTCTTCCTTTTTCATCCAATCAATCCCCCGAGTTTTTTCCTTTTAGCTTGATCCATTCGGACTGAGCGATGACAGAACTATTGCCAACCCCAGGTCTCTACTCCCCCGGTCTTCGATTTTATTGAATCGTGCCTGCCGATGTGTTACAAGAGAAAGCATCTTGGCTTAAGGCTAATATGAATCAGGGACCAACATGATAAACCTACATTCCGCACGAAAATAACTTGATTTTGCGGAATTTTCTTTGTCTTTATCATCTTTAATATCAGCCGGTTAGACTACTTATAGAAAATGGCCCTCTCTTTGATTTCCGCCAGCAAAATTTGCCTTTGCCGATTTTCGATGGCACGAAGCTGGTTCAATGCCTTTCGCCATTT